>JAUXWY010000208.1 GCA_030681235.1 Pirellulaceae bacterium | reverse complement strand
AGCGCTCGCTAAATTGCCTTTGTATAGGCAGATCCATCAATGAACGGTGTTTTCTAGGAAGTCGTCCCAGTGGCTCGGTCGAAGAAAAACGCGAGTGAGAAGTTGCCAGGGGAAGTTGCCGAAGACTCCGCCGGCCTGAGTGACTTCTCGATTCCCAGTGAAACACGTCGGTCAGGCATTCGAGCGCTCGGCGTGGCCGTGCACAACCTTCAACAGCTGGACCTGACCATCCCTCATGGGCAGTGGTTGACGCTGTGTGGTCGAAGTGGCAGCGGCAAGACCAGTCTGGCGTTGGATACCCTTTACGCCGAAGGCCAACGGCGCTATATCGAGAGCTTTTCTGCCTACACTCGCCAATATCTCAATGCGCTAGAAAAGCCCAATGCGCGAGAAATCACGGGAATCCCGCCATCCATCGCGGTGACCCGCTCCAGTCGCGGACTGACGGGGCGAGCCACCGTGGGTTCCAATACGGAGATCTTGGACTACTTGCGCGAAGTTTACGCCAAGTTGTCGGAGCCCATTTGTCGATCCTGCCAACGGCCCGTGCAGAAATACACCACGGACGGAATGGCAACCGCTGTTGCTCGGCTGCCAAGTGGGACGCGAGTCGTGACTGGGTTTACGTGGAGCGGACCGTCCACTGCGTGGGAGCAAGTATCCGCGCATCTGTTGACCAATGGCTTTACACGAGTCTCGATCGATGGGCAAAGGCAAGACCTGGCCTCTGCCACGATGGCGGTCCGCGAAGTGCCTCTGGAATTGGAGAACGCGGAACTGCCACTGCTATTGGCACTGGAGTCGTTGGGCTGGCGCAGCGTCCACAACCCAATGGTAGCTCAACTCGTGAGCGAGGCAGCGAACGAAAATGATGAACAACCGGAAGCTGAATCCTTCGAGCTTCCCAAACGCGGCTCGCCCAAACGTGCAGTCAAGAAGAAACCAACAACAGCCGCTTCCTCGACCAAGCGAAAAGTCGTCGGTGGCCCGGCCAACAATGAAGTGATGCAGAATGTGGATGTGATCGTCGATCGCTGGGTCGTGGGACAAACGGCGCGCGAGCGTATGGTCGAGACTTTGGACACGGCAGTGGCCGTCGGTGGGCGGGCCTTTGTCTGGGTTCCGGACCCAGCTGCAGAAGATTCTGATTCTCGCTCTCCGGTGAATTCGAAGGACAACGACGGCGCTGGTAACCACGAAGTCCGATTTCCCATCGCCCTGCCCTACCGCTGCCTGGGACAATGGGGCTGGCGTTACCACTTCAGCGAAGGCTGGGAATGCGACGGTTGCAATCAATCGTTCCCGCTGCCCACGCCCGCCTTGTTTAGTTACAACTCGCCGGTCGGTGCTTGCCCCACCTGCGAGGGGTTTGGCAGCGTCTCGCAGTACGATATTCGCAAGATTGTACCCAACACTAAAAAAGCTCTCCGGCTCGGCGCGATTGCTCCCTGGACCACTCCCAAGTACTCGAAGAAGTGGCGGAAAATGATGCCACAGGCGGAGGCCGCTGGACTGCCGTTGGACAAACCGTTTGCCGAATTGACTCTGGCCCAAGTCGAGATTTTGTGGCAAGGTTCGCGCCAACATAAGTTTCCGGGCCTGAATGGGTTTTTCCGCTGGATGGAAAAACGCAAATACAAAATGCACTATCGCATCTTTATGGCGCGCTGGCGCTCGTACTTCGAATGCACGACTTGTCACGGCGAGCGATTGAACGTGGCGGCTCGTCAGTTCTGTATCGATCAACGTTCGTTGCCCGACGCCAGCCACCTGAAACTCGATGACTTGAAGTCCTGGCTGGAGCAATTGTCGTTGACGCCGACGCAGCAACAATCTGTTCGCACTGTCTTGCCGCAAGTGCTACATCGTTTGCAGTATTTGATTGATGTCGGCTTGCCGTATGTCACGTTGGATCGCACCTTGCGGACTTTGAGCGGTGGGGAATTGCAACGCACGGCGTTGACGACCGCCCTCGGATCGGCTTTGGTCAACCTGCTGTACGTTTTGGATGAACCAAGCGTGGGACTCCACCCGCGGGACATCGAACGTTTGACCCAAGCGATCAGCCGTTTACATCGCGCAGGCAACACCGTGATCACCGTGGAACACGAAACAGCCATGTTGCAAGCTGCCGATCGGATTGTCGAAATCGGACCGGGAGCCGGAGCCCTGGGTGGCAAGATTGTTTTTGATGGCACATATGCCGAACTTTGCCAGGATCAGCAGTCATTGACGGCCAAGTATCTGCGGCCGGTGGATCACCAACGGGTGCGAAGATCGCCGCGCGGTTGGGTCGAATTGACGGGAGCACGCGGCAACAATTTGAAATCCGTCGACGTAAAATTTCCTACGGGTGTCTTATGTTTGGTGACCGGCGTGAGTGGCTCTGGAAAGAGCTCGCTGGTCCGCCAGACCTTGGTCCCGGCTCTGCAAGTTCATTGGGGAGAGAAAGCAGACCAGCCTTTGCCGTTCGCATCCCTAAGCGTGCCGCCACAAATCGCAGCACTCGGACTGATCGATGGCAGTCCCATTGGCCGCTCGCCACGCAGCAATGCCGTCACTTATGTCAAAGCCTTCGACGCGATTAGGAAACTCTTCGCTGAAACCAGCGAAGCCAAGAACAAACGCTTGACCGCCGGGAGCTTTAGCTTCAATGTCGCCGGAGGCCGCTGCGAAAAATGTGAAGGCGACGGCACAATGTCCATCGACATGCAGTTCTTGCCCGATGTGACGATGACCTGCCCCGAATGCCAGGGAAAACGTTATCAAAAAAATGTCTTGGAAGTGACCGTCAGCGGCAAGAACATCGATGAAATCTTGCAAATGACCGTGCGGGAAGCATTTATGTTCTTTCGGCATCAATCGACGATCCAAAAGCAACTCAAGCCGTTGTTGGATGTGGGTCTGGACTACTTGCCATTGGGACAAGGAGCTCCCACGCTGTCGTCGGGCGAATCGCAGAGGTTGAAATTGGCCGCGTTTCTGGGGGGCGGAAGACAGAAGCCCACGCTGTTTGTGATGGACGAACCGACCACTGGCCTGCACCCCGCTGACATCGACGTCTTGCTGCAATGCTTTGACGCGCTACTGTCTGTGGGGCATTCCTTGTTGATCATCGAACACAACCTGCAATTGATGCGCGCAGCAGATTATTTGATCGACATCGGTCCGGACGCCGCCGAGCGCGGCGGAGAAGTCGTCGTCGCGGGCGTCCAGCAGGACCTTGTCCGTTGTCCGGCCAGTGTTACAGGGAAATTCCTGAGTGGGCCCAACTAAACTAAAACTGTCGGACCAGCCGCGTTCAGCTCGGCACGAAGTGATGCAACGCGATCGCCGCCGTCACTGCGACATTAAGTGAATCAACTTCGTTCTGCATTTCTATCCCGACGACGTCGTCCATCATTTCTAATGTCGCGTCATCCAAACCCGCAAATTCATTGCCAAAAATCAAGGCTTGCCGAGTGGATCGCTTGGCGGTCGCCAACGGTTGCATCCGGGCGTGATGTTCGATTCCGATCAACCGAAATCCGACAGCTCGCAACCGCCGCAAATCATCGATCCAGTCTTCGCTTCGCCAACAGGGAAACGCCAGGGCATGGCCCATCGAAACCCGAATGACTCGGCGCGATAAATGGTCCGCGGACTGCGAAGACAAAACCAACCCGGCAGCTCCCAAGCCCTGCGCCGACCGAATGATCGAACCCAAATTCTCAGCCGAATTCATCGCGGGCAGGACGACCAACGTTTCACTCGTGGCCGCGTTATGCAAACGCGGAGCAAACCAATCGGTCATAAGTTGCTGCAACGCCGGCGGGACGGTTCGCAGTCCGCTGCCCATGATGCCGGAATGAAACTCGAACCCAACGACCTGGTTCAAAACGTCGTCCGGCAATACGTAGATTGGCAAGCTCTGCAGGTCAGGTCGGACATTGGTCGCGGCACGCACAACGGCCTGGCACCATTCCAGTTTGTTGTTGGTGATCACCAATCCAGCCGGTTGATATGGACTACGCAACAGCCGCTCCACGACCATGCGGCCCTCGGCGATAAACAGCCCTTCGGACAGGCGCCCGGCAGCCTTGCGGAGCGGTAAATGAAGAAACGGACCCAGGCGGGAGTCGCCGGGGTCCGTGATATGAATCAGGTTAAAGTCAAGTTCCACGCGATTACTTGATCTTGTCTTTTTCCTTGTCGATCACGTCCTTAAACACCTTGCGAAAGTTTTGAAGTTTGTACGTGATCATTTTGCAATAGGGATTCTTTTTCTTGTTGCGATTGTAGTAGTCTTGGTGGTCGTCGGGGGCTGCATAGAACTCGCTCGACTCCGTTATTTCAGTCACGATTGGAGCGTTGAAGACTTTGACTTCGTTGAGCTTGTCTTTATATTTGACCGCCAACAGCTTTTGCTCTTCGTTATGGTAGAAGATCGCGCTGCGATACATGGGGCCAAAATCATTGCCTTGACGATTAAGGGTCGTCGGATCGTGCGATCTCCAAAAAATCTCCAGCAGTTTTTCATAGGAAACAACGGCTGGGTCAAACTGGACTTGCAGGACTTCCGCATGACCGGTCAAGCCGGTGCAGACTTGTTCGTAAGTTGGATTGGTAACATGTCCTCCCATGAAACCGCTGACGACTTTTTCCACGCCCGCCACGCGCTGAAAGACGGCTTCGGTACACCAATAACAACCACTCCCAAAAGTCGCGGTCTCGAGGACTTTTTCCGCAGCTTTCTCCGCTTCCTGTTCTTTGCCTTGTTCCGTGGCCTCTTTGGCTTGACCAACCTTATCTTGTTTTTCTTGTTGCTGCATTTGAGTTAGGGTCGTCGAGTCCGGACTGAACGCCCATCCTGCTCCAACCAAAACCCCGCAAGACAGCAACACCAACAACCCAAACGGGATTCCGATTCCGGGACAACAGCGGCACATGATTGATTCTCCAAATTTGAAGCTGGCTGAGCACCAACACCCAAAAAACAACGGACCCTACTATTATTCAACTGTCGAACTCTCTCGTCGAGAGCGAAACAGCAAATTCGCCCGGAGGTGGACGAAGTTTTGGTTTCAATCTGACCGACCGAGCGGTCAGCGACCAATTACCCGGAACTGGACGACGGCTCGGGAATCGACGTTCCGAAGCCTCCCGCGGTGGAACGGAAAAATCCTTGCGTGCTAAATACCGGGGCCGGCAATTCCCCGGCTGGTACGGGGCCGGAGTCCCAAGCTTCCCGAGACGCGAGACCGATTCTTAACACGGGCAGCCCCTGTTTTTGCAACGAATGCAAATACCCTGCAATATCGGCCGTGGGCGGATCCGACACGTTGACGCTCGCGTAGACCACCCGCTGCAATTGATGTTGCCGCAGAAGCTCGATGCCTGGCAAGATCGAATCGTCCAAATAGTACCGATTGTCGAAATCTTTCGGCCGTCCGGGGCGAAACCCGAGTCGCCCACTATCACAAATCCAGACGGGCGGCAGGCCCTTGTGCCATTTCGACCGAGCCTGGGCCATCAGCGGCGCGTAGCGAATGAGTCCCGCCAACGCCACCTCGGATTTGAGCAAACCCGACGGATGCGGCCAATTGTCAAACGTGCAAACGGGCTGGCAAACTTGCTGATAACACAAATGAGCGGCCATCGCGATGCTGGCCAACGGTGGTCCGTCCAAAATCAACCACGTCTGGGCGTCCAACCAACTGGGGGCCGGGACCTCGGTTCGCAACCACTCGGGAATCCAAACTTCAGGCGCGACCCCAACTTTTCCCGTCGGGATTTGATCCAAGGCCGCAAACAATGTCGGGCAATGGTAGGCTTCCCACAAACTGTCGGCGGCTGGCGACCAAGCTTCAAACAATCGCTCCGTCGTCGCGTATTCGCGCCACGCCAGGCTACCGGCCGCGTCCAATGCCGCTTGCTCGCCGACGGCCAATTCCACTCGCCAGCCGAACCACAACGGCAATCGAAGTCGGGCCAATAATTTGAGTAGGCTACTGATCATCGATCACCGTGGGAACGTAAATCGCTTGATGGGTAAGGAAAGGCGCCGGAGCCACTCGACTATAATATCCGACAAACCGCCCGTTGATCAGATAGGCTCCGACGGCGGGGTACTGAGGCCCGGCAAGGATGAATAGGTCGCTCGGTGTTCCCAAGTGTTGAACTAAAGGTTCGAAACCCATTCTGCGAGCTGGTCAGGCGTCATCTTATCGAGACCAGCAAGGTCGCGCAATTCTCCGAGCTTGTCGGCGGGGGGGGACGAATACACCGGCTCGAGTATGTAGCGATTCTCCCTAAGGCTTGCGGCAGAGTCCAGCCGTGAAATCGCCGATACGCGCCGGCGACCCTCGACTCGATCGATCTGAACAACCACATCAAGCGCTGAGGCCACCTGCATCCGAGCCACCGCTTGTGGCAATTCTACGTCGCTCATCAAGCACAGTGTTTCCAGTCGAATGGCGGCGTCATAAGGCGTGTTAGCATGGACGGTTGTCAACGCTCCAGCGTGACCAGAGATCATCGACTGGATCAAGTCGAGAGCCTCCCCTCGACGAACCTCGCCGACAATGATTCGATCAGGGCGCATTCGCAGCGAATCGACAAACAAGTCGCGAATCGAGATACCACGGTTTCCGTCGGGACTTGGCGGTTGTGCTTCCAAGTAGACCGTATGCGACTGGCTGAGCTTTAGCTCGGCCGTATCTTCGATCACGATAATTCGTTCGGTTTCGGCGATGCATGCCGACAACGCATTCAGCAAAGAAGTTTTACCAGTTCCTGTCCCACCGGAAATCACCAAGTTCTTGTGAGCTCGAACACAGGACGTCAGAAACTCGGCCGCTGCTGGTGACAGGCTGCCGTACCCGACCAAGTCTGTCAACGTTAAGCGAGACTCTTTGAATTTCCGAATGGTCACGGTCACACCTTGTTTGGCCGCCGGTGGCACGATGATATGAACGCGATGTCCCTCCGGCAATCGACCGTCCATGCTATGCGTGGTCCGATCTAGGCGACGCCCGACGTACTCGGCAATATTTTGGGCCGCTGCCAGCAACGATTCAGCATCGGTAAAACAGCACTCATCTGCGGCCGGAAATATCAGCCCTTTCTTTTCATAGTAGACAGAACCGGGGCCCACGCCATTGATCATGACTTCGCTTACGTCGGCGTCATCCAATAGGGGCAAAACCGGATGGAGGAAGTATCGAGTCGTTTGCTGGTAAATCTCGCGAGTTTCCATCAGTTTGCCGTCCTCAATTCAACGGGCGGTTGGAGTTCGTAAAGTAACAGAAAATTGTTTGCCGATCCTAGCCTCGTGGCCCAGCCGCCGAATCGTTGTCCCGTCGTCGGGCAGGCCAATACAACCTGCTGCGATGAACCCGCAGAGATCGCTTGTCCTTCGAAGACAAGGTCGTTCGCCGCCTGGATCTCTGCCCAAGCCGCACTTAAAGGCACGTCAAAAGTTACGACCGAAGCCATCACGTTGCCATTGGATGTGAGTCGATTGGCGACCAATTTGTGCCCAAAAGGAATGCTCACGACAGGCGTCAGGGACGTTGACTTGTCTTGCTGAGGCAGCTCGTTCACACCTAACAACTCGTACACGATCGTTTCCTGCGGTGAAACGGGAACGGCCATGCCGCCACCACACCATAGCCAGCGTCGTTCGTGGTACCGCACGACGAACGAGATTTGCAATTCACCAAACTCCCACAAGTAGTGGCGATGTTGCTCGCTTTCGTCGCCAATTGATTTGAATGACCAGTCGCCTAAGTCGGCGACGATCGAGGAGAAATCGATATCAAGATTTGGCGGTAACGCCATGTAACGCTGAGCGTGTTCCGGCCAACGGGACCGGTCAATCGTCTGGCTACCCAACCGAACGGTCGCTTGCTGAAATTGCCAATAGCCAGAAGTCGCGTGGTCGAGAAACGACGGTCCCGTTTGGGTTAGGTCTGACGACAACGATTCCGTCGCTGGGCTCCCAAGTCCGTCATGGATCGCAGTGCGCGAGTTGTCGGACAGGAAGGGCTCACGTTGCGTCAATCGCAGAAACATATCGGTCACCATCCAAACTGCGAACGCGACACAGATGACGCAGAATATCCGCGACAAGCGAGTCCAGAATGTGAGTGTGGACAAATTCTCCATCGTCTAATCCAACCCCTCTGGTGGTGGATTGTCCTGCAAATCGCGCAGGGCCTGCTGGCGATGTCGAAGCTCCAACTCGGCTTGCGACTCATCGGACTTCAGCCGGGGAATTTGTTTTTTTAGAGCCTCGATTTGGGCGTCTAGTTCCGCAATTTTCTCTTCCTCAGTTGCCTCGTCACGTTTTTCTTGCAATTCACGGAGTTTCCTCTCGGCTCCCAGACGGTCTTGGGTAGCCCTGGCTAGATTTTCTTTCGCCTGAGCCACTTTGGCTTCGGATTCTTGTTCGGCCTGCTTGTGTTCCGCTTGCATTTGCGCGAGTTGCCGTCCAGCGTCCGATTTTGCGTCATCAATAATTTGGGAGCTTGAACCGGTCCGCCAATTCATCAGTTGGCCCAACAGGTCCGTGATGCTACCGAGTTGACTCCCTTGTTGTTGTCCAACGTTTGCCAATTGCTGATTGTTTCGACCGATCTTGGGCGGAAGTTGCAATCCGCGCAGTTTTTCCGGTTGCGATTTTCCCGCCAATCGCAGAGCAAGTTCCCACTGAGGGGATCGGTCGAAGGGAATTTGGTGATGGTCCCACGAACCGGTGGTGATCGAGCTTCGTGCAATAGGCACAGGAAACGCGGCAAAGGCAACCCCAAATCCAGGGACTCGGCGACTGGATTGTTGTTCCAATGGTTTGTCCTCGGAAAATTCAAATGGCTTGGTCGTGTTCTTACTGAATTCCGCGTGATAGCGGCGACTCCAATTTTCGTGCCGGTTCTCGCAGGCCAACTCCTGCCAACTGACCGCGAATACTCCCACCCATAACAATAGTCCGAACATCATGGTCAACGGTATGAACCCCATCACCAATTCGACCATCGCATTGCCAGGACGAATGGGAAGTGAAGGTGCCGAAGTACCGCAAATGACACGAGAGCCAAACTCAAACACGATTACTTGAACTCCTCAGTGATAATTAGTTTGCCGCCCTTTATCACTGTTCCGTCGTCGACCGAGTCTTGCCCGGCCGGCTTGATAAAATGGGCACGGAGGGTCTCGAGCAGCGTGGCGGACGGTTCTACCCAATTGCTGGAGTAACTTTCCCCAGGTAATAGACCTCCCGAAGTGTCAATTGAAAATTTTTTCAGAGGTTCTGCTAAATAACCGGCTTCATAATACTTATAAATTGTAAATAAAGCCTTCCGCGAAGTTTCTTTCCAGTTGTTCGAAGACCACAGTCTAAATTCCGTTTTTGCCTGATCGACAATCGATTGGGCAAATTGCGGAGGGGGGCGTAGCACTACGAAATATCCCGGTACTTTTATTACTTGAGAGTTGGTTGTTATAGTCACTGTAGTTACAGAGTTCGCCACATTGCCTCCAATGGCAGTAACTGAGGTAGAGTTTATTGCAGTCACGATATCCCCATGACTTGGTCCATCCCATGGGTTCTTGTTGAACGTCATATTATTGAGAGTTCCATTCTCATACTCTCTATTTTTGACAACGATGTCTCCTAGATTTAACGCGGTTGTGTAAGGATTAAGAACCTGCCAACCCCTAGGATTGGTTCTTAGCGATTGTGCGTATCCAACATGGTTTCCCATTTTTGTAAAGGGAGCTCCGGTTTGACTTACCACGAAGGATATAAACCCGGCAGACCAAGGAGTTTTCCTGATATAGTTAGCTGCTTTATTTGAGAGATTATAGTGAATTAGAACTCTTCGTTCTTTGGGAACGATATCGTTGGATAAGCCAATTGCGAAATAGCCTCCACGAGCGTCCCATGTTGACCGCAGGTCGTAGACGCCTGCGGGGATACGCCGGTTTTTCCCTGATTGTGTTGTGCTGGGTCCCGGTGGTTCCAGAAAATACCCGGAGATATCCGTGCCTTCGATCTTGAATCGGCTGATCGTAGACAAAGAGGTTTCTTTGAACCGCACCATACGTATCGTACGGAGCCTATCTGGATCTCGCCGGTACACGATCACTTCGGCGGGTGGATGTCGAGCCATCACACGGCCATTGATTCCTGGAGATTTAAGAAACTTGACGGTACGGCGATCAATTTTTACCTCGACAAACTTGGCGACTTCATGGGCGGCCCCCGATGAATACATCTGCTGCTGACCCTTTTTGCTGGGAGTCAACAGCTTGTGCGACGTCATCCAATGATGTTCATAACGCATCGGATAGGTATTTAGTTGCATCCCTGACTGTTGCCGAAACGGATAATAGAAAAACGAGTATTTCCGTTTGCTGACTGAATCGGGAAAGCGATACTCGCCCGCATACACCAAGACTTCTCGTTTGTTTCCCCGACGCAAGACAAAGATATCACCGGGCAAGGCTCCGTTGGCCGAAATAACTCCTTGCGAATATTGAAACCGTTGGGCTTCTCGAAAATCGACAGGAACCATGCCGCTGGCTAGTTCCAAGGCGCCCGGGAAAAAGGCGTCCTTTTGATTTCCGACATAATACTTTTTGCGATTGCGGAAACTCTGCCGGGCGGCTTCCAAAATGTGATTGGCCGTCGGGCTGGATACCGGTACGTTGCCTCCTCCGGAATTGGCAGACTGCGTCTGCATGACCTTGGCGAAGGAGCGTTTTTTGTCGGCCAAAATCTTGACTGAAAATGCCAAGTCTTGATATCCGCTTTTGGACAGACGTACCTGATAGCTGCCCGGCTGCAACACCCATTCGGCTGGTGTCTTTTTGGGAGTCACTTGACGTGCTCCCTGAGTGATCGAAACCGTGGCTCCATTGGGCTGCGACCGAATCTGCAAGCGGCCGAATGTTTGCCCCCACGCCGAGTCGCTCGTCAATAACCAAATGGCCATCCACCAGACCAGGCGGATGCTTGATAGATTTCTGCATTGGGTCATCAACATCACACGATTCCTCAATGACTGAGCAAACTATCGGGTTGCTGGGACATGAATTCCGCCGCTCTCTTCAAGATCGCATCTGAAAACTGCTGTTCGGCATCGCGAAGTCTGAAAGGGGTCAAGGGAACTAACTTGCTTTGCCAATTCAATTGAACCTTGGCAATAGGCTCCACGGGACGTCCCGTAAACACGTCCAGAGGTGGTTTCCATTGCCAGGGAAAACGTCCGCCGGAACCACCAGAGTTGGCTTCGGCGGGTTGCCCACGCCGCCACTCGGGCGCTTGAACCGGCGGTTGCCAATTGAGGGTGTCCCAGCCCGTGTTGACTTGCCGCGTGATGTCATCCGCCGCTAAGACCTGCCGACCATTGGCGTTATAAAACATCGCCTGCGCAAAAGCGAGCGTCCCATCCGCATTGGGATTGCGGAAAAGACCTGGCCCAAATCCTGTCACTTGTGGTTGACGCCGGGCCGCGACAACGATCGTAAACAATTGCTCGGCCGCTCGGGGGTCTTGAGTCCAGGTTTCGTCACCCTTCCATTCGGGTTCCATATCGCGCAGCACATACATTTTTGGTGGAGCAGTTGGATCCAGAAAATCCACCAACGCGTCAAGCTCCGACAGGCCTTCGAGTAAATCTGTTAGTGAATGGTAGACGGCTAAGGTTTCAACCGTCTGCCGAAACTCCTGTTCCGTCAGTTCGGATTCTGGATCGTAGGGCGCCCGTCGTGCCGTTTCGGCGGCATTGCGACTGGTCTTTTCAACCGCGTCCATCCAAGCGCGTGGTTTCAGCCCGGCTGATTCCAGGGCCGCGAGGGCTCCACTGGTTCGCAGCCAAGTTGCGACCTCGTTAAATTGTTGCAGCAAGTCGACGAGATCGGTTCGCGAAGCCGCTGCGTCCTCGACCTCAGAAACAGTGGCCAACGACTCCAACTTCAGTCGCAATTCGTCCAACTTTTCCTTCCATTGCTTGAGAAAGTTCTGGTCCTGTTGCTCATCTGATTCAGCGTCGTCATCCTCCAGATAATTCCCGAGCACATCAACGCGTCGGCGAAAATGGGATTCGATCAACGTGAACCTATTGGTCCAGTGTGTAAAATAAGTTCGTAGACATGAATTGGGCAGGCTTCGATCGAAGAAGTGACGAAATGGCGCGCGATACGAATCGACATACGGATACGTCGCCCGCGTCCATTGACTGATTGATTCTTGCTCCACGTCGATCAAGAATTTGTCGAACGACTGGTGGGTCGGGTTGTGATCGTAGGGACGCAAATCGGCAGCTCGCGTCCCAGGAGGATCGGTCATCGCCAACTCGGTAAGTCGATCCGTCGCCCGAAAAAAATCAAACAAACCTTTCGAGTCTCCGCCATTGCCATTCAAATACTCCAACGCTTGGTCCATAAGAAATTTTGCGGGAGGGAAGATCGCATCGCTCAACTCTCGAATGCGCTTGGCCCAAGCAAACAATGGACGCAGCGGACGAATGGCGTCAAAAATTGAGTCGATCGCACGAAGGAAATCTTTCATCGACGCGCGGTTCGACATCGCTTCGCCGTCCCAAATCGTTGGCGGGATTACAATCGCGTCGATGGGTGGTCTCAGCGGCTCTGGTACGACGGGCAGACGGAAGTTTTCGGGAGCCGGATGCTGGCCAAACCGATCAACACGATAGAACTCCAGATACTGGGTTAATTTAGCTTCGTGCGCTCGCCGGATGGGAGTTGCGTAAAGACCCGATGCTTGATCGTTGGAACCGGAAACCCCCACGACACTATCCGCGTATTGGCTAAGCGCCGGAATCAGCACCGAACGAACCG
>JAUXWY010000199.1 GCA_030681235.1 Pirellulaceae bacterium | reverse complement strand
ACTTCCGAAAGTCTTGGCGACTTTCGCTACAATTATTTAGGCCGAAAGTCTTGGCGACTTTCGCTAAGATTATTTTGGCCGAAAGTCTTGGCGACTTTCGCTACACTTATTCGTGTGGCAACGTATTGGCTACATGGTTTTTACAACAAGCGATACCAAACGATCACGAGGTCACCGATGACACGCACGTTTCGATCATGGACCAACGTTCTTTGCTTCATTCTGGTGCTGGGACTTCGGTTCACTGAGTCAGCAACTCTTGCTCAAGTGACTTTAGCTCCGCTAGCCCAAGAGATCTCCAAGAACAACGAGCAACTCCAAAAATATTTCGCTCAACAGACACAACAGATCGCCGATTGCTGTCTGGCGACCATCAACAGCCGCGAAGATTGGGACGCACATGCCGCGCTGTATCGACAACAATTGGCCGAAATGTTGGGCTTGGATCCTTTTCCGCCGCGGACGGAACTTCAACCGGTGGTGACTGGCCAGTCGCATGATTCAGGCGTGATGGTTGAACGCCTGCACTTTCAATCGCTGCCTGGTTTGTATGTCACCGCGAATTTTTATCGCCCGGAAAATGCGACAACACCATTGCCAGCCATTCTGTATTTGTGCGGCCATGCGAAAGTCAAACACGACGATGTGAGTTATGGCAACAAGACCGCCTATCACCACCATGGCGTTTGGTTCGCTCGGCATGGCTATGTGTGCCTGATGATCGACACCATCCAATTGGGAGAGATCGAAGGGGTTCATCATGGCACACACAATTTGAACCAATGGTGGTGGAACAATCGCGGCTACACACCGGCCGGCGTCGAGGCGTGGAATGGAATTCGAGCGTTGGATTATTTGGAACAACGACCGGAAGTCGATGCTAAACGAATCGGAGTGACTGGCCGATCCGGCGGCGGAGCCTATTCGTGGTGGGTCGCTGCTTTGGACCAACGAATCGCAGCGGCGGTTCCGGTCGCGGGAATCACCAGCTTGCATAACCATGTGGTGGATGGTTGTGTCGATGGTCACTGCGATTGCATGTATCCGGTCAACACTTACCGGTGGGACTTTGCCCAAGTCGCCGCGTTGGTGGCACCTCGGCCTTTGCTGATCGCCAATTCGGACAACGACACTATTTTTCCCTTGGAAGGCGTCGTTGATGTTCATCACAAGACTCGTCGAATTTACCAACTGCTGGGCGCCGAAGCGAATCTGGGCTTGAACATCACTCCGGGTCCCCATACCGATACTCAAGAACTACAGGTCCCCGCGTTTCGGTGGTTCGATCGGCACTTAAAAAATATCGATCGGCCGATCGAAGTGGCGGCGGTACCGGTCTTCGAGCCCCAACGACTCAGGGTTTTCGAACAGTTGCCCTCGGATGAACGGGTGACAACGGTCGCCGAGTTCTTCGTGCCTTCGATCCCAGACACACCTTTGCCGTCCGCTTGGTTTCCACCAACGGAATCTGGGGAACAAGCGGAGAGTCTGGATTGGCAAGTCATGTCCGCCGCATCGAAAGTGGTTCAGCAGCAGTTGAGCAGCAAAGTATTCGCGGGCTGGCCGAACGCGGATCATGTTCCGGAATTGAATCCGACCGTGATCAAAAGCCTGCACTTTGAGGGGATCGAATTCAAGCACATTGAATTCACCTCACAATCTGCGGTGACGTTGCCATTGTTTGTTTGGGATTGGGGAATCGATCAGGCCCGCGATACTACGACAGCTAGTTTCGAGGTCTTCGACGGGAAACATTCGGCGATTCTTGAAGTGTGGTCTAACTTGGCCGCCGGCCAATCCTTCGATCAACTGACTTCGGAACAACGGCAACTCCTAAAGCAACAACGGGACGACGCGAAACAACATCGATTTCAGATCTGTGTTGTTCCGCGAGGGATTGGCCCCGCCACTTGGAGCGACGATCCGGGCAAGCTCACCCAAATTCGCCGTCGGTTCATGCTGCTTGGCCAAACGGTCGCTGGGATGCAAGTTTGGGACATCAAACGCGCGATGGACGCTTTTCAACAGCTTCATCCGCAAGCCGTCGTTTCGCTGCAAGGCCAAGATGCCATGGCCGCCGCGGTGCTGTTGGCCGCATTGGGGGAAGACCGTGTCGCGGAAGTGGTGCTCGTCAATCCACCGGCCAATCACCGGCAAGCGGCAGACTATTTGAATATCGCTCGGATCGTCGAACCACGTCAGCTTGCCGGACTTCTGCAATCTCAAGGAACCGACGTCAGCGTGATGGTTGCGGCCGATCAATCGGCCGTTTGGAACGAAGTCACCGCAGCGACCAGCCGAATGACCAATCACAAAACATCGAAGATTGGTGGACTCAAAGTGGGAACTCGATAATCAATCCAGGCCTTTTTCGATCCGACATGGACAGTTCCTAGGTCGCTCTGTACCCAAGATTCCGCCTAGCTGACAAACTTGCGCTCCCACTGGACGAGCGGACTGTTGATTTAGTCGTTTAACAGTCAGCCGCAGGCGTACTCGCCACCGTACGAGTACGCCTGCGGCTGACTGTTAAACACTAATGTCGCCAACAGATCCTAAATCAACAGTCCGCGAGCCGGTGGGGGGCGGCGCACGGGAATTCGCTAGAACTCCTTTCGCGCGGGGAATTCTCGCGAATTCCACTGCAGCTCAACCCTAAATTTTGTCGCTGACAAGCCACTAGGCAAAAGCGTTGAAACGTATCATAGATTTAAGAACGACGAACAGTTCTCTTACTTCGACGTAGACGATCGCGAGCCAGGAAACATGCGGGCGAGTCGGCCCGGCAAGGGCGATTGCCACTTCATCCGCTCGCCGGTCTTCGGGTGAACCAACGAAATGCCACCGGCATGTAATGCCAGGCGCCGGCACGGATTGGACTTTGCGTGATAACGAAGATCACCGGCGACCGGGCAGCGAAGTTGGGTCGCCATTTGTACGCGAATCTGATGTTTGCGGCCTGTCTCCAGCCGAACTTCCAACAGCGAAAAACCGTCGCGAGTCTGCAGGACGCGATAGTGAGTCGTGGCTGGGCGCGACGCCCCCGTGGGATGGTCGTGACTGTATACCTGCAGCGAACGGCTTTCGACGAGATGACTGGTGATCGTCCCCTGCGCCTCCGGCGGCTGCCCTTCGACGATGGCCCAATACGTTTTCTCGACGGCGGACCAGTTGTCCTGCAACTGCTGTTTGATCTCGGGGCTCCGCGCGAACAGCACCAACCCTGAGGTTTCCTCATCGATCCGATGCACCACCTGCGGTCGCACGTAGCGCCGTCGGTCACGCTGCTGGAGATACTCGTTCAGGCGAAAAAACAGCGTGTCGGTTTTGTTATGCTCGCTGGCCACGGTCAGTAACCCCGTGGGCTTATCGACAACGATCAGATCGTCGTCTTCGTAAACCACATGAATGCGGGCCGCTTCCAACTGGCGGCCAGCCGCTACCGCTTTGAGAGGGGTAATCGTCAGTTCGTCGCCCGGTCGAAGTCGATGATCGAATTGACGAACCCTCTTGCCGTTGACCGCAATCGCTCCATATTTGAGCAAATTCTTGATGGTGGTCCGCTTCTGCTCGAGGACCGAGCCCAAATACGCCATCAGAAGTTCTTCGCGGGAGACGGTCAATTTCTGCAGGCCGGGCATGAGGATACTCGATCTTGGGTACGACGACACATTGAAGTGCAATATTCAGGTCGCCGGGGGTGAATTGCGGTTCGGGCAATAACCTCCCAGCATGATTCAACCGGAGGCCGGAAACCACTCCGAATAGCAGACACCAGACGCACCAACCTGTCAAACCGGTCGCCTGCACCGGCCCCTTCCCAGGCAAACGATGGTTCGTCGCGACCCACTCCACGAATGCTTCACTTGAGTTGTGGGCCAACGACGATGGCCCAGTCGGACTTGTAGGGGGCAGTCCATTGCTGTTGCTTGGGTTCCAATTCACCTAGCGGGATCTCGCGGTAGGCTTGCTTCGTGTCCACCGCCGAGACTGGCTGGGCTTCAGCTGTCCCGGACAAATCCAACCTCATGGTCTCGGCGTCTTCGGCGTAGAACAGAAAACGTTGTCCAGCCACATCCGCCAAACACACGCCGTCCGTGCGATGGTTGTCGACTTGCAATTCGGCGGAAAAGTAACGCGCAAAGAACTCGGCATTGGTCCGAATTTGTTCGCGGTTGGGATAAGGTTGCGACATGCCATGTGGCCCGGCTTCCGGTTCTAGATTGCCCCAGATATTCGCGACTCCACCGGCCATCGCGGAATGCCACAATCCGCGCCGCGTTTTCTCCAAGTCATAGTCTTTTTCCGGATACGGCGACGGATTGCGAATTCGAAATCGATCCTCCATGAAGACCGGTCGCTGGGGATGCAGTTCCAACGCAGTTCGATAGGTTTCGTAGTCCGGACGATGCGTTTCATAACCGACATAGTCCAACTGCTGCGTCATGGTTCGCGTCAACGGTGTCCCGTGTTGATGGACTCGGCCGCCAATCACATGCGGCCAACCCAAGTATTGGTGCATGTATTGGTGCCATTGAAGTAGTTCGGGTTCATCCACCCATTCCCACAAATCAAAACCGTAACCCAATGTCCAACCGGGCAAGGCTCCCAAGCGAGCGGCCATGTAGCGTTGCAAGCGCTGATCGGCCGGTCCATTGATGCCCCAGCGCCGTGGCGTCATGCGTCGATCTTCGTCGCCCCAGACCCAGAGATGCACGAAGCCACCCGCTGCATGGGTCTTGCGAATCAAAAGTTCCAAAGCGGCAAACGTCCGAGGATCCGGATTGGGATCGGCATCGTCAAAGTCGGACGAACGGTCCTTTTCGAAATCGAACCAGCGACACCCAACCCCCACATGCAAGCCGTTGAAGCCATGCTGCTCAAACCACAAGTGCAGGTCTTGATCAATTTGCTCGGGCTGATTCGCAAAACCTTCCAGATCGCGGTACATCACCAACTGGGGCACAAACGCCTGCCCGTTACCCGTCCAGATCCAACGGTTTTGATGGTGGCCAACAAAACCGCGAGCCTTCGGGTTGGGATTGGCGGCGATGGTCACCTTTCCGCGCCGACCCGATAGTTCCGGCAATTGGCTATCGGTTTCGAACAACCAAACACCGGCGAGGGTACCGGTAAAGCGAAACGTCCAGCGATCTTCACCGGCATAAAATAGGCCCGTGCGAATCTGCGTTCCCGTTTCCTGATGCGTGAAGGTCGCGGTCGCCAACAGATCATAAGGATTGCCAGCGGGAGGCGGGCTGCGAAGCGTCCACTCCAGAACCGGCTCCCACTGGTATCCCTCTCGATCCATGGTTTCGTCACCAACGAGTTCGCTTGCGAAACCCAACATCCATGTCAAGCATAGAATGCAGTAGAGCCAAAGTAAAAACGGGCAGCGTGTGTTCCATAGCGATTGCAACATGAACGGTGACTCCCTGATCAGGTCATTAGCACTTTGTCATTCGGGATTATAGCGATTTGTTGCGTTTCGCAAGTCGCACTCGACGTCCGTGAACGGATACCGCTCGGGGTTCGGGCTATGTAAACTGGCGTAAGGAATTGTCCTGAGTCAAATTCCCGATTTGGGCGAGTCCGGCTCTGGAAAAACTCGAACTCGCAACGATTCGGTTTAGCAAGCGCTGGTGTACCGGCTTCAGCCGGCTGGGGCTGTGAAAACGCTCTTTTCAGCCACTCGCCGGCTAAAGCCGGTACGCCAGCGCTCGCTAAATTGCCTTTGTGCCCAGCAAGAGATTAATCAATGAACTGGTTTTCAATTCTACTGATGATCTTGGGGGGATTGTTGCCAACAGCGACTGGATTGGCAGCGCCTCAATGGTCGTTTACTGACATTACCGAGCTGGCGGGTGTGGGTGGTCCGGCGGAACCCGGACGAACCGGGGGGCACGGGGTCATGTTCTCGGACGTGGACCATGATGGATTGCCAGATTTGTACATCACGATGATCTTTCAAGAGCCGATGTCCGAACTGTTTTATCGGAATTTGGGCGGCGGACGATTTCGCGAAGAGGCGGCGGTTCGAGGAATCCAGGACTTTGATGGCGGCAGCCATGGCGCGTGCTTTGCCGACCTGAACAACAATGGGCACTACGATTTGTTCAATGGAGCGACGGTCGATTTTCCGCCGCATTTCGCCAACAACCGAATTTATCAAAACGACGGGCGAGGCTTTTTCGCGGATGTGACTGACAAAAGTGGACTTCCCATGGACCGACGTTGGGGGACTCGCGCGGTGCTGGCGATCGACATCGACGGCAACGGCTGGTTGGATTTGTTTTGTGTCACAGGCCATCAGGGCTCGGACCGTCCATCGGCGGATCGCAACGAGGTCTATCGCAATTTGGGGCAAATGCAGTTTCGCGACTGGGAATTGGAACCGTTGATTCGTGTACCGTGTGCGCAAGGAGCGGTCGACACTGATTACAACGGCGATGGACGAATCGACATACTTTCAGCCAATCGCACCGGTCCCGTCAATATCCTGCAAAATTTGGGTCAGGGAGAGTTCACCGTGGTGCCGCCCGAGAGCCTGGGAATCCACCATCGAGCGGACGATGGAATTTCTGCGTCCGACGTGAACAACGATGGCCACATGGACTTGTTGTTGACCAGTGCAGACCAAGGGCACTTGTATCTCAACTTAGGCGACGGGACGTTTCGACACCACCAGAGTTTCGAGAACACTCGTGGCTACATGGGCGCGTTTGGGGATTTGAATCTCGACGGCTTTGTGGACTTGGTCTTCGCCGGTGACGACAAGGTCTACATCAACGACGGACACGGCAAATTCATCGCAGGTCCCACCGTGGAACTGGGGCGAATTGACGACCCACGAGGCATTGCGATGGCCGACATCGACGGCGATGGAGACTTGGATTTTGCGATTGCTTGCAAGCGTTCCACCAATCGGATGGTGCAGAATAATCTCAGCGGTGAAGGGCGTTGGTTAAAGCTTCGCTTGTTGTCGCCGCAAGGACAAGCCGGCGCGTTTGGGGCGCGAGTCTGGGTTTATCCCGCAGGGCAACTCGCTCAGCGGAAGGGACATCCCAGCCCGGGATTGTTGGCCATGCGTGAAGCCCGGAGCAATCAAGGCTATTTGGGCCAGGACGATCCGGTGCTGCACGTGGGTTTGACCAAGCACGAGTCCGTCGATATCGCGATCCGCTATACCGATGGGACAACAAGGCAGTACACAAACATCGCCACCAATCAAACCGTTTTGTTGAGCGGGAATTCAGAGAGCGTTGGAAATTAGCCTCGTGATCTTTCGTGCTAGTCTAGCAAATCGGTGATGATGCAGTTCCTTCATTAGCGTCAATCAGCGAAGATTAGTGTTCCAAATTCCTCTCACTCCAAATTTGAAGGAACACTAATCGACACGAATCCGCACTGATCGAAAAACCTTCGAATCCTTTAGAACTTAGTCTTGTATTCCAAAATCGTATTTGATATACTTCTAAACGATTAAAAGGTTTCGGAACATCCGATGAAGGAGTCGAGTCCGCGTGGAAGAACAAAAATTTAGCCCCAGTGAATTGGAATTGCAGATCCTGAAAGTGCTTTGGGAAGCCAAAGCAGCCGCCGAAACGCCGTTGGCGGTTCGGCAAGTCAGGGAACGCTTGTCAGCTACTGGACGGGAACTGGCACACACCTCGGTTATCACGATGCTGAATATCATGACCTCCAAGAAGATGCTGCGGCGATCCAAGCGAAAAAACGCGATGTTTTATAGTCCGATCGTTGCCGAAGCGGACGTGCAACGACACGAATTGGACGACGTGCTGCAGCGAGTCTTTGATGGCTCGCATACGCAGTTGATGCTCACACTACTGGACCGCAACGACGTCAGTCCCGAAGCTATTTTAGAGATGCGAAAACTGATCGATCAAGCAAAACGTGGAGATAAACAATGAACAGCACGACAGATCTCATCGGTCAATTGAACTTTGGCAGTGGTTACGATTGGTACAGCGTGTCGCTAACGGCGACATTGTCGTTATTGCACTTATTTTGGATATTGACTCTGATTGGCGTCGCTTTGGGTGTGCTTGCCAAATTGTCGCGAAAGGGCCGTTCCGATCAATTCTACGCGATCTACATTTTCGGTTTGTTCGCATGCACCCTATCCATCCCGATCTCCGTCTGTTTGGGATGGAGCAACGCAACGACATGGCAATCTGCCGCGGCAGCCAACACCAGCCTTAACTCGGCGACCCCCAAGAGTTCTTCGAGCGATCTACCACAATCAGAGCATTTGTCGGCGAACGGCAACGGTCACGACACAATCTGGACCGTATCGAGTGAAGACGCCAGGGAGGAGCCCACGAATCCATTGCAACACTCACGTCTCGGTCTCGACGTAGCCATGGATGGATTGCGCAGCGATTCAGAGGAAAGGTCGTCCGCTCCAGTAGATTCGATCGCTGCGGTACCTCAACAAAAACTCGATGCAAACCAAAAGGTTTCAGTCTGGGCTAGGTTCACAAATCTCGCCCGGTCGTGCATGGAATGGTCCGCTCCCTGGCTAACGGTCATCTACATCTGTGGGATGACTGGGATGTTGGTCCGCTTGGTTCGTTGCATTCGACAGTGCCAAGGCATTGTCCGGAACGCCTGCCCCGTCGAAGACATTACTTTCACGAACCTCTTGAGTGACTTGGCGACTCGGATCGGCTGTCGGTTCTCCCCGGTCCTGGCCAGTTCCAACCGGCTGTCCGTTCCGGTGTTGGTTGGCTGTTGGCGGCCGATGATCATCGTGCCGGTCTCTATGCTGACCGGCCTCACACCTCAGCAGTGGGAACCGATTTTGTTGCACGAATTGGCTCACTTGCGCCGCTACGATCATTGGGTTGTGTTGTGGCAACGAATCAGCGAATCGATTCTGTTTTTTCATCCAACGATTTGGATCATCAACCGCCAACTCGATCGACACCGCGAGCATTGCTGCGACGACATGGTGATTCGTTATGGTCAAGGCCGAGTGGCTTACGCTGAGTCCTTGTGTTCCGTCGCGCAGTTATCGCTGCACTTGCAACCCGCGACGCACTCGCCATTGGCCGTTGCGGCTACGGGAGTGAGTACGAATCATTTGATCGAGCGAGTTGAGCGAATTCTGGGCATTCCAACGGGGTATCAGCGGAAGCAGCATCGAATGGCGGCGATCGTTTCTTGGCCAGCAATAACTGTCAGTCTACTCTTGCTCTCTGCACTGTTGATCGTTGGCACTCCATTGCCCGAGCCGATGCTGGGCCTGACCTCTATTGGCAATCCCTCGACAACACCCACCGACAACGATGGAACCGATAAGTATCGAATTGAAGACTGTCTGGAAGTGGACGGCGAAGATGTCGTCATCGTCTTGCGGGGCGTATTTTTGAAGCCGGATGGAACGCCCGCTGATAATTTGTTGGAAGCCCCCACGGAATTGAATCTGTGGTTTAAGCCAGTGGATATCCGTATCGATGGAAGCCGCTTCGAAATCCGTGCGAAGAGAGGGGTATTTTGGCGGTTCAAGTCGGCGGACGGGCTTTGGCAGGCCGATCTAAGTGTTCCAGACCAAGACCTGCGGACGCGGGCCATGTCCGGTATCGAACTGACTCTGCGGCCGTCCGATCCTGTTCCGACTTGGAGAATTCCGGTCCATGTGGTTCATGACGGTCAACCGGTCGCCGGTGCGCGAGTTCAATTATTTGACGTTCGTAGCGAAACCGACGCCAACGGCAACGCTGTGTTAGAAGTTGAAAGTCAAGTCGGCTTCCGACATGTCATCGCGTCGAAGGATGATCGACTTGTTGGGGCCAGTGAGCAGGTCGTTCCGGTGACAAGCGTGTCGACTGCGGAAGAATTTGATGGACGAACATTAACCATTGTGTTGACTCAGGCTCGCGAGCTAAAGTTGCGTGTCATCGATGAAAAAGAAAATCCCGTGCCAAACTTGCCGCTGACGTTGTCATTCAGTATCGACAACAATTCCCATTCTTTTCAAGCGAACGCCTTGGATGAAGTCGTCACCGACGCGGACGGGGTCGCAATTACCAAGTGGTGTCCGGACTGGCCGACAGGCCGATTGAATGTTCAGAATAACGCGGATCGTCCTCTGACAGTCATCGGCACGGTGGCTCCGGAAGGCATCGCGTACTTCCAGAAAATTGCGTTCCTCGCGGGACTCGATGAGGTGACCATCCAAGTCGAACACCAACCTCCGAGAAAGACGGTCGTTGGGAAATTGCAGATGGATGGTGAAGTTCCGGGCGGATTTCAGATTGTGGCCCGCTCGATGAGCACCACCAGTGGGATGAGTGATACCGTTTACACACTTAGCGCCAACGATGGCACTTTCAGATTCGCGGCCATTGAAGGACGAACCTATGATGTCAATCTGATTGATTCACGTTACGTAGCCGAAGCCTGGTATGGTCCGGTTTTTGCCTCGGTCGAGGAAGACGTCCAATCACCTGAATTGATTGTCCGCAAAGGTATCCCAATTCAAATCCAATGTACCGTAGGCAATAACAAAACCCCCTGGGCAGGTGCCAGCTTGCAATGCACGACCACGCCCATTCCCTCAAGGCAACGATCCGGTCGCTCAATCCACGTCGAAGCCGACGACCAGGGTGTCGCCCGATTCTGGAGTCCGCCTGGCGAGTTGTCGATTTATGTGGCTAAGAAACAACATACTCTGCAAAAGTCATTTCGAGTGGTCGAAGGAAAGTCCAACGAATTTGCTATTCACTTGGACGTCGATGAAGCCGTGACGTTTGGGGGGCGTCTTGTTCTACCCGAAGGCTACGATTTATCGTTGGACCAAGCCACGATTCGACTCATTGGAAGCACCGAACAAGACAACACCAACCTGACGATTCAAACCGACGCGACTGGACGATTCGAAGTTCAAGCGGCCTCCAAGCGTTTAGCTTTTTTTGCGGAAACCGCAGACGGGAAATGGTCCGTTGCGGGCGTACTGCGACCTGAGAAGACGGAAGCGAGCTTCGAACTGCTCCCTTCATCGCGATTCGAGGGTGAGTTGGTGGATGAACAGGGAACGCCAATCGCGGGGGCAACCCTCAGCTTCATTGGAAACTTCCCATCGACCAGATTTGTGTCGCACCCCGCGGGGCACCGAATCACGAGCCGCGACGCCAAGTCGGACGAGAGCGGACGCTTCGTTGTCGAATCGTTGCCGCCGAACATCAAGTTTTCGCTCCAACGCGTGGATCGGATCGAATCCAAACGCGGTTCTTTCCTCGCCACTGGAAACCACTTGGGGCAAATACAAATGCGGCCTGGCGAGGTTCGACCTAGCCAGAAGATCGTCGCTTCAAGATCTACTTCATCGACGGAGAAAACGACCAATCCGAAAGATGCGATGGACTTGAGTTTACGAGTAAACGATTGGCTGCGTGATTGTCGCTTGAGTAACACGCATGGAGTGGTCGTGATCAGCGGAGCAACGAATCGCGATTCGGTCACTGGGATGTGGCAGAAGGTGAACGAGCCTATCGACGAGAATAGCGGATCGATTGCCGGTAGGTTCTTGCCCCTGATGCTTGATGGGCACGAGGTTCGTGCCGATGAACTGAAGATGCGAAAACTCGCGCAGCAGGGTTGGTCTGTCCCGCCGATCGATCATGTGCAGCTGATCGTGTTGGACGGAACGGGCAAAGAACTGGGGCACACGACCGTTGCCATCCGAGATGGTGAAGCGGCCGAGATGATGTCCGAGTTACTGCGAACGACGGCACCGCCGATCGAAGATGCCGCCCAGAAGCTGGAGGCCGCGATTGCCGAAGCCAAGGCCAGCGATCGGAAAGTCTGGGTGCGAATCACTCAGACGCGCTGCGCTCCATGCTTTGCGTTCTCTCGGTGGCTGGACGATCAACGAGCCGTCTTGGAAAAGGACTTTGTGGTTGTGAAGATCGACAACGTCAATGACAAGAACGGAGTGGAGATCGCCCAGCTGTTGCTCAGTAACCGCGATTTCGGAGTGCCGGTGTCGTTTTTCTTGGATGGTGACGGGAACGAGGTTGGCAGCAGTTATTTCGAAGGGAGCAATACAGG
Source organism: Pirellulaceae bacterium (assembly GCA_030681235.1). Taxonomy (GTDB): domain Bacteria; phylum Planctomycetota; class Planctomycetia; order Pirellulales; family Pirellulaceae; genus M30B19. Next base: position 3,970 of record JAUXWY010000199.1, on the reverse strand, counting down.
CTATCCCGGCGGTAGTTTCGAAGGGACGCGACACTTGATCGAGACCTTCAAGTCACTCCGCCGGAATCTTACAGACGATGAACTGGCTGAATTGCAGCAATCGCTAAGCCCATACCCTCCGGGCTCTTGAGCGAATGTACACGCCGCGACGACAGTTGCAATACATGCTGGAAGTCGCGGCTATGATGGATCGACGAAGCGAGCTTTGAGCTCTAGTTCGAAGGCGACCCTCGAAGCACGGTTAAACATCGCTCGCGACCGTCCCGACAGCCCAATCGGTGGCCCAGGTTTGCGATCTGGATCGTCGGGATTCTCGATTGTGAAGGCATGCGAATTGGATTATCATGGTGACCTGTGAGTCGCTTCTAACTGCGAAGTTGTCGGCAGTTTAATGCCTTCAATACTTTGTCGATGGAGATATGCCAGTGCGAAAGTCAATTTGGAAAGTAAGTCTTGCAGCGAGCCTGTTGGTCTATTTCATTGGGCTAGTTGCCTTCGTAACGATTGAAACTGCTACCGCACAAATAGAAATGCCTCCCATAGAATTGCCTCCCATTCGAGAGGCACGGTACTATGTGGACCAACCGCTCCGGCAATGGCGCGGCAAAGACGCGAGAATTACAGGGTACTATGGGCAGCTCCGTTCATTTGACGGAGTGTGGGTTCAATTCCGCAATCGAATGTCGAAGACAGACCCGATGGGAATGATTCGATATGAAGATCTCCACCCAGAAGACAAGGAATATTTGCTGCAAGTTCCCGGATTCACCGTCATCGATTTGTTCGGCAGCAAAGTAAACGAGATGGCAGAGTCGCAGCCGATTCAATTCGCGAATAATCCAGTTTCGTTAAGTTCTCGCCAATGGCTGTTTGAGCCGCAACCGATTCCGGACCTCGAAGGAATAATTGCCAAGAGATTCACTGGATCGACCACCATTGCTTCTTCGAATGTACCACATCCTATGAGCAGCCGTCCTGAAACTGATTACGCTCGCCAACAAATCGAACATTCACATTCCAACGCTTTGCATAGCCGGGAGCGGAGAATCAAAACAATCGATGTTGCTAAAGACGGAAGAACGTTGGCAATTGTCTATCAAAACCGCGCTCAAAACGTTGGAGTGGAAGCCTTTCACATCGAAACGGGCATTAGCCAGGTGGCACCGGCAGGCAAGAGCTTGTTGGCAGTTTCCTCGCATCAGCGTACCATCGCTCAGTTGGCCGAAGTTCTGGATAAAGACAAAGACAAATCTTGCAGTTAGCGTGGCCGCATGAACGATTGGCTATGGTCGATGGACAGCTTCTTATCGACTTGCATTCGGGAGTGCCCGCTTGGCAGGTGACCGCGAAAAATGGCCTGGAGTTTATCACGCACCACCTGCGGAGAGAGATGTTCCTCTATCGCGGTTCTATTGGCATGTTTCACGGGGTGGTTGAATTGCCTCTGGCTGAGATTGCGGCGCGACTCGATAAAGTGGATTGGGAACATGCAACGGCCTTTGAGCCCGGGACAAAGGTTTCGCTAGATCTTAGCGGTTTACCAGCGGGTAATAAGCAATTGGAGGCTGTCCGATCTAGACTGACCGCAGGATTAGAGCGTTGCGGATTAGAGGTTGTTTCCAATGCGCCCAACGTTTCGCGGGCATCTACGGAACGATTGGCCGGTGAGACAATTCGAATTGACTCTTTTCCGGAAACAGTTCGCCGCAATTTGTGACCATACGGCCCAATCGTAGTTCGATAGAACTTGTGAAAAACAATCAGGTGATTTGGAGAATGACGGAGGAGAATCGACCAAGAGGTGTTCCGGTGCGTCCCGGTGAATCGCTTGAAATGGCTGCGAACCGACAGTGTTTGCCTCGTCCCGAATTTTTTGATTTTCCATTTCGGAATCGTGTCGTGCTGCTTTCGAACAACGAGCCCTACCTGGGCAGCACCGATCTAACGCCCACCGATTTGGATGACCAGTAGTCGGTTCGTTCGCCACCCAAACTCGGGCCGTCGCAAATTTGGCGGTTCGAGTTGTTGTTCGACGCCAAGTTAGAATTCGCCAAAAATTGGCTTTGCTCACGCGGTTAACAAATGCCGCATGCTTGTGTCGGCGGCGGTAACCGTAGCCGAAGGCATCAACGGATGCCCAAACCTAGAAGAGCGAGTTATAATCGGTGCTTAGCCGCTGCGGAGTGGGAAAGACGCTGGGATCGAGAGAGATTTTGTGAGCAAAACGACAAATTGGGCCAGTCCCGACCTGCAAAGTTTGGTCGATTTGTTTTTCCCGGACCCCGAAGACTTGGGAGCGTTCCGGGAAGTGCCCTCCTCTGCCGTGCCGGAAAACTACCGCCAGCTACTGGCACATCCCCATCACATGACCGTCGCCAATGAAGAGTTTCATCACAGCCCGGTTTCGGTCGAAGTCTTGGCCGAGCAACAGACGGATTCGCATTACAGCCGACAAATTCTGCTCCGACGGACCGTCGACCAACAGGTCATCCAATACGGCATCGTGCGCATCAATCGGCAACAAATACCAGCCGATGTGATGAACCAGATTGAATCCAAAATTTTGCCCTTGGGTCGCGTGCTTATCGATCACGATATCATGCGCACCGTCAAACTGTTGTCTCTGTGGCAGGTTGTGCCCGGCCCCTACCTGACCGAACAATTCGCGCTAGGCCCGCTGGCGGAGTGCTACGGCCGAACCGCCATTTTGTATTTGAATGCCCTGCCCGTGGTCGAACTGTTGGAGATTGTCAAAGTATGAACCCGTTCAACAAGTGGGTCTGGTTGGCGATCGCTGGACTCTTGCTCTTGCATCACGACTTTTGGTTTTGGGAAAACGACTATTTGGTGGGTGGCTTCATGCCCATCGGTTTGGCCTACCATGTGGTTTATTCGATGGTCGTGACCGTTACTTGGGTCATCCTCACCTTCAAGTTCTGGCCCCAAGATCTGATTCAGGAGTAGTTTTTCCATGGACCTTTTAGCTCAAGCAGCAGCGACCGATCCCGACGCTTTTTCGGCTGGCATGATTCGGTTGTTGGTGATCGTGGCTTACTTCGGCCTCCTGTTGGTGTTGGGTGGTGTCGCTACGACATTCTTGAAGAAAAACAACAAAGACTATCTTCTAGCGAGTCACTCGATTGGTCCCTTGCTGCTGCTCATGAGCCTGTTCGGAACGACGATGACTTCGTTTGCGTTGGTCGGTTCGAGCGGCGAGGCCTTTGTTAGCGGAATCGGCGTCTATGGGAAATTGGCCAGCATCAGCGGGTTGATCCATTCCCTGTGTTTCTTTGTCATTGGTACCAGGGTTTGGAAGTACGGCAAAAAATTTGGTCACACGACGCAAGTCGATTTCTTTCGCGATCGCTTGGACAGTCCGCGCATGGGCCTGTTCTTGTTCCCAGTGCTCGTGCTGCTGATCATTCCGTATATTCTGGGCGGAGTGATTGGCAGCGGCACCATCATCCAGTCCTTGACCTCTGGGGCGTTTCCCGAATGGTTCCCCCATGAACAACCGGCCTTGAAGGGTGGTGTTCCGCCTTACTTGGGTTCGTTGGTCGTGTGTTTGGTTGTACTGACCTATGTGTTTTTTGGTGGCATGCGCGGTACCGCTTGGGCGAATTGTTTCCAAACGATCGTGTTCATGGTCCTGGGGGTGGTGACGTTTTATCTGATTGCCATCAAATTGGGCGGCAGTAATGACCTCCTCACCAGCATGCAAAACGCGATCAAGAATGTGCCCAGCACCCATACGACGCGCAGCGAAATGTCGCATTCGTTGTTTATCGCCTACATGCTGATCCCGTTGTCGGTCGGCACTTTCCCGCATTTGTTCCAGCATTGGTTGACGGCCAAAAACGCGGCGGCGTTCAAACTGCCGATCATCATGCATCCCTTTTTTATCATGATCGTGTGGGTGCCCTGCATCATGGTCGGAGTCTGGGCTTCGGCTCCTGGGGTGCTGCCCGCC
>JAUXWY010000195.1 GCA_030681235.1 Pirellulaceae bacterium | reverse complement strand
ATCGGGCTTCAAAGATTGCCTCATCTCCGCCAACATTTGTTCGGGATGCGAAAATTCGTGATACACATCTGCCAACAAGATGGCATCGATTTGTCCAGCCGGCAGCCGTGGATGATGCACCGATCCTAGAATTGGCACAATGTTATCGACCCCACGACGCTCCATCTCCTCGCGAAGCAAGACCAACATCTCTTGCTGGATGTCGACCGCGTAAACGACGCCTTCAGGTCCCACCATCTCGGCCAAACGAAACGTATAAAAGCCGTTGCCACAGCCCATATCGCAAACGCTCATCCCCGGCCGAATCTTGCAATTGGCCAGCATCATCGAGCATTTCTCTTCCGACTCACGCTCTTCACGAGTCAACCACGGGGCACCCAAATAGTGCATCGTTTGAGCGATTTCGCGCCCCTTGTAGTGCGTTAACCCGGCGGGCACACCCGCGGGACGATCATCACGGGACTCGATCGTGCCTTCGCTCCGCAACTGGCGAACACGTTCGCGCTCTCGCAATCGAGCCTGACGTGGGTCATCAGCCTCGTCCTGCTTTTGGGGATCGCCAACCGCGAGACCGGCCTGGGATTCATGGGATTTATGGGATGCATGGGATTTATGAATCGTCTCGGTCGTTGCTGGCTTTGTCGTTGTCGTCGGCGTATAAACTGGAATAACCGCTACTAGAACGGCAACGACTCCCAAAAAAACCTGACGTCCAATCGGCTTGCCAAGACTCGCATGACCACATCGTTTCAACACGGTTGATCCTCCGAAAAAAACTCTCGTCGCCCCGATGCGACCGTGTTCCAACGATCTATTTCTGAAGCACCAAGGCCTTGAAAGCACCCATCAGTTGCTTGGTTATTGGACCAACAAGTCCATCGCCAATTGGTCGCGAGTCGACCTTGATCACCGGAATGACCTCGGCCGCAGTACCCGTCAAAAAACACTCATCGGCCACATAAACGTCATGGCGAGTCAAAGTGGTCTCGGCGACGTCGATACCAGCTTCTGTTGCCAGATCGATCACGGCCCGCCGAGTAATCCCGTCCAAGATTCCCGCGTTCACGTGAGGCGTCGACATTCGACCATTCTTGATGAGAAAAATGTTGTCCGCCGTGCATTCGGCGACTTCGCCATTGAGGTTCAACATCAAGGCCTCGTTGCAACCGGCCTTCAGACCTTCGATCTTCGCCAGGATGCTGCCCAAGTAGTTCAACGACTTGATCCGAGGATTGACTGCCGCAGGATGATTTCGTATGGTACTGGATGTCACAATCTCCATACCCTCGTCGTACAGTTTTGCCGGGTACAACGAAATCTTGTCCGCGATAATGATCACGCTCGCTTTGGGACACAGATTGGGATTCAAGCCCAGATCCCCAATGCCGCGAGTTACGATCAATCGCACGTATCCATCGGTCAAGTTGTTCAACCGCAACGTTTCATACACGGCAGCCTCCATGACTTGAGGCGTCATCGGAATCGTCAAGAAAATGGACCGAGCCGAATCATACAATCGATCCAAGTGCTCTTTCATTCGAAACACTTTGCCGCCATAACTTCGCAGGCCTTCAAACACGCCGTCGCCGTACAACAATCCATGATCAAAAACGCTGATCTTGGCGTCCTCTTTGGCAAACCATTGTCCATCAATATAAATCTGCAAAGACATTCCTAGCTTTCAAAAAACGATTTATTGTCACGAGCGACTGGCCTACTCCGTCGATTCCGCGTCGCGAAACTCTTGGGCAGTATCGCTACGGCGACATTCGCAACCGTTCGCCGCAGGTCCCCATTGTAAGCATTTTACTGGCAGCTGAAAGCACCACTAACGACCAACGCTCGCCTGCCCCAACCGACTTGGTCCGGCACAAGTAGCCAAACTCGCGATTGGCGATGACCGACTTTGGACGCCCTATTAACCCGGCAACGGAAATTCCCAAAATGCAAAGATCAAATGAACGATCAAAATGGCGATCGTCGACCACAGGATAGTCCGCGTAACCGCTTGCGAGACATCCCGCTGGCTGATTTTGTCTTGGGTCCCGAAGTAATACGAGAAAAAACCAACCACCCATCCGCAACACAACAACTTCGACAATGTCCACCATGTCCCGTTATAAAACCAACTATTCGGCAACTCCAAACGGTTGAAGTAGTATTGCCGCCACATCGAATATCCATGCTCGGGATGCGTAAAATTGAAAGAGATCTGACTCGCCGTCTGCCCGACGAAGAAGGCAAAGAAGACCAGGATCGGCATGCCGATCAAAAATGACCATACCACGCTATGTTGCAGATACCGTCGCGGCGAGACTCCGAAGGATCTCATCGCGTCCAATTGGCCACTCAGTTTTTTGCCGCCCAAGTCTGCTGTTACGGCCGCTCCACAATGAGCGGCGACCAAGATCGTACCAATGATCGGCACCAAGATGCGATACGTCGCAAAACCAATCGCAGACAAAAGATTCTCAATAATCAAAGGCTCGGTGTAGTTCCGAAACGGCAAGAAGCGAAATGTGAAGTGAGTCGCGATCCAACCGATAATGATCCCGGCGATCCCCATGTAGAACCAATTGGCCGGGCCAATGACCAACCCCAAACTTTGACGCTGAAACCGCCAGCCCCACAATCCACTCTTCCACATTGGAATAAGATACAACAACGACTGAAGAATTTCGACGACGAACCAAGTTGTCGCATCCAAGAAATTGGCGATGGACGTTCGGACCTTGGCCCCAAACGATTCCACAGAGTTTCCGTTGCCAATCAACGTTCCCGACAAGGCATCCAGTTGACCAATTTCCGTCGGCTCTTTTTGTAGCATCGGCGATCGCTCCAACCGCTCGGCGATCGTCGACCACTCGTCGCGCGGCAATTCGATGATTCGCTTCTCCGCAACATCAAAGAAGAACACGTGATCCGCGATCCCCAACAAGTTTTCAAAATCGTGCGTGACAATCACCGAGGTTTGCTTGAATTGCTGTTGCGATTGCCGAATCCACGCCGCCACTCGTTGCGCGTTAGCGTGGTCCAAACCGCTGGTTGGCTCGTCAAACAAAACCACAGGCCGATCGCTGGCCATCGTTCGGGCGATCGCCAACCGCTGACGCTGGCCGCCACTAAGCAACGTTGTCCGCGTTTTCCCCGGAACTCCGAACAATTCCAACCACTGTCCCGCACTCAAGTGATTCCACTTCTGACGGCGATGATCCAAGGCGAAACGAATGTTCTTCTCCGCCGAGAATTCATCAAACAATGCAAACGACTGGAACACAACCCCCGCATCACCCGCTCGGGCGGGCCGATCCCCAATGCGAATTTCTGCTGACCAACTCACTGAGGGCGACTCGTCCAGCAATCCCGCCAGGATCCGCAAAAGAAGACTTTTTCCAGCGCCTGACGGCCCTAACAACAAGTTGATTTTGCCAGGCAAGAACCGCAATTCACTTTGTTCGATCAGCGTATTCTGCTGAACCTGCAACTGCAAATTGCGGACTTCGATCGGTTGAGGCTGGACCGACGTCGTCACCAGATCGTGCGACATCGGTGTGACTCCACTTTCAGATGGGCTCATGGTCCATCCTGACTATTGGTCATATCTTCAGAGTCAAAATGGGTGGGTGACTGCAGAAAGAAGGGGGGAACGCCAAGTTCAGCTGCGGTCTCGATTGGAATTATAGCGGAAGATGTCGCGCCCGACGCTGTCGGAACCCAGACCAACCATTGCTCGTCCTTGTTCAGAATCATGTGCCGCAACACCAGCGCAAATTCTTTATTGACTTCTTGTGGCGTTCCAAACAACTCTGTCCCAATCCGCACCGCATACGGCTCCATTTGCTCGCCAATTCGATTCAATGACGCTTGAGTTTCGGGGCTCTGCAAAACCGAGCGCAGCTTTTGTTGAACCTGAGGATTATTCGTGATGGCCTGAGCCAGGATCGAACGCACGACTGCCCAAGCGTCGGCATCGTCCAGGACTTCACCCAAGCTATCACGAATCGCCTGCGTCACCTGCGGGTTCGCCGCCAATTCTCGCACGATGACCGTTTGTACTTCGACAAAATCCTGCGAATGGGCTTGCAGGATTGGCATCGCATGTTGATCCATGAACCTGCGCCACTCTTGTTGAACCAGCTTCTCGGATGGGCCTACCGAACCATCGTAAACATACCGCCAAGCAAATCTCCACAGGGACACCTTCTGCCACATCTCACCGCCAATATTCTCCAACAACGGAGTGGCATGTTTTTGGACGACCGGCAAGATCTCGGATTGCACCAGGGGGACAAGTCGCTGGTTGACAATCCGCAGGCGGTATTTTTCCGAGAGTTGGTCCAGTTGTGGACGATGATCCGTAATCGCCGTTCGCAGTTCATCTTCGATAACCGGGCGCAAATCGAGGAACGCCTGTCGAATGATGGGAGCCAGTTCGGCCGAGACCTCCGCTTGATGCTGTTGCCGGACCTGCAACAGAATCGCTTGCAACCGCTCCAGACGGTCTTCGGTCAACATCACTTCCGCCACGCGACTTAGATTGCGGTTGGGCCGATGCAGCTCCAATCGTCCGGTCGACCACGGAAACGTCGAGTCATAAAGCTGAATTTGAACTTCGGTCCCGGTGGGAGCCCAGATTTCAGTGGGGCTGACCACGTGACCGATTCGAATCGGCTTCCCATTCGCATCGTAGCTGAATACGGGATCCCGATAGTTGATAACAAAAACGTCCTGAGTCACTGCAGACTGTTGGACCGACCGGCTTTGCCACTGCCGCCATAATCGCCCGCTGCCACCCGACAATTCCTCGAACGGCACAAACATACAAACCGCCAACCAAGCCACCAATGGCCCAGCGATCCAAATCGCGAGGCCACACCATGTTGTCCAGCGAATTCGTTTCAAGCTCAAATCCTTTTTCCCCAATTGTCGTGGGCCATCGGATGCGGCATCATAGAGTCAACATCGAGGCTCTCGTTACTTACAAGCTAGGGCGTCGCATCGTTTCAGGTATTCGTATCCGCAAGTCGGTTTTGTGTCCAAATCAACACGTTACATGTTTTTCGATACGGAGACTTCTGGCTTGCCCCGCCAGATGGACGCACCTGTTGCGCGTTTGGACAACTGGCCTCGCGTCGTCCAATTGGCCTGGATTCTAACGGACTTTGCGGGTCGGGTCATTAGCGAAAGACAGTTTTTGATCCAACCCGGCCAATGGCGGATGCAGCCAGGTGCCCTCCGAGTTCATGGTATTACCATCAGCCACGCCCGACGACATGGCCAACCGCTGGCGGAAGTTCTGAACCGCTTCGCCCTTGACTTGCTCCAGACCGATTCGGTCATTGGCCACAACGTTCAATTCGATCAGAAGATCTTGGGCGCCGAGTTTCTCAGGGTTGGACAAACGAACCCGCTACAAAAACGGCACGCTCAGTGCACCATGAAAATGGGCGCTTCGTTTCTCCAACGCCATTACCCCGAGTTCTTGCTCGTTAATCGCAGCGGTGCCGAGCGGATCACGCCTCCGACAAGTCCGTCTTGCAACGTCGACTACTCCGCGGGAGTAATCTTAGAGGTCGCCGCCTCCGTTGAAACTGTGGCCGAATCAACCGCCGCTTACCGAGTCGATCCGTCGTCCAAACCCATCCATACCCACGGCAGGATGCCGAGCCCCGCCGTCGAACCAGTGACCCCGGCGGAAGGAGCCACTTGGCGCGATTCGAATACCGGATTCCGTTACCCCAGCCTGCGCCGTTTGCACCGAACTTTGTTTGGCAACGACTTCGACAACGCCCACAACGCGTTGGCCGATACCCAAGCCTGCATGAACTGCTTCTTTAGAATGTGCCGAGGGTAGGAGGTTTCAGGGTTCAGGGTTCAGGTTTCAGGTTTGAGATTTCATACAACAGCCCCACAGCAGCACTAAGAAATAGTCTCGAAATAGTTCCCTATTCGCAAGCGTGCGGCTTTTAAAAATCCGAGAAGTCGTAACGGTGTCGGTATAGCGAGCGCTGGTGTACCGGCTTTAGCCGGCTGTGTACGTAAAAAATCTATTTTCAGCGACCCGCCGGCTAAAGCTTGTACCGGCACCGCTTCATCGGCCTGGGCCAGCACGCCCTCTAAATGGGCCATCAGAGTTGAGAATGCCAATGTCTTCAGCACTGCGGCCAACCGACAGCCGTTCGTGCAACAACCGAGCCAACAGACTTTTTCCAGCGCCCGACGCTCCGGTGATCCCGATAATGGTCATGGGCCGAGCCTCGCGGGGCACGCCCACTTCAGAAAGCTCTTGAATCGAACGCTTCACCGCTTCAGATCCGGATAGAAAATTACTCGCGGGTTGGTCCCTAACGCGTACTCCTCGTGTTGCGAACTGAGAGCCGCAGTGCGAGCCATCGCAATGCCAAAATCTTACTATACCAACTCCCGTGATAACGTCTAGCCACCGATGGAACTGCGAATTTGCGGCCTTGCCTACCATCGACGATTTCGGCCTCCGGCGAGTACAGTTGTAGCGGGCACATGGAATGGACCATCCCCCGAAACTCCCCGCGCTCCCTCGTGTCCACGAAAAACACGGCGAAATTCACGATCAGGAATTACTCAAAATATGGGAACGGGTGAATGGTGTGCGTTGATTGCGGCCTTGCTGTGGACGTTTTCCAGCATGTTGTGGGGCAAGATTCGGCTGACGCCGACGGTCCTTAACTTCGCCAAGAACTGGGTGGGTTGCGTCATGCTTCTGACGCATGTCCTGGTTGTCTCGCTGATCTGGCAATCTTGGCCGCGTTGGGGAAATTGGCAAAGCACACTTTGGCTAGGTCTGAGCGCCATCATCGGGATCGCGATTGGCGACACGTTCTACTTTCGCAGCATTCAAATCCTCGGACCACGATTGGCTCTGGTCATGTCGACCGTCGCACCGTTGTTCGGAGCGATGATCGGCTTGATCATTTTTGGCGAAATGTTGCCATGGTTCGGCTGGACCGGCGTCGGTCTAACGTTGCTCGGTGTTCTTGTGGTCGTCACGGACCGACGTTCGCGAGTCGAAGCGCCCGGGCTGTTCCACGGCGCCGTAGTCGCAGGCGTCCTTTGCGGGCTGGGTGGCGCTCTGTGCCAGGCCATCGGCGCTGGGCTGTCGAAACAGGCCACCAAGGACTGTGGGGAATTGGAAGCGGCGGCGATCCGTACGACAGTGGCGTTTGTCGTCACGCTGATGTACATCGCCTTGCGTGGCAAACTGGCTGAAGGCCTGCGAGATTCGTTTCGCGTCGAACATCTCAAGAAAATTGTACCAGCCGCGGGGCTTGGAACTTGGCTGGGAATTTGGCTCAGCCAAATCGCGTTCAACCAAGCCCCATTGGCAATCGCTCTCACACTCATGTCCACTAGCCCCTTGTTTGCGATTCCAATTGTCCATTTCTATTTCGGACACCGAGCCACTCGGATTGCAATCATCGGCAGCCTCATCGCCGTCGCCGGAGTCTACTTGGTGAGTCAAACGAGTGTCGAATAGCGACTCCGAATCGGCACATGAACCAGGCGAACTATCCCCCTCTGCGTTCTTCGATCCTCCGCGACTCCAATCCATCGCCACGTTATCCGTCGCGACCTTCGCTTGGCAAATTGGAATCATCCAGGCTAGTCGAATTCCCCGTCCCACCCGAGACCGACTGTATAGAGAGCGCTTTGTCAGGGGCTTCCAAGTAAGCTCCCAAGAGCACATGGGCCGCGATTTTATCCAGCCGTTCTTTTCGCTTCTTGCCACTTAAATTGGTCTGCCCCAGTAACTCACGAGCCAACGCCGTCGTGAATCGCTCGTCATACAGGACCACTGGAACTTGAGTCGCATCGCGCAACCAAATCGCAAAGCTCGTTGCCTGGCGGCTTTTCTCGCTGGCTTGCCCGCTGGTGTGGATGGGCAACCCCACCACCATTCCAACCACTCGTTCGGCGGCCAACAAATCGCGAAAGTATTGGGCCATCCGCGCGGCCGGTTGCCGATGATAGACGTCCAAAGGACTGGAGATTTTTTGCTCGACATCGCTAATCGCCAAACCGATCCGAACGGTACCGAAATCGATACCTACGATCCGACCAGGGCAGGGCAGCCTGCTCGCGTTGGGCTCCAGGTCCGTCATGAAATCGTTGTCCGTCATGACAGTTAGTTACCCTAGGCGGTCCGCTTAAAAGTTAACTTGAAATTGGAGTCGCAACACATGTCCCTCAAATTGCTCGTACGACCGTCCGGTCGACAAGGCGTTCAAGTTGGTGCGGTCCGTAATCAAATATTCACCGACCAATTCAAAGTCCTTTTTGATCTGCCATTCCACGCCGATGTTCCATTCGTCAACGCTGGTCGCCGGGGCGTTCGCAAAACTGCGGTACCCACCTTCATAGTATTGCCAACGCACGAACGGAAACAATTCGCCATAACTCCCCGTATCGTAACGATAGTTGACCATGACATAACCACCGTGCAAGGATTCTCGCTCGACCCGCGTTTGAGCCGCGTTTAATTCCGGACCACGCCCAATCGTGTGCTCGATTTGAATCCCAAGCGGCTGAGGATAGAGAATCCAGGTCCACCCCAGACGTTGATCCAAAATCCCGTCTTCCCCAAAAGCTCGGCCACGCGTTCCCAACGGCACCGCTGCTGGACCAACCCCAAGTGGGGCGATGGCAGATCCGTTGACGACGTAACGCCCGGTAAATCCTTGGATGCCAAACTCCGTCAATTGTCCGTTCGGCAAGTGCATCGGAAACGTCAAACGCGAAATCACGTGCAGCTCGTCGTTCAACTCGCGCAGCGAACCGCCTTGCCCATTGTAAGCTCCAAATCCAAAAATTCCGTAGTTGCCTGACCCCTTCAAATTGTTGTCTGAAATGTACTTGAAGATATCCTGCGCCCATGTTGGCGTCCAATAATAAAAGACACCCAAATCTCGCTCGTTGCGGGCCGCACTATTAAAGGCATCGTTACGATCCAACGGCAAGCGGTTTTGACTCGACTGCATGTTTTCCCAGCCGTATGGGATCTTCGATTGCCCAACACGGAATCGATGCACCTTGTCTTTGTCCACATAGACGTCACCGTACCAGTCACGGACTTGGGCGAATTGAATCCCGTTGGTCGAACCGTCCGGAGTACTGGCAAAGTCCGGTTGGAAATACAGATACAAGTGATCCGAGACATCTCCGTAGAAAATCAACCGCGCCCGACGAATTAAAAACTCTTGGTCCGAGCCGATCGAACTATCCCCCGCATGTTGCGAAGCAGCTGAGTCATTTTCGGAGAATAACAGCGAATTGTAGCGGAATTGAGCATAGCCCCGCAGGCTGACCTTCTCGTACCAAGCCTTGGACTTTTCCTCTTTCTTTTCCGACTTCTTGTCATCCTTCGCTTGATCGAAGTCGATTGCGAGAGGCTTGTCCGCAGCTTTAGGCTCTTGCGTGGACGCCAAGAAAGTACCCGGCTGGATCGCAGGCGATTCCAGTTGCTGACCGGCCGCGAAATAACTTCCAGTACGGAATTCGCTAGCAGTTTGCCCGATCACCGGGACAACCAAAACAACCTGAACTACCCATCCTGCGAAAAATCCCATACAACGGTACATATGCTCACCTAAACCGAATTGCTCAGGGACTTCTGGCGAGTCCATGTCAAGAGATATCGACTGCGCAGAACAATCCGATTAGCAAAACAATAAGGAGAGCGAGGGAATCATTGAATGAAGAAAAGCCGCTCGCTGCGTCTGTCCCAAGGAAAATCCCGCACCGCTTCTCGATTATCCGTGGTTCTTGTACACCATGACTTTGACGATCGTCTTGGCTCGTTGGTCGTCGATCTCCAACTTGAGTTTCAGGCTGTCGATGAATTCTTTCTCGGACTCCTCCACGGTACCATCCGAAAGCACAATATCCACGGCGTTGGCAAATACCGATTCTTTTAGTTCCGGCGGGACGACCGGGAGACACTTCTCCAACAGCTTCTCGGGACCTCCGCGTCGCAACTGGCCCAACAAACGATCGAACAACGTACTAAACTGTTGCTCCGACAATCGTTGATAGAGCTTCTTCTGGCCCAGAATCAAGAACAGGGCTTGCCCTTCATCATCTGCGATATGGCCGTCACAGGCCGACGCGCACAGCAAAACCCCGGCGTAGCCTTCATGCGGCCCGTAGGGTTGCTCTTGGAACATACTGCCTTCTTCCAACACATCATCAAACAAACTCATTTTGTTACTCTCAGAAAAACGGTTCGAGACCAACGGGCGGCCATGAATCTAACGCCAGAAAAAAATCAACCTTTGTTCTTGATCACCATCACTTGGGCGATGGCTTTGGCAACGTTGTTATCGAGTGCCAACTTATCTCGGAGCTTTTCGATGAACTCTTTTTCATCGGAGTCAACAATCCCGTCGGCCAACACGATATTGCAGGCGTTGGCGAACGCGGCATTCGCTAGTTCTTTGGGCAAAGATGCGGCGCAGCCTTCAATCAAGCCGTCCGGGCCCTGCTTTTTCAAGATCCCCATCAACTTGCTCATTACTTGCGAGAACTCTTTGTCGCTCACACGTTGAAATAGCCGCATCCGCCCAACAGCCGCCATCAAGCTCTCGGCTTCGGAATCCGAAATATGACCGTCGCAAGCACTGGCTGCCAAGAGTATCCCAGCAAATGATTGCTGCGGAGTCAACTTCTTGGCACTTTCCATGCCCCCAAAAAGTGAATCGAAAAGTCCCAAGTGAAGTTCCTTGTAACGAAGGTGGAGAAACCAACAAACCGCACCATTATGCACCGCGCACACGCGATTGCAAGCAACCGACCAGGGGCCCAAAGATCGACCTGACCAACAGACCAATTCCAGGCGGAGCGACGCGACTGTCGAAAGGCACGCGGTGCCCGTTTAGGCGCCAAACTTCGACAGTCGTCCCGCATTGGCCATCGCCAGCCCCATCAAGTACTGGGCCTGAAATTGTCCCAAGCCACCTCGCAAACACGAGTCTTCGCCAAATGTCGTACACGAATCGGGCCGGCAACAATCCGAATGCAGAAGAGTTGGGACCGGATGCCAACTGTGACTCTTCAAATAAGCGGGAGTACTGTGATCACCCGTCACGATCATGACCGTCGGTCCCAACTGGCGAATCGCTGGAATCACGCCGTCCAGTTCTTCGATACGGCGGACCTTGGCCGGAAAATCGCCGTCTTCGCCCGCTGCGTCGGTGTACTTGAAGTGCAAGAAGAAGAAGTCGTATTTGTCCCAGTTTTGTTTCAGCACTTCGATCTGCTGGGCCAAGTCCTTCGCATGGCCCACAATGTCCATTCCAACCAGACTGGCGAGCCCCTTGTACATCGGGTAAACGGCGATCGCGGCGGCCCGCAGTCCGTAGAGCTCTTGGTACGACGGAATGTTTGGTTTGGCCGAGAACCCTCGCAGCGTCAGCCCGTTCGCTCTCTTCTCGTCTTTGATCAATTCTCGGGCCTGTGCCACAAATTGATTCGCCAACCCTGCGGTCCGGTGGCTGGCAGGATCATCGGCGACCGCCATCAGCGGTGGAACGCCCGTTTGTTGCGGGTCGGTATCGCGGACGCTGCCGCCCAACCCCGGCCCGCGAAAGATCACGACGAAGCGATGTTCCTTGACCGCTTCGACGATCACTTCCACCCCGGCCAATTGGATTTGTTGGAGCTTCTTCACGACTCCCAGGCTTTCCTCCGAGGCAATTCGACCCGCGCGACGATCCGAAATTTTGCCAGCCGCATCCAACGTACAGAAATTACCGCGTACGGCGACATCCTGTCCTTGCAACTCGAGGCCGATGCCGGTCGCTTCCAAGGCTCCACGCCCAATCAAGAACTGCATTGGATCATAGCCGAACAGTCCCAAGTGGCCCGGCCCGCTTCCCGGCGCAATTCCCGGCAGAACAGGGATGCTCAACCCGCAAACACCGTCTGCCACCAACGCGTCCAAATGGGGAGTATTCGCCGCTTCCAACTCCGTTTTTCCGCCCGGTTGCACCGGCAACCCACCCAAGCCGTCCGCGACCAACATCACGATCTTCGAATCATTCTTGACGTGCAGGTCTCGCATCAGGTCTTGGTAGCTCAGCATTGGTATTTCTCCAGAAATGGTTGTTCATTGGCAGCCCCCGGGAATCGTCGCGAGAAGTCTAACACCGGAGGAGTCCCTAAGAAAAGGACGGACCACAGGCCGCGAACGGGACTCGTTTCAACTCCCCCGCCGGCTAAAGCCGGTACACCAGCGCTTGCTCAACCGATTTCGTCAAAACTCGCCGGTTTTCCTGGGTATGACTCGCTGTAAAAGGGGAGTGGGCCGATAAATCGAGTTCTGGTCTAATCAAACGTCAGAGTTGCGACGCACACGTTACGGCATACCCGTAGCGACTTTCGCGACCACAACCATTGGGACCGGGCGTTGGCTTGGTATTTCCACAACGACTTCCACTACCCACTCGAAGCAATCCATGTATTCGATCGACAAACAACATTCGTTCCTGATTGGCATCGACTCCGACGGTTGCGTGTTTGACACGATGGAACTGAAACACAAAGAGTGTTTCATTCCGAACATCATTCGTTTTTATGGATTTCAGGGTGTCAGCAAGTATGCTCGGCAAGCGGCCGAGTTCGTGAATCTCTATTCGAAGAGTCGAGGGATCAATCGCTTTCCCGCTTTGGTCGAAACCGTCGAGTGGCTGAATCGAAGGCCCGAGATGATCCATCGAAACTTGAAGTTCAAACTGCCGGAAAGCTTGGTGGCGTGGGTCAAACAGGAAGACAAGCTGGGCAATCCGGCCCTACGGAAGGCAGTGGAGGCCACGGGAGACGCGGGCCTTGCACAAGCCCTCGCGTGGTCGGTCGCCGTCAACGAGGACATTGACAAAATGGTCCATGGGGTCGGCCCGTTTCCGCTAGTGAAAGAATGCTTGGAAATAATGCATCGTCGCGCGGACTTATTTGTTTGCTCGGCGACCCCCAATGCAGCTTTGGAAAGTGAATGGGCCGAACATGACCTGCGGCCGTTTGTCCAAGCCATCTGCGGACAAGAAGCCGGTAGCAAGAAAGAGAATCTGGCGAATGCTCGGCAGTACCCGGTCGATCGCTGCTTGATGATTGGCGACGCACCCGGGGATCACAAAGCGGCAGTGGCCAACCAATGCCTGTTTTTTCCAATTGTGCCGGGCCAAGAAGCGGAAAGCTGGGAACAACTGCATCGCGAAGGATTGGAACGATTCTTCGCCGGACGCTTTGCCGGTGAATACCAGACCGAGTTACTAAGCCAATTCGAAGCCGCCCTCCCGGACTTGCCGCCGTGGCCGGTTGTAGGCTAGTCTTAGATCCTTGAAGTTCCAAATTACTTTCCGGACAAGAACGTTATCACGACCTCCGATCGATCACCATTTCTTTGAAAGCGACCAAACGTGATGAGCAACGCCACCTGTGATTTTGCGATGATTGGCTTGGCGGTGATGGGCGAGAACTTGGCCCTAAACGTCGAGAGCCGTGGCTATACCGTTGCCGTTTACAATCGGACCACGTCGGTCACCGACGAGTTTGTGGCTGGAAAAGCTGCCGGCCGTCGCGTGGTTGGTTGCCACTCGTTGGAAGACTTGGTTCGTTCGCTCAAACGTCCCCGCAAGATCATGATGTTGGTGAAGGCTGGCCCGGCGGTCGACGCGATCATCGCCCAATTGAAGCCTTTGCTGGAGCCGGGTGATGTCATTATTGACGGCGGCAACACTCATTACGCAGATACCGAACGTCGTACCGCTGAAGTGGAAGCCATGGGCTTTTTGTTTTGTGGCAGCGGCGTATCGGGCGGCGAAGAAGGCGCATTGAAGGGCCCCAGCCTCATGCCCGGCGGCTCGCCCGGCTCATGGGAAGTCATGAAACCCATTTTCCAAGCAATCGCGGCTAAAGTCGGTCCGAAAAATGACATTCCGTGCTGCGAGTGGGTCGGCCCCCGGGGCGCTGGTCATTACGTAAAGATGGTCCACAACGGCATCGAATACGGCGACATGCAGCTGATCTGTGAAGCCTATCTATTGCTCAAAGACGCCGCCGGCTTGAACAATGACGAAATGTACGATGTCTTCGACGATTGGAACAATGGCGAACTCCAAAGCTACCTCATTGAAATCTCGCGAGATATCTTCAGCGTGAAAGATCCGCTGGGGACCGGGCACTTGGTCGATCGAGTGCTCGATGTCGCGGGAGCCAAGGGAACCGGAAAGTGGATGAGCCAACTGGCATTGGACTTGGGCACTCCGAGTACCCTGGTCACCACCGCTGTTTTCGCCCGCGGTTTATCGGCCATGAAGGAACAACGCGTGCGAGCCTCGCAAAAACTGGTCGGCCCAGATCCGAAGAACGCGATGCAGTTGATCGGCAATCGACAGCAATTCATCGAGGAAGTTCGCCAAGCGCTGTATGCGTCAAAAATCTGCAGCTACGCCCAAGGATTTGTGCAGCTGCAAGCTGCGTCTCAGGAACATCAGTGGAATTTGAATTATGGTAACTGCGCTTTGTTGTGGCGCGGGGGCTGTATCATCCGAGCCCAGTTTTTGGATGTGATCAAAGACGCGTTCGACCAACAACCCCATCTGGAAAACCTGTTGCTGGCCGATTACTTCCGACAAGCCGTCGGAAAGGCTCAAGCCGCATGGCGGAAGGTATTGATCGTAGCTACCGAAATGGGGCTGCCTGTTCCGGGTTTCAGCGCGGCTTTGTCGTATTACGACAGTTATCGCCAAGCTCGGTTGCCCGTGAATTTGTTGCAATCACAACGAGATTATTTCGGAGCCCACACTTACCAACGAGACGATCGTCCAGGCACCTTCCACACCGAATGGCTCGAACAACGCCGGCAACCCAAAGCGTAACCGGCATCCGTAGCGAAAGTCGCCAAGACGTTCGGCCGCACGGTATTTAATCCGCACGGTATTTAATCCGAACGGTATTTAATCCGAACGACCGCCGAAACTCTTGGCGAGTTTCGCGACCGGGCCTTACTCATCGGGATGCAGCTTCAATCGTACAGAAATTGCGTAGCGTTGGCCGTTGCGAAACACGGTTAACGGCAGCGCTTCGTCGATCGGAGATTGACTAACCAAGAGCACGAAATGAGAGTCATCGCGCACCTGCAAGCCGTTAAACTCCAAGATCACATCGCCGACCTGAAAACCTGAATCTGCCGCCGGAGTATCCGATCCGATCCGCAAGACTCTCGCTCCAAAAACCGTGTTCAAACCTAGGCTGGCCGCCGTCTTAGCCGAGTACTGCGAGTCCAAATGAACGCCCAAAAAGGCGCGACGAACCTTGCCGTAGTCGATCAAGTCCGTGGCGACTCGATGAGCCATGCGAATCGGAATAGAAAATCCAATGCCATCATTGCCGCCCGAATTGCTGGCGATCGCCGTATTGATGGCGACCACTTGACCTTGCAAATTGATCAACGGACCGCCGCTGTTGCCCGGATTGATTGCCGCGTCCGTCTGAAAAAAGTCTTGATACTGGACACCGGTTTTTCCCAAATCCAAATTGCGGCGTCCCGTCGCACTTATGATCCCGTAACTTACCGAGTGATTCAATCCAAAGGGACTGCCAATCGCGACGACAAAATCCCCGACAACGATTTGGTCGCTGTCGCCCAACGGCGCGGCCGTTAGTCCCGACGCACGGAGGCCCAATACGGCCAGATCGGTCTTTGCATCTTCCCAGATTTGATAAGGATAATAGAAGGTGCCATCCTGGAACTGCACAAAGATGTTGCTGGCTGACGCACCGTTGATGACATGGCGATTTGTGAGAACATAGAACTTGTTGCGATGTTCCAAAATGATTCCGGAACCCGCCTCCTCAGTTTCCACGGTTCGCGAAGTATCCCGACCACCGGTCAGTAAACGATCCTCGGAAGTCGAAACCTTTTTCGCCTCGATATGGACCACACTGGGTGCGGTCCAAGCCACCACTTTTTTCAACTGGCCAAAAACTTCCAAAGACGGTGCATCCAATGGCAGAGCAGGGCGGAGGACGGTCGTACGCGGACCACCGACCGCTTGGCCCAGATTGGGCTTCAACGGGACTCGCGAAGGCTCGCTCAACGTCGGTGTCCCGAGAACCGCTGGTTGAACCGGTTGGGCCAACGCTGATGAACACGATACGCCCGAAATCAACAGACCGACAACAAAGCTCGTAAATCGAGCGTTGTTGATCGTCATTCCGAGGAGTTGTTGTGGGGTCATTAGTTATGCTTGTTCAAGAGGTCAACGTAAACGCAGGTCTACGTAAAACGGTCTTTTTCATCATCAGCACGTGCGCGACTCAATAGGTCCAAATTGATTGGTCCCGACGAATCGTGCCACTATCGCTTGATCCGCGACGATCAATCGTAGCGTTTAGTTAAACAAAACGCCAAACGTAAACTTGCGGACTTCTACGATTTCTTCCAACTATTACGTTCGCGCCGACAGAAAGGTTTACCTAACCGGCAAATATTCTCAAGAATTGTCATCGCGCGCTCCCTTCGACGGTTTAAACCAATTCGAGCGGTTGAATAATCGTGACAATCGAACCGTGAACTTGCATCGACTTTGGTCGAACGACTCCCGATCGTTCGATCGCCGTGTTTCCGCCAAAGGTCGCCAAACTTCACCCAACCCGCAATACCGATACCATCCGCACATCCGAGCGTCGAAACGTTTGCTTTCGGACCCGAGCCGATTGGGCTCTCGATTGAAAACGGCCGATCTGAGTGATGTGGCGCAGCATCGCCGTGAGGCAGTTCGTCGTGGTGCTGTCGAAAATCCGGAGCTTGGACCCAGAATCCCGGATTTATTTCCCAGAACTCCCAAACTAACAGTTTGACACCGGTTTTGAGCCCATTTAGAATTGGGGCTTGGCTGGTGTGCGTCTGCCGAATGGGGTTCGTGGTGTCGGATTCGTTGCCGAGTGTTACTTTTTTTGCTCGATTTTGCTGTCTCGGCCATGGAGCCAAGGTAGCCAAAATTTAGGGAGTTGCCGATGGCGCTGCGTGAGAATCAAGTCTATCAAATCGGCCTGATCATCTCGGTGATGTTGACCGTGGTTTTGGGGCTATTGGCATTTTTTGGCTTTAGCAGCGCTTCACAAGAAGGCGTTCGAGCGAAAGAAGCGGAGGCCAAGTTCGCGAAAGAGCGAACGGTCCGCGAGTCGGCCGAGCGGGCAGTGACCGCTATGAAGATCATGATTGGCGCTCCCTCCAGCGATTCATTGGAATCTGCCATTTCCAATGTCAACGACGAACAGTTGAAGAAGGAAATCACTGACGTTCGAACCATGTTCAACAACGACTTGCGGCTGTTCGCGTCCGGTTCGGAGGACCCTTCCACTCGGTCCTATAGCAGTTTGGTGAAGAACTTGATCACGGTCGTTAACAGCACCAACAACAGTCTCCGCGTCGAAACCGCAAACGTTGGTATCGCCAATACCGAAAAGAAAGCGGACGTCGACAAAGCGAATGCGCGAGCTGACGGGTTACAACGAGAAGTAACCAATCTTACGACCCGTGTGACACAGCTCCAAAACGACTTGGAAACCGCCAAGAATGACTTTGCCAGCAAATTGGCGG
This sequence comes from Pirellulaceae bacterium, assembly GCA_030681235.1. GTDB lineage: Bacteria > Planctomycetota > Planctomycetia > Pirellulales > Pirellulaceae > M30B19. The sequence goes on along the minus strand of JAUXWY010000195.1, from coordinate 3,178 downwards.
CAGCCGAAGAGGCCCACAATCAAGGCGTCAAAAACTTTCGTGATCAAATCGCCAGCCTAACCAGTGAACGCGACGCATTGAACGTCAAAGCCAACAAGACCGAGCAGGTCCTGAACGCCAAGATGGTTCAATTGCAACAGTACGAACGAAAGAAATTCTTGATTCCCGACGGTCGGATTGTCGACCTTTCACCGACGACCGGCCGAGTCTACCTCAATCTCGGGTTTGACGACGGATTGCAACGAAAGATCAGCTTTAGTGTTTTTGGTCGAGACGTAGAACTTGAAGCTGGCTTGGAGAAGGCGACCATCGAAGTCACCAACATCCTCGGGCCACATTCGGCAGAAGCCAGAATCATGAGCCGCAATGAGAAAGACCCTATCCTACCCAACGACCAGATCGTCACCGCCACGTGGGAACCAGGCGGATACAAGGTCCCCGTTGCGATCAGCGGAATCATCGACCTGAACGGTGACGGGGAATCCGACTTGGAACGCCTGAAGGGCTTTATCCTGAAAAACCAGGGCGAATTGGCCGCCGTAATGAACGAGGTCGGAGAGATCCAAGGCAAGATCGACTTGAACACACGATACTTGATCGTTGGCGGCGAGCCGCAGGACGATCGATCCCGGCAGGCGTTTAGCAAACTGGACTTGGATGCCGGAACCTACCGAGTTCAAAAAATCTCAGTTCGCGAGTTTTTGCATTTGAACGGATTTCACCCGGAACCTAGCATTCGTAGTTTGGACAGTCAGGAACGGAGCATTGATGGATTCCAACCGCGACGCCCACCCGCGAACGGCTCGGCGTTTACCCAATAATTCCGGCAACCCTGCCCGAACGTTGGTTTGGAATAAAGTCGCCTAATTGTCAAAAAAACCGGTAGGACAAGCCGCTTTACGCTTGAAACCGCCGGTTTTCTTCGTTAGAATGCCCCCCCACCCTGACCAGAACGACCATCGTGAGCGTATTGGGATGGCGTGTTGACGAACAACGTCGGCGATAGTGATCAGAGTTATTGATTAGTGATCAGAGTTTTTGAAAGGTGTGCGAATGGCTCGGGAATGTGAAGTTTGTGGCAAGAAGCCGATGAGCGGGAAGCAAATTGAAATTCGCGGCGTTGCCAAGTATTTGGGCGGCGTGGGCACCAAGGTCACCGGAATCACCAAGCGTAAATTTCGCCCGAACCTCAAGAGCGTGAAGGTTTCGATGCCCAACGGCGAAGTTTGTCGCATGCGAGTCTGCACCCAATGCATCCGCAGCGGCCGCATCACCAAAGCCGTCAAAGCCAAGCCCTTCGCGCTGCCTACAACCTAGTTCATCCTTAAGACACAATAAGAATCCGAAAGAAGTGAAATAATTTCGGCACCGTATTTGGTGTGAATCCAGTCGGGCTCGGTTGGTAATGGCTGACCATTCTTCTTGCAATCAAGGCACTGGCCAAGTTGCCGCTCGATCTGTTTACGACATTGTTCGTCAAATATCAACTCGCCGTTGATACCCTCGAGCTTACAAGCCCGGCTGATAATCCACTCACGGAAGACCGCATGGAAATTGCTTTCTTTTCTGCTGGTCGTCTGCTACTATTGATTTCTAGGGAGACTGAAAAATGATTCGATACAAGGCCGCTTACAGATTTGAAGATGGCGTAATGCTGGGCGAAGTTTTGGACTTTCCTGGCACCGTCGCCTGTGGCGAGACTCTCGAGGAAGCCAGGGGAAGTCTTGCAACCGCGTTGGTCGATATGGCAGAAACAAATTTGTTGCGTGGCGAGCCGCTTCCAGTGCCCGATGACACGCGAACCGACGAGCAAGCTGAGCTCGAAGAACCCATCTACCTCGTTTTGCAGGCTGGGCATCAATTGTCGATTTCGGCTGCTTCTGCAACATGAAGCGGCGAGACTTTGTGCGGCATTTGGAACAAAATGGATGCGAGCTAGTACGTGAAGGCCGCAGCCATTCGATCTTTGAAAATTTAGCGAACGGGCATCGCAGTCCGGTGCCGAGACACCGCGAGCTTCCCAACCCGCTAGTTCGTTCCATTTGCAAACAGCTAAATATACTGGAACCATAAATGTTCTCCAACTCCTGCTCTAGTTTCCTAACGCCGACGATCGCTGAAACGGTGATTGTCTTTGGGTGGCGTGGGTAGCGGATCCCAACGATACTGAGGTGACTGCGGATTGTCGTTGTGGCGATAAACTTCAATTATCTCTCCGATGTACGCCGACCCGCAACAGGGTTTCAATCCGCGCCCGCTCATGCGAGCGGGCGATATGATCAGTGCCGAATAGTCAGTGTCCAATAGAAAGTTTCAATCCGCGCCCGCTCATGCGAGCGGGCGATTTCACCGAGTGCTGCGAGTCCAGGGGTTAATGGGTTTCAATCCGCGCCCGCTCATGCGAGCGGGCGATGCGGCGTTCCTCGATTTGCTGGAGACGCACGGCTGTTTCAATCCGCGCCCGCTCATGCGAGCGGGCGATATGAGGTTCACGGTCCCGTCGCCCGCCCAGTTGCGGTTTCAATCCGCGCCCGCTCATGCGAGCGGGCGATATAGACCCTTTTACAATACGATTCGGACAGGTTCGTTTCAATCCGCGCCCGCTCATGCGAGCGGGCGATGCTAATATTCCCCATTGGACGGATAGCGGCATCAGTTTCAATCCGCGCCCGCTCATGCGAGCGGGCGATTCAACCAACTGAGCCTTGGAAACCGGCAATCCTGGGTTTCAATCCGCGCCCGCTCATGCGAGCGGGCGATCCAGCAGCGGCCGGCAGGGCGGAACCAGCAGCGGCCGTTTCAATCCGCGCCCGCTCATGCGAGCGGGCGATCCGGCCTACTCCCGGAGCAGCCCCCGAGCCGAGGTGTTTCAATCCGCGCCCGCTCATGCGAGCGGGCGATCGCTACGCCCCTACGACACGGCCCGCCGCACCGTGTTTCAATCCGCGCCCGCTCATGCGAGCGGGCGATCAGACCGGCCACCCCTGCCGCCGCTCCTAAAAAGTTTCAATCCGCGCCCGCTCATGCGAGCGGGCGATCCCCCCCGCACCCCCCCTACCTCTCTATGCTCTTGTTTCAATCCGCGCCCGCTCATGCGAGCGGGCGATTGTAGCTGCGCGGGTGAAAGTCCTCGCGGTCGTTGTTTCAATCCGCGCCCGCTCATGCGAGCGGGCGATAT
>JAUXWY010000191.1 GCA_030681235.1 Pirellulaceae bacterium | reverse complement strand
CACCCGGTGACCGAAATGGTGACCGGCATTGACTTGATCCAACAACAAATCCGGATCGCCGCAGGCGAGCCTTTGCCCTTCACCCAAGATCAAATCAAGACCCACGGCACTGCCATCGAATGCCGGATCAACGCCGAAGATCCGCAGCGCGGCTTTATGCCGTCCGCAGGGAAGGTCCTCCAATGGATCGTACCCGGTGGCTTAGGCGTCCGCGTTGACTCGCATGTCTACGCAGGTTATACAGTTCCCCCGTATTACGATTCGATGCTGGGCAAGTTGATCGTCCACCGCAACACTCGCGAAGAAGCCATCGCCTGCATGTTGCGAGCCTTGGAAGAATTGAAGGTCGAAGGAGTCGCCACCACCGCCGCCTTCCAAGCCGCGGTCCTACGCACCCCCGAGTTCCGCGACGGCACCATCGACACCAAGTGGGTTGAACGAGTGGCCTTGCAAAAACTGCTGTAAAACAGGCATCGGTTGAAGAGTTGTGGCGGTCACTAGAAATTGACTGAAGCGAGTATCCTGGCGGTAACGCGACGCTCACTTCGTTCCTCGCATCAGCTTTCCCAATCGCTTCTGGGCCGGAGTCACCTTGGATGGTGATTGCAAAGCTTGCCAAAAAGCCAACTGCTCGGTCGGACTGAGCTGTATGGTTTGATCGCGGGCGCTCGCGACCTCGCGTCTGGCTTGCTCCACTGTCACCGTTCGGACATAGTCACTAACGCTAATCCGCCGGAGTTCGGCAGCTTCCGTCAAGGCTCGCTTGCTGTCCGCATCCAAACGCACCATTAACGGACTCACATCTGATCGAGTTGACATTGGATTACTCCGATAAAAACAAAATCGAGGCAGACTCGCGATGCCCCGTCGCCCCAGATTATACTGCGAATTGCAATACAGTCAAATAAGAAGTTCAACAGCGTCCCCCTTGCTCTTGATAGCAGCCATGCAACAAAAGTACTCAACAACCATCGAAGTTCGCACCTTCCCCTTAGAACTTCCTGGCGTAAATCCAAAGCCCGCACCCTTTGTAATCATCTTGTTTCGCGATGCGTCTATTGTTAAGCTTTTCCGAGATTTGATGGAGTCTGGTATCCGAACACGGTTATCGGTCGCCACCGTTCCCGCAAAACCGTCCCTCCTTTCCTCGGAATCCCAAATGATTAGCGATGCCGGCGTGTTGGGCAGAGAAACTGCCACCTTTGGTCGCGAATCAGTTTTTCAGTTGGGCGTTTGCGATCCGAGTCGATCGTCCGAATACCGGCAAAAAACTGCCGAGATCTTGGGCATTGATTTCCCGGCTGAATATTACGACCGTTCGTTGATCTTAACCTTGGTGGACCAAGCGGATTGCATGTGCGGAGGGGCTCTGCTCGTCCTCCAACCCGAATTCCGCTCGCTGCTTTCGATCCCACATCTATCGGAGAACAACGCCGTCCGGCTGGGATCGACTGACGACGTGGCCGAGATCAATGGAGTCTGGCTGGCACCCGGAGTAAAAGCTCCCATCCTCGGGGTTACTTTTTGGCGGCAATTGCTGGCGTTTCTGCATACTCTCGACAAGCAACGTTTTTTATTCACCTTCGATCGCAGCAACAAGCAAATGCGAAAAATCACTTCGTGGCTTCGCTACGATGTGCTCTACACGGGACCCACGCGTCAATTGGCCGGCATGAAAAAACCTTCCGACGAAACGATCGCCATCCTGCATCGTGATTCGTTCAACAGCCTGAACGAAGCGTTTAGTCGCTTTGAAGGCTCGATGGTCCCGACCTATAACGATTTCATCGCATCCTCGGCAAAATCATGAACCGGTTCCCGCTGCCGCTGGTTCCTTGGGAAGAGTTCTTCTATTACAAACATCGCCCCAGTCATCCCGCCACGTTTTTTGCTTTTTTCGAATTCTCACAACCACTCCAACGGGACATCGCCGAAGAGGCCCTGAGAATCGTCTGTATCAAACATCCTTTGATGCGAGCGATCGTCGAACAACGAGGCAGAAAACTGTTTTGGAATCCTGCCAATCCACCTGTGCTCCAATGGTGTGATTCGCCCTTTCACATCGACGACTTGGACCACGGTAATTTGGACATCGGTTCTGAACCGGGACTTAAGGTGTGGGCGTTTGCCGGCGATCCGCCGTCCGTCCCTGAATCGAAGCCCGCTTCAATTCAAGTAGTGATCCATCACGTGGCATTCGACGGACTTGGTGTGCTGCAGATTCTGCTGGATTGGATCAACTGTTATCAAAAATTGCAAGCAGCAGCCCCAATCGGCACGGCCAACAATCCGATCGAAGAACTTCCGATTCCCCCGCGCTGTCGTCCAACTTTAAGTTGGACTGAATCCTTCCGTTTGCTGCCTGGCCAGTGGAAAAGCCTGCGCGCTTCGTTTCAACTTCTTGGCCGCCAAGCCATCCCCCTAGGACTCGGCGAACCACTAACGGACGCAACGCCACGAAAACCGCACGTGGTCCGCTTCCAACTCGATTCCGAAACGACCCTACGGCTTAAAAAATATTCCGCCGCTCAACTGGCTTCGCTCAACAGCATTCTAATTCGCGACTTGTTGATGACCATTGATCAATGGCAAACTACATTGCCGCAGACGCCTGCGGGAACACATCTGCGGATCATGATCCCAATCAACGAGCGCGGCATCGAACATCGCCACAGCGCGGCTTGCAATCACTGCAGCATGATCAACGTGGAACGAACGCGAGAAGAGGTTCGCAACCCTAAAGAGTTGTTGGCCAGTGTCGAACAGGAGATGGGAGTCATCCAAAAGTGGAAACTGAGTCTCAACTTTTGGCGGGCACTATCGATTTTTCGTTGGTTGCCCAATGGTCTTCGACGAGTACAAACGTCGCAGGTCGCTGCGACCGCATCCCTCACCAACTTGGGGCGGCTCCGACTCACCTCGAATATCGCCACGAGTATCGCCGACCCGCCGAACAGCACCAACCAACTCCGGTTGACCAATTTCGAAATCGCAGCCCCGTTGATGCACGGCACGATGGCCGCCTTCGCCGTCGCTTATTTTCAGAACGAACTAAGAGTCAGCGTCCAATACGACCCGCATCATCTCACGATCCAACAAGCTGAATCCCTCATGCAGCTTTTTCGTAGTGCATTGCTGGCCAATGTCGATTCGAACAGTTTTGCGAAACACTCATAGTCAGGAGCTAATCAAGTGATGGTTCGTTGTTGATGACGATGCGAAATGAAACACGCGCTCCACAACGGGCTTGGTCACGTTGGAACCGCAAGCAGTTTCCCAGGCAATGACGCGATTTTTGCCGAACGTGACCACTGCGAACGGCGATGAATGGGAAACCAGCCGGTAAATACTGGCATTTTGGGCGATTGCGATCCAGGAAAAATGGCAGGTTTTTCTCTCCGTGATCGTCGATAGGCTCCGCAGCTTGTTTCGATTATGATGAAATCAAGGAAAACGCTTCCGGCGATGCCTCGTTGGCCAAGTTGGGGACGATTTGTACCAAAGGAACGCGGCACGTTGGGCACGACGGTTTGCCGCCTAATTGGAAAGTGCTGATACATGAGAATTGAACGGAACAAACGCATTTCGGCTGCGGTTGCCGGGCTAGTGTGCATTTTTTTAAGCAGCCAATTGTTGGCTCAAGAGAACGAATCGACTCGGATTCAAGAGGCGACTGAAAATGAGAGTCAAGTGGAACTTGAACGTTCGCAGCTTGAACTGCCGGACTACGATGCGACTGGGTCTAACAAGTCCGCCACCCCAGATGTGGTCGTCGAGATCGAAGCCAAGATCAACGAGTTGGAACAACAGCCCAAGTTAACAACCAAAGAAAGAGCATCGTTGCTCCACTTGCGAAAGGAACTCAAGCAAGCCAAGGTCATTCGACAGCAATTCAAACGAGCCAAGCCGGCCAAAGGAGATCGAGCCGAGGACGACACCTACGTTGTTGCGAAACTAGAGGTTCAACCCAGTGCGAACATTTTGGATGTCCGATTCGAGTCGATTGAAGGCGAAGGCGACAGCGTCCGCAATATGGTGGAATACGTTGGCCAAACTCCCGGCAACGGCTTTCGCGATTTTCGTATCGTAAGTCGACACTCGTCGGGATCCGATGCGGATTCGGCGTTGTACCAAGTCCGCCAAGATTACGACTTGGCAAAGCAGCAGCAAGAGCAGTACTTGCGATACATCGCTCAGCAACAGGCGGCTTTGTCGCGAATTGCCGCTGCAAGACGTTGCTGAAACTAATCCCCTGGTTGCAGTTGCAACCCACTTAACTTCCATTCGTCGTCTCCTTATATTCGTTGTACGCATCGATTCAAGAACGACGACGGAACACGCAATGTCAAGCGACATGAATACCGACTTCGATCCGCTACGATTGATTGTGCCGCGTCGGCGGATCAAGGGAATTTCTGCCATCCTGTTGCCGTTTGATTCGACAGGCCACGTCGACTGGGCCGGGTTCGACGCGCATGTCCTGCGAACCGCCCAAGCTGGATTGACGCCAGCCGTCAACATGGACACCGGGTACGTCAATCTGCTGGATGATGCGACACGGCTTGTGGTCCTGGATCGAACGCGCGGCTTGCTCGGAGGCCTTCCTTTTGTGGCGGGCGCCTTCATCGGCGACTCGCCTGGAGCGACTTGGAGCTTGGACTGCTACCTGCGTCAGATCGAGCCGATCCAATCACGAGGTGGTCTTCCCGCTATTTTTCCATCGTATGGCCTGAACGGCCTGAACGATGCGGGAGTTGTCGATGCCCACCAAGAATTGGCTCGGCATGCCGATCGGTTCATTGCGTTCGAACTCGGCCAAATGTTTGTCCCGTTCGGGCGAATCCATTCGCTGGAAACATTCCGAGGACTGATGGAAATTCCGCAGTGCATTGGCGCTAAACACTCGTCATTGAGACGCGATCTGGAATGGCAGCGGCTGACGCTGCGAAATCAAGTGCGTCCCGATTTTCGCGTCTTTACTGGAAACGACTTGGCGATCGACATGGTGATCTACGGCAGCGATTATCTGTTGGGGCTGAGCACCTTCGCGCCAGAAGAATTTGCCGAACGCGACCGACTTTGGGAACTTGGCGACCCAGCCTTTTTCGAACTGAATGACACGCTGCAATACTTGGGATGTTTTGCTTTCCGCGAACCGGTACCTGCATACAAGCACTCGGCGGCAATGTTCTTGCACCTCCGCGGCTGGATCCAATCCGACCTCACGCACCCGTCCAGTGCCAAACGCCCCACCACCGACCGGCCCATACTCCAAGCCATCGCGAAACGGCTCGACGTGGAAATAGCCGACTAACGCCGAGCATTGCTCAACTTGGCTGTTCGCATAGCCAGCGTACCATTTGCTCTAGTCTCGTAAACTAGCCATTGCTCGTCTGTCGATCGGAACAAAAAGGCCGGAGCGGTCCACTCCGGCCTTCAATTCACTTCGTGTTCCGCTGACGCACTACCAATGCCAGTGGCCACTGCGGTGAAGGTGATAATGGCCCGGGGTCACGTGGTAGTGATTGCGATGCCGAATGACCGACGGTCCATGGTAATGTAGGTGGCTGGTATCGTGCCAAGCCGGACCGACATTGTACGCAGGGCGGTAGTTGTATGATGGAGCATATCCAAAATTACTAAATCCCGCATTGCCAATTTGTAGATGGACACCGGAACTGTAGCCACCGAGATGACCGCCGTGTCCACCATATCCGCCATAACCACCGTATCCACCGTAACCACAGCTCTGTGCCTGTGCGGCTCCGGCCGAAACACTCGCCACCACGATTGCAACGATCGCAACTGCAATGCCCTTGATCAATAACTTGCTCATCCTCTTTGTCTCCATTGAAACAGGTTGCTTGAGCCGGGCTCGATGTTGGGTTGTTCTTCCCATGCCGTTCGACCCGACGCCACTTGACGCGTGCTCCGATCCGACGGATCGAAGTGTTAGCAAACCTCAAAGAGCAAACAGCGTACCAATTGCAATTCCATACACGAGTAGTCAAAAAAAACGCGAAAAGTCCGGTGTTTCCAGGAGCAACACTTATACTTCGCGTTTCGAGTCGCTTACATCGGTTGTCATTTCGATGTCAGATTGAACTCGAATTGATGACAAATTTAAGCGAGAACGTCCTTAATCACTTGGCCATGAACGTCGGTAAGTCGAAAATCTCGGCCGGCGTAACGATAGGTCATACGTTGATGGTCGTAACCCATCAATTGCATGATCGTCGCGTGCAGATCATGAATGGACACTGGGTTTTCAACCGCTCGGAATCCGAATTCATCGGTGGCGCCGTAGATCGCCCCCCTTTTGATGCCGCCGCCAGCCATCCACAAAGAAAACCCCCAGTGATTGTGGTCACGACCCAGGCTGGCCCCCGAGCCATCTTGGCCCATCTCAACCGACGGTGTTCGCCCAAATTCGCCGCTGCACAAGACCAGGGTCTGATCGAGAAGCCCGCGTTGTTTGAGATCGATAATCAAGGCCGCCAAACCTTGGTCGCATTCGTTGGCGACCTTGCGATGCTCGTCTTTGATATTCGAGTGACTATCCCAAGGCTGCATGTCTCCGTGCCACGTTTGCACAAAACGCACACCGCGTTCCACCAACCTCCGCGCCATCAAGAGTTGGCGATTTTGGGGACCATCACCGTAAAGCTTTAAGATATGCTCGGGTTCTTGCGAAACATCAAACGCGTCACTGGCTTCCGTCTGCATCTTGTAGGCCAATTCAAACGACTTGATGCGCGACTCCAGCGCTGCTTCGCCCGGTCGTTGGGCCAGATGCTGCTCATTCAAATGTTGCAACAAATCAAACTGCCGCGATTGCTCCTGCGCCGAAAGTCGTCGGTTAGTTAGAAAGTCGATAATCTTCGCCGGGTCGGAATTGGAAGTATCAATCCGAGTGCCTTGAAACGAACCTGGCAAGAAGGCCGAACGCCAATTGCCCGCGCCGCCGACCGGCATTCCCCCAGGACAAAGCGCCACAAACGCGGGAAGATTCTCGTTGATCGAACCCAAACCCCAAGTCAACCATGATCCCATACTGGGTCGCACTAACCGTTGATCGCCCGTATTCATCAACATGAGCGACATCTCGTGACTGGGAAGTTCCGCATGCATCGACCGAATGATCGTCATCTCATCGACACACTTCGCCAAGTGCGGAAACAAATCGCTCATGGGAATGCCACTCTCGCCGTGTGGCTCAAACTGAAACGGCGACGCCAACACAACCCCCGTTTTTCGCTCGGTTTGCAAGTTGTCAAACGGCAGCATTTTCCCGGCCCACTTGGTCAACTCGGGCTTGGGATCCCAAGTGTCCACTTGTGAAACCCCACCATTGAGAAAGACATGGATAATGTGCTTGGCGGTAGCCGGAAAATGGGTCGGCAACCAGCCGCGTGATTCCTCGGCACGGGCCGTCGAGGAACACAAGTCCGCAAACGCCAACGCGCCCAGTCCCATTCCGCACTGCTTGATCCACTGTCGTCGTTGCAACATATTCCAGTCTCCCACACATCAATCTAAAAAGACAAATTCATTGGACGCCAACAAGGCATGAGCCAACTGAACCCAAGCTGATTCGGTGTCCACTGTACCGGCAGGACCGTTGGCGTCGGATGCCGAAGCACCGTCAGCCGAAGTGTTGTCGCCCGCAGTGTTGTCCGTCAAGTTGGCTGCGACCGGTGCAGGCGTAACTTGCTGCAAGAACTCCGCAATGCGTTCCAACTCCAACTTGGTTGGCTCTCGTCCGAAAATCCTGCGAATCAGTTCGGTCGCGCGAGCCTCCGCATTGGGTAGATGCAGTTCTTTAGTCAACTGGGCCAGGCGAGCGGCGCGATCTTGAATAAAATCCGAATTGAGTGCAAACAAGGTCTGTTGGGGAACCGTCGTTTCCGGTCGTTTGGCAGTACAAGCGTTCGGGTTGGCGGCATCAAAAGTGCTCATCAAATTGGCAATGATATCGCGATTGGTGAAACCGTACACGCTGCGGCGTGGGATCGCCGGCGTGGCATTGAGATCGATGGGACGGCCACCCATTTGCAAGTCCAGCTCGTCGCTGACACACAACATCGCATCACGCATCGATTCGAAATCCAATCGCTTGCGTGGCATCCGCCACAATAGCAGATTGTCGGGATCACGTTCGCGGTAAACCGCGTTTTCAATCGCCCCTTGACGATACGCTCGGCTCAACATGATCTGCCAGTGCAGCCGTTTCAACGACCATCCACTCTTTTGAAATTCATCCGCCAAGTAATCCAATAATTCGGGATGCGTTGGCGGCAGCCCGCGCGTCCCAAAATCGTCAGGCGTACGGACCAAGCCGACTCCAAAATGATTCTGCCACACCCAATTTACGAACACTCGACTGGTCAGGGGATTGGAAGGATCAACGACCGCTTGTGCCAGCCCCAACCGACGTTGTCCATTTTCGAACACTTTGGCTTGCCCCGCTTCGAGGACCGTTAAAAACTTGGGCTGCACCGATTCGCCACGCGCCAGCGGATTGCCGCGGAGCAACACGAAATGTTCGACCGGTTCACGTTCTTCTTCCAGAATCATCGCCCGCGGCGGAGAACCGGCCGCCGCCAAGTGCAATTGATGGATGGCCCCGCGTTTCGCACCAATCAAGTCGTTGATCGTCCGATTCGTCAGGGACATGGCTTCTTCATCGGCAATGGAGAACGGTGAATCGGGGCCATATAGATGGTGTCGTAATTGACGATAAACGGGACTATTGATGTTCTGATGTTCAGCATGATCATCCGGAAGCAGCTTGTCGGGGGCCGTTGCTTCTTCTGCAGCGTTGGCGATCGCTCGTAACCACTGGCGCTGCACCTCGACAAAAACGCCACCATAAACTTCGGCGACTTCGGCCAATGATTTCGGTTTCTTGGCCAAGAGCCCGTCGATGATCAAGTGATTCCATTTCGGAGGCTCGGCGCGCAGCGCGTGAATCTTGTCGGCACTGCGATCCGTTTGATCCAATTCCGTTGATAACTGGAGCAGATAGGATTCGCTACGCTTCACAAACTCCACGGCCTCGACTTTGCCCCAACCGTGCATCTCGATCCACGGACCGAACACAGGTTCGTCCGGACCCAGCCTTTTCAAGTAATTCAACCAACGGTTCAAGACAATCGGGCGAATATCGTCGGTCCGATACGACAGGAAAACGGTTGAAGTGTCTTGTTCACCAACTCCTTTGGCAATTTCGCCCAGGTACAAGCCAACCTGCATTCGCAATCGAGCCCGCATGACCTCGCTTTGATCATGACCAAAGCTCTGTAACTTCAGCTGCAACGACTTCAGCTCTTGTTGGTATTGTTGTTGTTCCGCCGTATTTGCAGGCTCACCAACCACTGGTAACTCGAGAGGTTCCTTGGAAGGAGCAATCGAAGCATAGAGTCCGTAATAGTCCTTTGCCGAGATTTCATCGAACTTGTGATCGTGACAACGCGCGCAAGTCACGGTCAATCCCATCAGGCCGCGCGTGATCACATCAATCTGGTCATCGATCGTATCGTGATAGTTTCGGAATTGCATGCCGACTGTCAGAAAACCCAGTGCCGCTAGCGAAGGATCGTTCTTTGGCAACCCAAGTTGATCGGCGGCGATCTGCTCCACGATGAACCGGTCGATTGGCACATCTCGATTCATCGCCTGAATCACATAGTCGCGGTAAGTATACGAAAACGGAAACTTCGTGAAGCCAATGGCCGCTCCGCCGTGAGTATCCGCATATCGCGCCAGATCCAACCAATGCCGCCCCCATCGCTCGCCATACTGCGGGCTTGCCAACAGTCGATCCAACAACTTTTCAATGGACTCCGGCGAATCGTCGGCGACGAAGGCTTCCACTTCACTCCAAGTCGGCGGCAAACCAGTTAGATCGAAAGTCGCCCGACGGATGAATGACGCGCGAGAGACTTCTGTTGAATACGTCAGATCCGCCGCCTGCAACTTCAATTCGAGGAATCGATCGATCGCAGAAATTTTTGCATCGGTTGGAGGCAATTCCTCCAGCAACTGCCGACTCTCCCGAATCGGTTCAAATGCCCAATGTTTCGAGTAATTGGCCCCCTGGTCGATCCATTGCCGAAATAGTGAGATTTGTTCCGCAGTCAATTTCTTGCCGAGTGACGGCGGGGGCATGATCGTTTCGGGATCTTGCGATTCAACACGAACCATCAGTTCGCTCGCGTCGGCGTCGTTGACTTGAATCGCTGATCGATGAGCTTCCGCCTCGACATCCAATCGCAGGTCCGCCGCCCGCTGATTCGAGTCCGGTCCATGGCAGTGAAAACAATGCTCGGCGAAAATGGGCCGGATCTGCCGATTAAAATCGATCTGGGCACGGACCCCAGTCCAAGGCACCGCAACAAATGCACCCAACACGACTAGTCGAACGACAGCCTGCATCAAGATACGCAACATCATCATTTCTCGGTCGAAGGCGGGGGGAATGAGCCGAGCAGGAGGGTAGGTCTCGCCCTCATTCTAAACCACGAACCGGTGAGCGTCCATTCAGCCCGAACATTGATATCGACGATGCATCACACAGTCAGTACATCGTGAACCACGTGGCCGTGAATGTCGGTTAGCCGGAAATCGCGGCCTTGATAGCGATAAGTTAACTTCGTGTGGTCGACGCCCATCAGGTGCAGGATGGTGGCATTGAGATCGTGGACATGAACAGGGTTTTCGACAATGTTGTAACAATAGTCGTCGGTAACGCCATACGTGAGCCCTTTCTTGACGCCGGCTCCGGCTATCAAGATCGTAAAGCAACGCGGGTGGTGATCGCGCCCGTAGTCGGTCTCGGTCACGCCTCCCTGCGAGTAGATCGTTCGGCCGAACTCACCGCCCCAAACAATCAACGTATCGTCAAGCATCCCGCGCTGTTTCAAATCCGTAATCAAGGCGGCCGTCGCTTGATCCGTGTCTTGACATTGGCCTTTGATCGCGTTGGGCAACCCGCCGTGATGATCCCAACCCATATGGAACAACTGGACAAACCGAACGTCACGCTCCGCCAATCGACGCGCCAACAAACAATTGGCAGCGTACGACCCGGCACGTTTCACATCCGGCCCGTACATATCGAGAATGTGCTGCGGTTCATCCTTCATATCCAGCAATTCCGGGACGCTGGATTGCATTCGAAACGCCATTTCATATTGAGCAATCCGAGCTTCGATCTCCGGATCGCCTACCGCCTCATGATGGTGCGTATTGAGTTGCTTGATGCGATCCAAGGTGCTGCGTCGCGCGGACGGGTCGATACCGGGCGGGTTCGACAAATAGAGAACGGCATCGCCTTGGTTTCGAAACTTCACGCCTTGGTGCATGGTCGGCAAAAACCCTGCTCCCCACAACCGATCGTACAACGGTTGGTCGTCAGTCCTTCCCGAACCAAAAGAAGTCAGCACGACATACGCGGGCAGATCTTTGTTCTCACTGCCTAGCCCGTAACTAGCCCACGCGCCGATACTCGGCCGCCCTGCGAGTTGCGAGCCGGTTTGAAAAAACGTGATCGCCGGATCGTGATTGATGGCTTCGGTGTGCAGCGAACGAAGCATACAAAACTCGTCGGCGACCTTGGACATATGCGGCAGGATGTCGCTCATCCACATGCCACTTTCGCCGTGCTGAGCAAACTTGAACAGGGACGGAGCAATCGGGAACGTGGCTTGCCCCGACGTCATCGTCGTGAGACGTTGTCCCATCCGAATCGAGGCCGGTAGATCGGTACCTCGCTTGTCAGCCATCACCGGCTTGGGATCAAACAGGTCCATCTGTGACGGAGCCCCTGATTGAAACAAGTAAATGATCCGCTTGGCCTTCGCAGCGTGATGAAGCGTTGCTTGAGCCTGGGCTTGCGACTGCATCACCGACGCCAAAGCTGCCGTTCCGATCCCCGCCGCCGATGAATGCAAGAAAGTACGACGATTGAGTCGGTCCACTACCGGAAAACAATTGGGCATCATCAAACACCTAGGTCAACGGGTAAGTTGGTTTGGGGAACGCATGAGCGTTTACAAATCTGTATCAAGTTCATTCTCGCGTGACAACTTCGTCGAGGTTGAGCAAGACATTCGCCGTTAGCGAATAAGCCGCTAACTCATTCGAGTTAAGGCCCTTGAGTACTTGGCTCCGGCCCACGCTCAGGTATTGCTTGGCCGCATCGGGGTTTTGTTCAAACCTCGCCAGATCTTCCTTGAAGCCGTCAACCAACACCCTCAGCTCATCGATTGTCGGCCATCGCGATGTAACCACTCGAAACCCGTAGCTGAGTCGTTCTTTCGTCGTCGACCCTCCCTGCGTCAACATCCGTTCGCCCAGCTTCCGCGCCGCCTCGACGTAGGTGATTTCGTTGAGCAACACCAACGCTTGCAGAGGTGTGTTGGTTCTGGACCGTTTGACCGTACAAATTTCTCGGGCCGGAGCGTCGAAGAGCATCAACGACGGTGGCGGAGCCGTTCGTTTCCAAATGGTGTAGAGAGTTCTACGATAAAGCCCGTCACCAGCATCGGCCTGATAGCCGCGCAAGTCACCATAACGACTGGTTTCATCCCACACCCCCTCGGGCATGTAAGGGCGAACACTCGGTCCGCCAATTTTCGGCACCAACAATCCCGCCACGGCCAGTGCTTGGTCACGAACCGCTTCGGCAGACAATCGCACGCGTGGCCCACGACTGAGGAGTCGATTCTCGGGATCAGCGTCCGAAGTGACTCGCGTGCTTTGACGATAGGTTTTGCTCATCACGATCAGCTTTTGCAGGGCTTTCATGTCCCACTTGGTGGCCGTTTTCCCGTTGACAGCTGGCAGAGTCGTTGGCTCCATGAACTCGGCAGCCAACCAATCCAACAGCTCGGGATGCGTCGGCCATTCGGACTGCGAACCGAAGTTCTCGGTGGTTCGAACCAGACCCGCTCCGAAAAGGCGCTCCCAAACGCGATTGACCCAGACCCTTGATGTCAAGGGATGCTCGCGAGACACAAGCCACTGGGCCAGCCCCAATCGATCGACCGATGCACCTTCAGGCAACGGCGGAAAGGCAGTGGGAACACCGCGTGGGATCTTCTCGCCGGGCTGATCGTATTGACCTCGTTGAAGTACAAACGCGTCGCGAGCCCTCGGCAGCTCTTTCATCACCATGACGGTGGGCATCGTCGCCTCAAAGTCGACAACGGCTTGTTTGGCCGAGTTGACCGCCTGCTCCGCTTGTTTGACTGCTGTATCAGCACTCTCACGGAAGTGCTTGGCGATCTCTTCAAGTTGCACTTTCGTCCGCTTTGCGTTTGGTGTGATCATGGCGACTCGCAACGACTCCGGGATGACGGCTCCATCCAGCTTCACGTTTTCGATTGGCCAATTGGTTGTCGAGAGCCGAAAGCGACCGATGTTGTGTCCCGCGATGGCATCGTGCCGGAGATAGATGGTGATCGTCGCATCTGCCGGAATGGGCAGTGGCTCAGCGAACAGAAACATCGCCTTGCGATTCTCGCGCTTGGTAGGCCCATCGACCGCCCAGCCTTTGGTGTTCCGGCCTCGACGTGTCGCCTTGCCATCGACAATCGCCCGAACCGGCCAATCGGGCTGGTCGTAGTCCGAAATGGCCTGTGTGATTTTGGCTTTGATTGGCGCGGCCAAGGAAGGAGCCGTCACCGTGACATCCACATCGGTCAGGACAAAATTTCCGTTGGGATAACGACCCAAGCTCATGTTGGGCAATGTTGGATCGGGAAACGCTTCGAGCAGAAATCCGGTGACCGTCCCCTCAACGATCGGGCCTTGGATCTGGTACTCGTCATGAGTGGGATTGTCGCCACTTGCCAGCCAACTTTGATCGGTTTGTTGTGTGAGTGTGGCACCGCCGAGACTGTTGACTCGGTTCGGTGACAAAAGTGTCCACGTATCGGCATTGTCCGCCAGTCGTTGTGCGAAGCTGATTTCCCAGGCTCCTTGTCGTTCGGCAGACGTTGACTTTTGTTCGGCCAACTTGGCCGCTGCCAACGAGATCGACCGTTTCAGTTCAGTAAGCTTCTGCTGATGCTCGGCGGTAGCAACCGCTTGAACCGGTCGAGTGTTCGCGCTCTCACCTTCGAGCACGCCTGATTCGTCGATCGAGTTGAAGAATGCAAAGAACTGGTAAAACTCTTTGTGTGAAATCGGATCGTACTTGTGGTCGTGACAACGACAACAGTTGAACGTCAACGCCATCCAGGTAAGCCCCGTCGTTTCCACTCGGTCGATGACCGTTTCCGCAAACCACTCTTCTTGAATCCGTCCACCCTCGCCATTCAATTTGACATTGCGATGAAACCCCGTAGCCACGATCTGGTCTACGGTAGGGTTCGGCAAAAGATCGCCAGCCAACTGCTCGATGGTGAACTGATCGAAGGCTTGGTTTCGGTTGAAGGCCGCGATCACCCAGTCTCTCCACGGGGACATTTGTCGCGAGGAATCCACTTGAAACCCGTTGCTGTCGGCGTAGCGAGCAAAGTCCAACCACTGTTGGGCCATCTGTTCACCGTAATGGGTCGAGGCCAGCAGGCGATCAACGACTCGTTCAAAGGCTTGGGGCGAGGTATCTGCCAGATACGCATCGATTTCAGCCAAAGTGGGTGGCAGCCCAGTCAGGTCGAGACTCACGCGCCGAATCAAAGTCTCGCGCGAGGCTTCGGTCGATGGTGTCAGTCCATCTTGTTGCAAACGTAGTCGGATGAAAGCGTCGATCGGATTAGAGGCGCCTTTGATTGCCGGAACGCTCGGTCTCTCCACGCGTTGAAACGCCCAGTGACCTTGGAATTCAGCTCCGTCGGTTATCCACTTCTTGAGCGTCTCGATTTGCTCAGGCTGGAGCGTTTTCCCAGAATCAGGCGGTGGCATCACGACATCAGGATCGGTCGAAGTCACGCGCTTCCAGACTTCGCTCGCGTCAAGATCGCCGGGAACGATCGCTGGCCCCGAGTCCCCGCCCTCCAGTGCCGCGGTTGGTATATCCAGCCGCAAACCGCCATGGCGAGTCGCTTCATCGGGACCATGGCACTGAAAACAAACATCCGAAAGAATCGGTCGCACATGCCGATCGAACCGGACCTCTGGCTCATCCGACGCGTACCCATGAGTCGCCAGGATCAAAACCAGTGTCGCCCCCAAAATTCGTCCAACCATCACAATAATCTTCTCTTCGAAAGTGCGACTTACTTTACTTACCATCGCCACGGTCTGTTTCATCCGGCTGACTTGCCAACGCCGCATTGTAGGAAAGCTGCTTCTTTTCCGGGCCCGCATTTAGTTTAACACGAATGAAGTCGTTTGGCGATGAAGTCCGTGTTTGAGCCCGATTCCAAGAAGAAATCAACGCCAAGTCCGATTGTCGGTTCAGTCACAAAGCGTGACCACTTGCGGTCCATTCCGCTCCGCGAACCAATCCCAACGCCCTTTTACTACCTCATGAACAGGGGACATTTCTATTGCATTACAACTCAGAACCTCCGATCTACTGTTGCAATCGGTGCGGGAAACGACTGTAATAGGTGGTTGACCGAGTACATTCACTGTGGAGAGTTGGTTCGTTCCTCACGGTGGTGTTGCTCCCCGCCGCCCAGATCCCGCCGAGTCCATTCATGTCGACTCCCATTTTCCCAACTCGAGTGAACCGATTGTTTGGTCGGAGAGGGCTATTACACTCGATCAACCGCTGGACGGTTATTCTGCTGCTCGGGCTGCCCAGTATTACGAGTCATGGTCAAAGCAGCAACGAACAACCGCAGCCGCTCAACGATCCGTCGCATTCGCCCATCGATTATCTACAAGATGTTCGTCCCATTCTGCGAACAAAGTGTGCGACCTGTCACAGTGAAGTTGATCCCGGTGGTGGACTGCGACTCGATTCGGCCGAAGGTATCAGGCAGGGTGGTGACAGTGGACCGGCCATCGTGCGGGGCAATAGCGCCGAGAGTCGTTTGATTCACGCCGTTTTGCAAAACGGCGATTTGCTCATGCCCCCGCCCGACGAAGCGAAACCGCTGGAAGCATCGCAGATCGAAATCCTTCGGCGGTGGATCGACCAAGGAGCGATTGCTCCTGAAGACGAATCGCAGGTCAGTCACTGGGCATTCCAGAAACCAACGCGACCACCCCTCCCCGTGGTTGTTCCCGCTGGAGGTTCCGCGAACGCGAACTCTCCTTCGTCCGTATCCGATCTCCATCCCATTGATGCATTCATTTCCCAGCGACTACAACAACACAACTTGCAGGCTCTGCCGCTCGCACCCCAGCACATACAACTGCGACGAGTCTTCCTCGATTTGATTGGCCTTCCGCCGACCCCCGAACAAGTTCACGCGTTTCTAAACGACGATTCGCCAAATGCGTGGGAAAAGGTAGTCGATCAACTCCTCAGCAGTCCGCAATACGGAGAACGCTGGGGACGTCACTGGATGGATGTCTGGAGATACAGCGATTGGGACGGCCATGGCGCCGAGGTCCGCGAGAGCAAGCCGCATATCTGGCGATGGCGAGATTGGATCATTGAATCACTGAATGAGGACAAGCCATACGATCGCATGATCATGGAGATGCTGGCCGCCGATGAGTTCAAACCAGGTGACCCACAGGCGCTACGCGCCACCGGTTATCTGGTTCGCAATTGGTACCTCTTCAATCGCAACACGTGGCTCGACAATACGATCGAACATACGGGCAAGGCGTTTCTAGGCGTCACGTTCAATTGCGCTCGATGTCACGACCATATGTATGACCCAGTCTCGCAAGCCGAATATTACCAGCTGCGAGCGTTCTTCGAACCCCACGATGTACGGACCGACCAAGTGCCAGGGCAGGGCGATGTCACGATCGATGGACTGGTAAGAGTTTATGATGCCAATGCGGCAGCACAAACACAGCTCTTTGTCCGTGGCGACGAAAAGAACCCTCTGCCAGACCGATTCTTCACACCGCAAGTTCCCGTCGCTCTGGGACCAGGTGAGCTAAAGATCGAACCGGTTGAGTTGCCTGCGGCAGACTACTATCCCGGACTGCAGAGCCACATCGCCGCCAAAGTGCTACGCGATGCGGAAGCCGAGGAACAAACGTCGACGGCAGCCCTCGCTGCGGCAACGCAGGCAGTCGCAAATGCTAAAGCCAACTTGCTCAGTTACCGACAGTCAACCACGGAATCGGCCCCTCCGCTATTTCTAAAGGACGACTTTACCGCAGCTCGACCGGATGTGTGGGTAGCCAGGGCGGGTAATTGGCAGTACCAGAACGGCCACTTGCAGCAGCTGGACCCGGTCGACACGATGTGCAGCTTCGAGACACTGCAGCCACATTCCCCGGATTTCACTGCGAAGTTGAAGTTTATCACAACGGGAGGAGAAGTTTATCAATCGGTCGGCATCGCGTTTGATGTCATCGACAATCAGAACTTCTCGTTCGTCTATGCCAGCGCTGGTGGTTCGAAGATCCAGGTGGCCCATCGTGTCAATGGAGCAGATCAGTATCCACCCGCTGGGGCGAAGGAGATCGCGATTGAACTCAATCGTGTGCACGACCTTCTGGTAACCGTGCGCGGCACGCAGGTGGACGTGGCGCTCAATTGCCAAGCCGTTCTAAACTATGCGTTGCCCATGGCGCGACCGGGCCAAGGACGGTTTCAGATCTGGACGTACGATGCCATCGCCGAATTCCTCGCATTGGAAATCTCGAACACTGCGGTACTATCCGAAGCCAGTCTGTTAGCAGCGGTACAACAGGCGGAATCGGCCGCAAAACTGACAGAAAAGACACAGCTAATCGCCTTGACTGCCCTGGATTTCACGAGGAGTCGAATCGCTGCTGACCAAGCCAACTACTCGCAACCTCCGGCGGCCAACGCCAAAGGCCTTTCGCTGGCCGCAGGTCTGGCGGAACGGAGCCTTGCACTTCACCAGGAAGAACTCAAATTGTTGACGGCTGAACAAACTTTGCAAAATGCGGTAGCTGCGCTGCCAATGGCAGAAGCACCCGTCGACGAGGCGAAACAAAAAGCGGTGACCGATGCCGGCGCGGTGGTCGCAGCGGCGAAGTCGGCTGTCGAGACGGCTCAGAAAGCATTAGCCGAACCGTTTGAGGCGTATACGCGACTCGCTCCTCTCTACCCCACCACCAGCACTGGCCGCCGCTTGGCGCTGGCCCAGTGGATCACCAGTCGCGACAACCCTTTGTCGGCAAGAGTCGCAATCAATCACATTTGGCTGCGACATTTCCATTCGCCACTGGTCCCGACCATGTTCGATTTTGGCATGAACGGCCAGCCCCCGATCCATCCCGAACTGTTGGACTGGCTGGCGTGCGAACTGATGGAGAATGACTGGAAGATGAAGCCGCTGCATCGACTGATGGTGACCAGTGAGGCCTATCGACGGGCATCATCACCGACTGCCGATCAGCATGATGTCGCATCAATCAATGTTTCCGTGGATCCTGATAATCTTCAATTGTGGCGACAAAACAGTTATCGCATGGAAGCGGAGGTCGTTCGTGATGCCATGTTTCATGTGGCCGGCAAACTGGATACCACTTTGTTTGGGCCTGATCTGGATCCAAACGCCGGCCTGACACAAGGCCGTCGCAGCATCTATTTCCGAAACTCGAAGGAAAAAAAGATGACGTTCCTGTCGACCTTCGACAGCCCGAATCCGGTCGAGTGTTATCGGCGTGCAGAGAGCATCTCGCCTCAACAGTCGCTGGCGATGAGCAACAGTCCACTGACGCTGTCGCAGAGCCGCGTCGTCGCTGCGAACATCCGTGAACAAATGGCTGCGGCCCCGAGCGATGACTCGAATCAACAGTATGTCACGCTTGCATTCGAGAGAGTTCTCAATCGGCAACCGAGTGTCGCGGAAGTGACGGAGTGCGTGGCATTCCTGCAACAACAAACCAACCAATTTTCGAACGCGGCGTCTTTGTCAGCTTTTCCCGGAACCGTGGAGACACCGGTCAAGCCTTCCACCGATGCGGCACAGCGAGCCCGCGAGAATCTGATTCACGTCCTGTTCAATCACCACGAATTTGTCACCGTTCGTTGAGCTTTGTGCTCGCTCGGTCGCCAAACACAACCCAAATCGATTGAGTCGAGAATGAACATGCACTTCGACACCACCACGCAAAACACACGAACTCGAGCAGCTTCCCGGCGTCATTTCCTAGCCGACGTTGGAATGGGATTTACCGGGTTGGCACTGGGCACCATGTTGCAACGCGACGGAATCGTTCGCGCTGACGAATTGAAATCAGCAAACACAGCAAACACAGCCGTTCATATCCCGCCCAAGGCCAAAAGCGTCATCTGGATCTTCCTTATTGGCGGCATGTCGCAGATGGAATCTTTTGACCCCAAACCGGCGCTCAACAAGTACGCGGGTATGTCGATCGATGAAACTCCCTACAGCGGCGCTCTGGAATCGCCGTACTTGAAGAAGAATCTCCGGGAATTTGTGGCGGGCTTGCATCATCCTCACCCAAAGCTGTTTCCGATGCAGGTCGGGTATCAGAGATACGGTGCCAGCGGACTCGAAATCAGTGATTGGTGGCCGCACCTAGGTGGCGTGATTGACGATGTGGCGATCGTTCGGTCGATGTGGACTACGGACAACAATCATGGTGCCCAATTGCAGTTTCACACGGGGCGTCACGCCTTGGAAGGACAGTTTCCAACGATTGGTTCCTGGGTCCACTATGGGCTTGGATCATTGAACGATAACTTGCCGAGCTTTTGCGTGATCGGCACTCCCATTGCCGATTGCTGCGGCGGTGTTGGAGCGCATGGTGCCAATTATCTGGGGCCGGAGCACGATGGGATCCGGTTGAACGTCGATCCGAACCATCCACTGCCCTTCGCGACGCCCGGTTCAGACGTTTATCGAGAAGAACAGCTGAATGAATTCCAGCTGCTAAACCGATTGAATCAGTTGTCGGCGGTCGAATACCCGGATGATCCAGCGCTGCAGGCTCGCATCAAGGCCTATGAACTGGCTTTTCGGATGCAGTCCGCGTTGCCAGACGTCATCAACTTTTCGGCGGAGACTGCGGAGACCCATGCGATGTACGGCCTGACTCAGGATTCGACCCGAACGTTCGGGCAACAGTGTTTGGTCGCGCGGCGGCTCGTCGAGTCGGGCGTGCGTTTTGTCCAGTTGTTTCACGGCAGCAATGGCGGCGCGGGAGAATGGGACGCGCATGGCGGCTTGAAGAATAATCACACCACCTTGTGTGGTCAGGTCGACCAACCGATTGCGGCGTTGCTGAAGGATTTGAAGCAGCGTGGACTTCTGGACGAAACACTGGTGGTGATCGGCACGGAATTCGGACGCACACCCGGCTTTCAGAATTCTGACGGCCGTGATCATCATCCGTATGGCTTTTCAGTGGCACTGGCAGGCGGCGGAGTAAAAGGCGGGATCGCGCACGGAGCAACTGATGAAATCGGCTTTCACGCGGTCGAAGACCGGCACTACGTGACCGACCTCCACGCGACCGTCCTACATCAACTCGGGCTTGACTCACGACGCCTAGAGATCCCTGGTCGCAAACGATTGGAACTTGATCATGGCCATCCGATTCATGGAATCCTATAGTCGTTCATAGGAGTTCAATGCAACAAACACTCATGTCAAATGAGATAGTAGAGCGAGCGACCCGATCGCTCCGGGCAGCGTTCCAAATATGTGTCTTCCTGATTCGAATGCGAAAAGTTTATCGTCGAGCGCATCTCCACTTCCGGCACGATCGGGGCGCTCGTGCTACTATCCGGCGACTTGCTTCTTCTTGAAGTCGTTACCGCTCCTAAAAGAAAAGATACTGATGGTGTCCGGCTGACGGATGGGTTACCATTTTGACTAGGCGGAGCGGTGACCGAACTGCAAACAGAAATAAACGTTTTTAGAATGATTACATTGTTTAGGAATTCCGGAACGATGTCTTGGTTGATTCATAGTGCTTTCCAAGGTCAGGCTAGTTTCATGACGTATTTCGTTCGACTTGAGACGCTCTATCGTCGCTGCGACACTTCGATTTTTTCCGCGATGATCGCCTTGATGCTCTCGCAGGTCTCCCAATTCGCGATGGCGCAGTCAAGCCCAACGGTGCTGCCATCGACCCAGGAGCTCGGAGCGGGGGCCGGCGGCCTTGGGGATTGGAATCGAGTGATCGACGCCGAGATGCATCAGGCCGTGGAAGATCGAGGCAAACGTTGGCAGCGAGACTTCTCTTCGGCGGAAAATTATCGCCATTCGATCGCCGCCAAACGGAAACGTCTCGGTAATATCATTGGTCTGCGTGATGATCGAGTCCCGTTCGGCTCGCCCACGTTGATCGCCACGCTGGATTCTTCGTCTCTGATAGGTACAGGTGGTGACTACGATGTCCACCGAGTATCCTGGCCGGTATTTGGCGATGTTGTGGCTGAGGGACTGTTGCTGGAACCGCGGGGACGCCAACCGTTTGCAGCCGTTGTCGCCGTGCCCGATTGCGCTCATACGCCGGAGCAGATTGTCGGTTTGACCGAGGGTGTTCCAGCCGAGTCCCAATTTGCTCGGCGCTTGGCCGAAAGCGGCTGCCGAGTGTTGGTTCCAACATTGGTCGACCGGACGATGGAAGTCCGCGGCAAAGAAGGCTATCGCGACTATTCACGTCAACTGATGAGTCGTCGGGAATATCTGTTTCGTCCCGCCTATATGCTTGGCCGCCACCTTATTGGTTACGAAGTGCAACAATTATTGGCAGCCGTCGATTGGTTTTCGAACGAGAATCAACCCATTGGAGTCATTGGACACGGCGAGGGCGGGATGCTCGCGTTGTACGCTTCAGCAGTCGACGAACGAATCGAGGCGACGTGTGTTTCCGGTTACATCGATTCGCGACAAATGTGGAGTGAACCATTTGATCGCAGCGTCTTCTCTTGCGTACGGGACTTCGGCGACGCGGAGTTTCTGGCGATGATCGCGCCGCGGGCGATTGTCGTGGAGGCCTGCCCTGTTATGAAGTTCAATTAGATGTTTTCCCTGGTGCGACCGCCTTTGGTTACCTATTGCTTCCCAAAGGGTTGCGACCCGGTGAACGACGTCCGGTTGTCGTTTGCCAACACGGCGGTGGTGGGCATCCGGAGCACTTGGTGAAAGACGATGCAGGGGCCTACCATTCCTTCGCTGCAAGACTAGCTGAAGAAGGATTTGTCACCTTCGCTACTGGTTGACGGTTATTGCTTGACGATCGTCTCGGGTGATTTCAACGAATGGATTTGGAAGACGACGACGACCGACAGCGATTACAGTTACGTCTTTCAACCG
>JAUXWY010000158.1 GCA_030681235.1 Pirellulaceae bacterium | reverse complement strand
TGGTTGCTCGACGGATACAGTAGGTCTGGAACCCAACCACCGACGATCACCAACTCATCGCGCATCGCGCCGAGTGCATTGAGTACCTCAAGCAAACCGCTCGGGCCGCCTCAGTTTCCTTCATGGTGCTCCGCCGTTTGTTCAGTAGCGTTTGCGAATGACTGTTTGAAGTATGTTCCGTAGATCGCCATGGCCGCCTCTTCACCGCGGCCCTCCATCGCTTTCAAGTCAAGATACGTTTGCAATGGTGACGTGGTTGGGATTGTGTCCCCCAGTCGATTGCCGAAGTAGCTTTCATCGTCCACGACTTGCAGGACGAGATTTGCTCCGGAATCGACCTTGCGTGCCCCATAATGGCTGGCGAGATCGATCCATGGTTCAGCCACCGTTGCGCGTGCGGGAACCATGAAGCTCGCGACATGATAGCGTACTTCAGGAGCCAATCGCCATGCGGCCGAGAAACGGGAAAGAGCATAGCGATCCAAGGATCTTGAACACCATTCGGCAATCTGTTGCTCGACATGCGGCAGTTCACCACGCAGGTAGAAGTTGTATTCTTTAGGCTTGTGGTTTCGATAGTGATTCACCCAATCGTCCAACAAGTCATCGGGCCGCTTCAAGCGGATTTTTCCCGCCTGCATCACCGTATAACCGCCCTCAATAAGAGAACACTTGATTCGAGACATCAGACCGGGGCTGATACGAACGTCGGGGTGAGCAGCCAATTCATTCAACTGCCAACCACGCAGCGGCTCTTGCAGCATAGCCCGTATGACGCGACTGGATTTGGCGGAAAAGACATTCAGCACTTTCGGCAATTGCTTGCCATGCGGATTGGCGAGGCCGCTACGCCGCACGTAGATTCCAAAAGCAGGAAACACCAGACGGCAGTTTCCAACGTAGTCCATCCAAGAAACCCCATATTCGGTCGCAATCTCGGAGGTCCGATCGGATACGATCGAGGCGAAAAGGACTGGCTGGGCCCCCGTGGCCTTTCCCTGTCGATTCAACGCCAAACACGCGGACTCCGCGGTGGCGGGCGTGATTCGCTTGTACTCTTTGACTTCCAGCCGGAAGTCGGCGCCCGATGGCCCAAGGACCCGAACGTGGCGGTAGGGATCACTTTCGCCCGATAACATCGAAACCTGGAACGCCCCCAGCTCCGCCAGTATTTCCGCGAGCAAGCGATCAAGTTGCGGTGGATGGGGCGTCATAGATTCACTCGTTCTAGAGTATTTACTACCGAGTAAATATAGCATTTTCAGTGAATCACTGCAACTGGAATTTACTGAAAATCACGAATTTACTACGCAGTAAAGACGGATTTTCGAGTAAATTCGGACGAATCGCCCCCGATTTAACCCCACCGAAACCCGCGCCTTGCAACTCCCAATACATTGTGTGTCCCCGGTTGGTTCAAATTTCTGGGATTCCACAATACCGTTGTGGACGAGCGTACCTTTCCAAGCGGGTTTAGTGCAGAAAGGCTGGAGCATCTTAGATTTTCACATACCAAGGTATCAGACAACGAGTTGTCAAATCTCAAGTTTCCGAATCTGGCGACTCTGGTTGTACAGGGCTCGGGAAGTCGAGTAACTGGGGACTTTCTGAAGTTGATGACTTACAAATCATCTTTGTCGGAACTCGAAATTGTTGATAGTAACTTTCGGTTGGAAAATTTGCAGCATCTTGACGCGTTCCCTAACTTAAGAACCTTGTCCATTCAATTTGACACGTTCGGATTTAGCCGATTTCCAGACCTACCAAGACTATTGAGCCTTACTCTCTATGTTGACCATTTGGATGACCGGCTAATCGCTGGTCTAACACATTTAGAATCGCTCAGTACACTAGTAATTTTCCCCGATAGAATAAGTCCTGATCTTGATGGGGAAGTTCATTCAAATCGACGTTTGGAACTACGCGGACGCAAGTTGATCGAAGAATGTTTTGATTCGTTCAAGAAAGACCCCTGAGTAGAAAAGGTGTCGGAGTAGAAAAGGTGTCGCGTACCGTTTGAAGCGCAAACAACGACCGCCGTCTGAATCGGATGTTGGCGTTCCGAATTCACGACTGAAGGCAATGGTGGGACGCGGACCTCGGGCTGATGAGGCCGGTGAGATAAATCATGCACTCAGCACTCATTTACTCGCCTATCAGTGGAAGGATTTAACGCGAATCGGGACACGTGGCGTCCCTTTCGGCAGCGAGCCCTGGACTGCATCCATCCCCGAACGCCCCGGACTTCAAACCACCAAAACGGTACTTGACACCTTTTGTCTGCACAGTTTTGGTTACTTCCGCTAGGCAACTTCAATAGAATTACCGATTCAGAATTCTCTCGGATCGCCCTAGAATTGGTTAGCTGCACACGGAATTAGTATGTTGAACGTTAATTCGACGTTTTTCGGACGTTCATATGGGGTTAATTGAATGTCCACACGGGAGTCGGCATCTGTTTGCCACTCCATTTCAGTTCTACTAACGAAAGATCATTAACATGGCTACTCAAACCGCTCGCAAGAGCGACCAAACTACGAACCGCGAAACCGTCGTGGGGGTGTTCCACTCACACGCCGAAGCTCAAAAAGCGGTTCGCGATTTGAAAGGTGCTGGTTTCACTGAAGAGCAAATTGGGATTGCAACCCAAGATCGCGACGGCACGTTCCAAGAACAAGCCCAGGGCACCGAGGTTAGCGAAAGCGCAACGGCCGGTGCGCTCGGCGGTCTCGGTATCGGAGCACTATGGGGACTCGGTATTGTCGCCGGCATCCTGCCAGCCATTGGTCCCGTCATCGCCGGCGGAGCACTTGCGGCAATCGTTGCCAGTGCCGCCGGAACTGCGGCCGCTGGTGGCTTGATCGGGGCCCTGGTCGGTCTCGGCATTCCAAAAGACGAAGCAGAATACTACGAAAACGAATTTAACAATGGACGCACGGTGGTGACCGTCAAGGCCGGTGTAGGAAAATTCGCCCAGGCCAGTCGAATCTTGGATGATTCCAATTCGTACGATTATGATCGACGGGAATCAGATTATGCTTCGAACGCCAAGTCGAATCAACGCGTTGATTTTGACCGCCAGACGGTCGACCGCAGGGAATTCTTTGGCGTTGACACTGATCACAAGAGTGCCCATGCAAACTGGATGGACGAGGAAATCGTCGTCGAGCGCAAAGACGAATCCCGGAGGGCTCGCCGCTAATTTTTGCCAGGATTGCCAATCGCGATTGTAGCCGCGTTTGTCCCACATTCAATGTCCAACAGACGAATGTGGGAACAAACTCGGCTACATTTCGGTTCGCACTCAACGACTCCATGGGCGTCACGAACACCGTCGCTCCAATGAGATCACGTTCAACCGTTTGACATGTTTCGAAGCCTCACCCTCAAATCCAACAAAATCCCATGACCATTGCCAGCATCAACCCAGCGACGAACAAAACCGCCGAGACATTTCGTCCGATGTCGGAGGACCAAGTGACGGCGGCAATCAAGTCCGCTCACGACGCGTACCCATCCTGGCGAACCCAATCATTTGAGGATCGCAAAGCAAAGCTATTGAAGTTCGCGAAGCTTCTGCGAGCCGATGTTGACACTTACGCCAAGTTGATCACACAAGACATGGGTAAGCGGATCAGCGAAAGCCGCTATGAAATTGAATACTGCGCAAAAATCGCCGAGTTTTACGCAATGGGTGCCGAGCGATTTTTGGCCGATCAGTCAATGGATGTTGAGGACGCCGATGCCTATTTGCGACATGAACCGCTGGGCGTTTTGCTGGGCGTGATGCCGTGGAATTTCCCCTTTTATCAAGTCGTCCGCTTTGCGGCTCCCAACATCATGGCCGGGAACACGGTCTTGATAAAACTCGCCAGCAATGTGCCGCAGTGTGCACGGGCAATCGAAGAGCTGTTCGCAGAATGCGGGCTGCCCGAGGGCGTCTATACCAATCTGTTTATCTCCTCGGAGTTCGTCGAAGCCGTCGTTTCCGACAAACGCGTTCAAGGCGTTTCACTCACGGGTAGTGAACCAGCCGGGGCATCCGTCGCCGCGATCGCCGGCAAGAACCTCAAACGAAGTGTTCTCGAACTCGGCGGCAACGACGCCTTCATCGTTTTGGACGACGCTGACTTGGAGTCAACCGTCAAGCTTGCTGTTCAAGGTCGTACCGTCAACGCCGGTCAATCATGCGTGGCGTCGAAACGTTTCATCCTTGTTGAATCCATCGCCCAGAAGTTCACGTCAGCCTTTCGGCAACAAATGTCTGCCTTGAAGCTCGGTGATCCGATGGATGAAAGCACGACATTGGCACCGCTGTCAACGGAAGACGCCGCGGTCAGTTTGCTGAAACAAGTCCAAGCAACGATTGACGCGGGTGCCACGGTGGTCCTTGGTGGCGACCGTCCAAATCGCGAGGGTGCTTACTTCAACCCGACGATTTTGACCGACATCACGCCGGATATGCCGACCTATGACCAGGAACTGTTTGGTCCGGTCGCGAGTCTTTATGTCGTCAAGGATGAAGCGGCCGCCATCAAACTTGCCAACGACTCGTCTTACGGTCTCGGCGGAAGCGTTTTCACGTCCAATAAGGAACGTGGTCGCCGTGTCGCTGAACAAGTCGAAACCGGTATGATGTTCATCAACCAGCCGACCCGATCTCAAGCCGAACTACCGTTCGGTGGCATCAAAAACTCCGGATACGGCCGTGAACTCTCGCATCTTGGCATTTTAGAATTCGTCAACCGAAAACTAATTCACTTAGGAATGAAAGAATCGTGAGCCGAACGGTACTCATCTCGGGTCTTTCATCCGGAATCAGCCCCGGCATCTGGAAGTAACAAAGGGCTGGCGATCCAGTTCGCCAACTACGGCCTGAAGTAGCCGTAGCCTTCGTGTTGTTTGCGGAGCACTTCGACTGCTCCTGATGGAACAGTCGTCACGCCAGGAACCAGGGCCTCCTTTTCGAGAGCCTTCTTCTTCATCGTATTTTCACAAGCGACGAATTGGACGCCCTGGTTCATCAGCGTTTCCAACTTATCCAAGTGTTTTGATTCCTTGATCACCAACAGGTTGATTCCCTTTCCATGGCAGACGACTTCAACCTGGGCTGTCGGGACCGCTTTGAGGATATTCTCAATGTTTCCCATGGCATCCTCCTGCCGCTCCGGATCGGCAAAGTTTATGTGAATCACAGCTTGTAACATGGTCGTGTAAGCACCTTTTTCTGGGGTTCTGTCTTTGCCAGCGACAATGACGACGAGGGCAAACGTGACGGTGAGAAATAAAAGGAACGTCTTCATGAGTTTTTTCCTGTGGTAGGTGAACGGTTACGGCCACGTGTGTGAGGCCTTGGCCGAAATTGCCTTCTACATCGTAATACGGCCGCGCTCCGGCGTCCGGATCGGTGAGTTGCGAGTGATCCACTGCTTGATCGTTTCGAACTGCGAGCCATGAACTTGCAGTTCTTGTCCCTGCAAAAACATTTTCTGATGATGCCCTCCGTTTGCCAGCATCGAATTCGTCGCGATCCGGTACAGATGGTCAAGTTCCCATTTGCCCTTTAAGGGTAAGACC
>JAUXWY010000138.1 GCA_030681235.1 Pirellulaceae bacterium | reverse complement strand
GTGTACCGGCTTCAGCCGGCGGGTGGCTGAAAAAAGCGTTTTCACTGCACCCGCCGGCTGAAGCCGGTACACCAGCGCTCGCTAAACCGATACCGCCATGGGGTATTGCTGTAACAGCGTGCCCGGTTCGGCTGAAGCCGGTACACCAGCGCTCGCTAAACCGATACCGCCATGGGGTATCGGATTTTCGAATTCGGACGCTCCCCCAAGTCGGGAATTTTATTCAGGACATTTCCTTAAGTCGAGAATTTAGCGGAATCCTCGGCGAATTCCACTACGAATTCCGCCTGAGTCCCTATCGTGATTCGAATTCGATCTGCCATGGATCGCCGCCTGTCGCGCGAGTCAGTTTCGACATCAATGTGTAGCCGTCGCCGCTGATCGATTTGGCGCGACTGAAGGTCAAGACGAGTCCGCCGTTGGGGCTCCGTTGGATGGTACGAATTTGCTCGGCGGTCCAGGGGTTGGCGTCGGGGAGTTCTTGTTCCAAATGTTTGTTGGCCGTTGACAGGGCCGAGTCCAAAATATCTTGACTGCCGATATCGCCCAATTGCTTCACGGACCTCAAACGAGTTTCGATTCGAGCCAACGTCTGCAAGCCGGTCGCATCCGGAAGGTCTCGAGCGGTTTGTTTGAGTGTGTACACCGAATGTTCGTGGGCCTGCTCGGTCAACTGCAGCTTGATCGTGATCGTCGGACCGTCGGCCATGAGCGATTGGTACCCGTCCAATTCCTGGGCTATCTGTGCGGGCGAGATCTCCAGAAACTTCTCTGCTCGCACCAACCATTCCACCAATTCCTGCAGCTGTTCGGGCGTCAATCGCCCATCATGAGATTGTCGATTGGGCGACTGCGTACCACAGACAATTCGTCCATCTCCGAAGACCTGAAGTGTTGGTTGGCGTTTAAAGTCAGCGGGTGTCGGAGCGCGGAAACCGCCAGTCACGTCCATCGTAATGATGGCTTGTTGCGGGTCAGTATGGTATTTGATTTTCGGTGGCACGGTTTCGTCCTGGTTGATGTTCACTGTTTCAGAAGCACTCGAGAATTGCCGTTGAGCGAAGCCGTTCGTCGCGGAGGTTGTGGCCGCTACAAGCAAGAGCCAAAACGTCCACGTTCCGCAATGTTTGATTGGATTTGTTGGCACGGCCATTTCGTTTCGCTGATTGGTTTTCGCTCGTCAAATGACGCGGCGGGAGGTAGTCCGGTCGTTCTATTCTACTTCATCCGCCGGTTCGATGTGAATCAAAACACTGACGAGGTTCGGCAACGAAGTTTGGAGAACCGCTTTGACTTTCCCGGCCAACGCATGCGCGACTCGAATCGACAGTTCGGGATCGACATGCAGGTGCATGTCGACATGATGACCAGATCCGCTCTTGCGAACATAGACTTTTTCGACCTGTCGAACGCCTTCGACTTGGCTGGCGATTCGGCGCACGTTTTGTGCCATTTCGTCAGCGGCGGCGTCTAGTAGTTCGAAAAGGGCTGGTCGGATCAAGCTCACGGCGGTGATGAGTATGATGCCGCTGGCCAAAAACGCGGCCGCCTCGTCGGCTAGGACCAAGGATGGGATGCCGGTCAAGGCTGGTCCCCAAACGGCGATGGAAACACCGACAAAGGCGGCTGCCGAAGTGATCGCATCCGAGCGATGATGCCAGGCGTCAGCCCGAGCGGCATCCGAATTGAGTTCAGCGGCACCTTGCATGACGAAACGGAAGAGCAGTTCTTTGACGGCGACGACCAAAGCCAATACGGCCAAGGTCCAGGCAGCAGGTGCTTCGTGCGGAGTCAAAATCTCGTTGAATGCTTTAATCACGATGTAGATCGCCGCAACGACCAACAATCCGCCGACGCTAAGCGCCGCTAAGGCCTCGGCTTTGCCGTAACCGTACGGGTGACGAGAATCCGGTGGTCGGGCGGCCACACGCACTGCCTGCCAAACCAAGATGGAGCCCACCGCATCGGCCAAAGACTCCACGGCGTCCGCGATCAGGGCGCTGGAGCGGCCAAACACGCCCGCCAACAACTTGACTAACGCCAGCAAAATGCTGGCGACTAATCCAATCAAAGTGTTTCGCAGTAACGACCGTTCTCGCATTACCTTATTGTAACACGAACCGATCGGCGACAAAGCCTAAGGTGTAGTTCTCTGTCACGCCTGAAATTAGATTTGCCTTTGTAGCGACGTTCGAGAAAGCGTGGTTGCTATCCGTCCCGTCCCCACTCTGGCGAACCTAGCGACCCAATTATTTAACGGTGAAAAAGCACTAGGCTGTCTTCAATCTGCGGTCCTCCCTGAATCTGCTGGAAATCATTATTTCGACTAGCGAGCAAACGCCAATAGGTTCCACAGTTGCGGAGGACCGCAGATTGAGAAGACAATGGAGACCAGTTCGACGTAGGTCCCGTGAAGGTAAAGTCAATTATTTGTGAAGAATTTTGGGTACATTTGATTCAAAATGCAGTTGCCAGGAAGGCCAGCGTTGGAAACAATGCTGAGGCGGGGTTCACGACACAATTCACCGGTCAGGTTGGGCAAACAAAGCACGATCAGACTGGCAAACACATAAGGTGGATAACCAACGGTGGGAAGAGTTCAGCTATTTGCGACTTCTGGATGGAGCTTTGTTTCGTTCATTGCCTGCGTTGGTCTTGGATTCGCGGCCACCCCGCAGGAACCATCGAGCATCGCTCCCTTTGCAGCGACGGCCACCGATGGGACGAAGATCAGCGTGGATCAGGGCTCGGCCGGGGAATTGACGGTCGTCTGCTTCTTGGGCAACGACTGTCCGTTGGTGAAGTGGTACGCGAGTCGTTTGCAAAGTATGTCCGAGAAATATGCAGATCGGTCGGTTAAGTTTCTGGCCGTCAACAGCAATCACCAAGACACGCCCGAAGAGATTGCGGCGTTTGTTCGCGAGCATTCCTTGCGATTTCCTATGATCGCAGACAGCGAGCATCGCTTGGCGAATCACTTTCAAGCCGAACGGACGCCAGAGATTTTTGTGCTCGATCAAGATTTGGCCGTCCGATATCGGGGTCGAGTGGATGACCAGTATCAGCCGGGAGTCGCCCGATCCGAAGCTCAACGCCGCGACTTGGAACTGGCGATCGAACAATTGTTGGCTGGGCAACCGGTCGAGGTCTCAAGAACAGCAGCGCTTGGTTGCTTGATCGGCCGAGTTGCCAAGTTGAACACCGCCGCGACGAACGACGCGACTGGCGAGAACCCAACGCCAACGTTTGCGGAGCACGTGGCTCCGGTCGTGTATCAACACTGTGGCGAGTGCCATCGGCCGAACGACATCGGTCCTTTTTCGTTGATCGACTACGACGAAGTGAAGGGCTGGGGTGCGATGATGGTCGAGGTGATCGACCAAGGATTGATGCCCCCTTGGCATGCCAATCCTGAATACGGCAAGTTTTCGAATCATCGTGAATTGCCCGAATCGGATAAACAGCTGATCCGTGATTGGGTTGCCGCCGGCGCGCCGCTGGGCGATCCGTCCAAGCTGCCGCCTGCTCCGGAGTCTGCCGGCGAATGGCTATTGCCGAAAGCACCGGATTTGATCGTCGCGATGGGCTCGACGCCATTTGAAGTTCCGGCTCAGGGTACGGTGGACTACAAGTATTTTGTCGTGGACCCAGGTCTGACAGAAGATCGTTGGGTCAAAGGCGCTCAGATCATTCCGGGCAATCGTAGCGTCGTGCACCATTCGATTGTGTTCATCAAACCGCCGGGTGAAGAATCGGACTCGGGTCAGGGTTGGTTGTCGGCCTATGTCCCAGGCCAGCGGCCTTTGACCTACGCACCCGGGTACGCGCGTCGCATTCCGGCCGGTTCGAAGTTTGTGTTTCAGCAGCACTACACCACCAATGGAAAACCTGCGGAGGATATCACTCGGATTGGGCTAGTGTTTGCCGATCCTGCGGAGATCACCCATGCGGTTGATACCTTGGTCGCACTCAATCAAACCTTCGAAATCCCGCCTCACCATCCAAACCATCAGGTCGAGGGCAGTTTGAAACAGGTTCCGCAACAAGCAATGATGTTAGGTCTTTCACCCCACATGCATTATCGCGGCAAATCCTTTCAATTGAAGGCGTTTCGCAATGACGCGACCGAACCCGCGCAGGTTATCCTGGATGTACCTCGTTACGACTTCAATTGGCAACACGTCTATGCGTTTTCGGAACCGCTGTTGCTGGAAGGTATTTCTCGGATCGACTTTGTCGCGGCCTTTGATAATTCGGCGGATAATCCGGCGAATCCCGACCCCAGTCGCACGGTGACTTGGGGCGATCAGAGTTGGGAAGAGATGGCCATCGTCTACTTCGATGTCGCGTGGCGAATTCGCCCCGACCAAGTGAGCGGTCAACCTGCGACCGCAACCGATTCAACCGAGTTGCAATTCCACGACGATGTCGCCATCGAAGAACTGGTCACAAAATTCTTTGCCAAATTTGCCCCACCGAACAGCGACCGAATTCCCAAGCAGGCCTTGCCCGAGGCCATTCGTCGCTTCGCTGGATTAGACGACGATAATGATGGCGAAATCAGTCGCGATGAACTGCGGAATGCGTTTCGTAAGCGAGCGGAACGTCAACAACGGCGAGCAGATCGCTAAACATGTTGAATCGATCCTTCGATCACAGTACTCACTGGATTGCCAAACACCCTCCGGTCGCCGCCGTTTTGATCGTACTGATCAGCGTCGGTGCATTGGCTGGGTATTTCGACCCTGGTTGGGCGAAGCGAGCTTGGGCTTCGGTGGCTGGAACCCGCACTGAAGTAGTCGCCGAGCCGGAGACATCGCCGCGTGGTGTGTCGCGTGGTGTGCCGGGCGGTGGACGACGAGCGCAGGTGCAATCCAACGCGGACGCGATCCTTGTGGTCGAAACGCCGGACCTGTTTTCGCAAGCGGGCTGGGACGCCTATCGAGCGATCGTATCGGATCTTGAGCAACTGCCGTTTGTCGAAAGTGTTCGCACGCTCGACTCGGTGCCGTCGATGAACTTGTTCGGATTGGCAGACCCGATCTTTCCCCGTATCCCGGCCACTCCGGAACGCTTCCAAAGAGCCAAAGAAAGGGCACTGGCGCACCCGTTTTTAGTGGGCCAGATGCTCTCGGCGGACGGGCAAACGACGTTGATGATGGTGCAATTCGACTTCTTGATGATCGAGTCCGATGCCGATTGTGTCCAAGGTTTACGCGAGACCGCCGAGCGTGCTGTTGCGCGTTATCCCACCACAAAGTTTACGTTGACGGTCACGGGTCGAGTGCCCATCGTTTTGTCATCGGTACAAGGCCAGGACACGGATCGACTCAAGTACCAATTGATCGGGTACTCGATCATTGTCCTGATGAGTGTGATTTTATTCCGGGGCATTTCAGCGGTGGTGATCGTGACGTTGGCCTCCGCGTTGGGCGTGTTCTGGACCGTGGGATACTCGCGATATTTCGACGTTGATTTTAATCCATTGGTCAACGTGATCTTGCCGGTGTTGGTCAGCTTGGTCGGCTTTACGGATGGGGTTCATTTGATGACCACCATTCGCCGCTTGCGGGCCGGTGGCGCCACGGGACGGGAGGCCGCCGCCGAAGGTATTCGGCAAGTGGGTTGGGCTTGTTTCCTGACCAGCTTGACCACGGCGATTGGCTTGGGATCGTTGATGTTGGCCGAGCATCGTCTGGTTCAAGAGTTTGGCAGATGCAGCGTGGTGGGTGTCGTATTGACGTTTGTGGCCGTGATCACGTGTATCCCGGTGGCGTGTGCGTCACCGCTTGGTAAGCGCATGCATGTGGGGCATGAAAACAGTTTGATCGAAAAGCATCTGAATCGCATCAGCCTCGTCATCGATTTGGTTCTGAAATACAAACGCACGTTCAGTCTGGTTGGGATTTGTCTCTTGATCATCGCCTGCGCGATTTGCAGCACGCTGCGACCGGACCAGCGAGTGGCGACGACTTTGCCGCGGTCCAGCGAAGCGGCATTGGGCATGGAGAAAATGGACCGCGCACTGGGCGGGTTGGAGTTTGCTCAGGTCGACATCGGGTGGACGGAGGCGCGGAAATGGGACGATCCCGAAGTCGCGCGAGTTATTGGAAGAGTGGACGAGATCCTGCGGAGTGAACCATTGTTGGGGCACCCGTTGTCAATCCGAACGATTGCGGCTGCGCTGGCGGGGGCGCCGTCGGCCCCCGACCAAATGAGTTTGGCAGCCTTGTTGCCCAAACAACTCCGTGAGACGTACTACAATCCGGACGGACGGAAGGCAACGGTTACCTTCCGCGTTCAAGATCTGGGGATCGCCAAGTACAGTACGGTGTTCGAACGCGTGAAGGCTCAATTGGAAGCGTTGGAGCAAGAGTTCCCTGGATTCGAGGCGAACTTGGGTGGCGGAGCGGTTTCGCGATGGGAGAATTTGTATCAGATCGTGGTCGATTTGTTGGTCAGCTTGGGCTCGGCGATGGTGATCATTTTTGTTGTGTTGGGATTGGTCTTTCGCAGCGTGACCATTGGCCTGATTTCGATCGTTCCGAATGTGTTCCCCTTGGCGATGGCCGGAGTCTATTTGGTGTTCGTCGGGCAGTCATTGGAGATCGTGACGGTATGTGCCTTTACGGTTTGCTTGGGGATTGCCGTGGATGACACGATTCATTTTCTGACTCGGTACCAGGAATCGCTAACGGGGAATCGACCTGAGGAACGAGACGTCGCGATTCGCGAAGCGTTTACGAGCGTGGGAACGGCCTTGATCATCACGACTTTGGTGTTGGTGGCCGGTTTTTCCAGTGTCTTTCTGGCTGACTCGCGCGATCACATTATTTTTGCGACGATGGGGACGATCACGATAACGGTGGCCTTATTCGCCGATTTATTGGTCCTTCCGGCGTTGTTATCCTGGATTGGCGGCCCGCGTCGTCGTCAGTAGATTATGGAAACGGGGGGAACCACCCTCTGGCGACGGTAGCGACGCTTGAATGGCGCAAGGATTAGCGTCGCGACGGTCGGTTTCGAATTTTCAGTTCGGTCAACACATTGCAAAGTCATCGTTCATGAGTTCAAAGAAAAATCTTGTCGTGGCCCAATCGGGTGGCCCGAGTTGCGTGATCAACAGCACGTTGCGTGGCATCGTCGAGGCGGCTCGGGATCTGGGCGGAATTGGCAAAGTCTATGCGGCGCGGCACGGGATCGAAGGGGTTCTCAAGGAAGAATTGCTTGATCTGTCGCAGCAAACGGCCGAGGAAATTGCCTTGTTGCGAGTGACTCCCGCGGCGGGCTCGATTGGCACCTGCCGCTACAAGCTCAAACCGAAGCAAACCGAAGACTTCGAGCGTGTCATCGACGTGTTTCGTGCTCACAATGTGGGCTACTTTATCTACATCGGCGGCAATGATTCGATGGACACGGCCAACAAGATTTCGCAAATGGCGGCCGCTCGTGGTTTGGATTTGGT
This sequence comes from Pirellulaceae bacterium, assembly GCA_030681235.1. Taxonomy (GTDB): domain Bacteria; phylum Planctomycetota; class Planctomycetia; order Pirellulales; family Pirellulaceae; genus M30B19. The sequence goes on along the minus strand of JAUXWY010000138.1, from coordinate 18,892 downwards.
GGTTGCGGGTGGTCCAAAAACGATCGACAACGATGTGGGCGATAGTGAATTCAAGTTGATCGACCACACGCCGGGTTATGGCTCGTGTGCCAAGTATTGGATGCACGCAGTGCAGTATGCGGACCAAGAGAATCGCGGTTCGTGTCCGGCGGACCCCGTGTTGGTTCTGCAGGCAATGGGGCGAAAGATTGGTTTCATCCCTGCTGCGGCCCGCTTGGCGGACCCCCGGCGAGAGATGCCGCTGCAGATCTATTTGGCGGAGAGCCCGTGTACGTTGGCTCAACTGCACGACAACGTCAATGCTCAGCTCAAAGCCGACGGCCGCTGCATTGTCGTGGTCAGTGAGGGGTTTGATGTGGGCGATTTTGGACAGGTCAAGGACAGCTTCGGGCACACTCAGTTCGGTTCCAGTGAATCGTCGGTGGCTCAGACCGTGACCAATTACCTGAACCAGCATGGCTTGTGCGTCAAAGGCAAGGCCCGCTTGAACATTCCGGGCACGGATCAACGCAACTCGATGGCTTATGCCTCGACGGTGGATCTAGACGAAGCTTATCGGGCTGGGCAAAAGGCCGCTTTGTTGGTCGCCCATAGAACAAACGGGATGATGTCCACGATTTTGCGGGACCCGGGCCCGGTCTACAGTGTCCGGTATGGGGCTGTTCCGCTGGAGCAAGTCGCCCTCAGCGAACGGACTTTCCCCCAGGCGTGGATTTCTGCCAGCGGTTACGATGTGACCGACGATTTTTTGGCGTATGCACGGCCGTTGATCGGCGACGATATGCTGACGCTACCGATGGTGGACGGGCGACAACGGATGGCGGTCGTGCAGCCGAGGTACGCGTCACCGTTATTATCGGCGTATGTCCCCCAAGCGGACCGCTAGAGGTCTTTGCTTCAATTGTCACAGTGCTGTGTCATGGACCGGTTTGGTGATTGCGAGCAAGTTCAAGGGCGAACATAATGCCGCGTGGCAGGTCCGTTTCTAGTCCCATCCATGGAATTACCGAGTTTCTTACATGATCCTTGCGAACCTGCCCGGCGAATGGTTGACTAGCTTCTGGTTAGTATCGATTGGAGTCGGTATCGGCCTCATTTTGTTGGCGATCTCGCTGATCCTGTTTGTGGTCGGCGGTCGTTTGGGGCTCGGGAAGGTCGCGGATGCTGGCCCCATGTCGTACGCAGTGTTTGGCGGCATTGTAAGCCTCGCAGTGCTAGGAGGCGGTCTGTTTGGCTGGCAGTGGTTTACAGGGAAAACCCAGGATTCCAATTGGATTTTGGCGTTTCTGTTGTTGGGACCAGCAAGTGCGTTTGTCGGCTACGGCGTGGTGAGCATGTTCACCAAGCGAGCCCAGGATCAGATGTTCGAATGGTTGAAAGAAGGAGTTGGACTGTGGTTGTTGGTGATCACCACGGTGTTGTCGTTGTTCGCCGTTTTTGGAATCGTCGGGCAACAAGTTCCATTGATTCGGTTTGTGGGTCGCCCGGTGGCGATGTTGGAGAGCGTTTTTCGTTTGCCCCAGACTGGAGTGCAGCCTGAGATTCGGGTCAAGGTGAACCCGGTCGAGATCGATGGCGAGGGAGCGCCAGTGAGGGTCAATTTTATGGGCGCGGAGCTGAAGAGGATTGGCTTCAACACGAATAGCCAGCGAATCGAATTCTCGCCCACTCCCATCACTCCGCAATCGAATCGAGAGAAGATTGTGGAATTGCCTGGTTCTTCGGAAACGACCTATTTTTCAGCTTTGGATGTCGCGGAAAAGTTGCCGAAAGATCTGATCGAATTCTTGTACGTGCGCAATTTGAGCGATCGACCGCTCGATCTTCAAATCTTTCTGGAAACGCAACCCGAGTTTCCGCAGGTGACGGGTATCTTTGTAACCGCACTGGCCACTTGGGGTGCTTTCTTGGTGATCTTGTTCCAATCAGCGCTGATGCCCAAAGAATCAGCCATTTCTTGGTCGACTTTCAAGACGGAAACCAGCCAACCGTTGTTCAGTATTTTGCTGGGTGTTGGGATTATGTTTTTGGTCATCGCCTTATATATCCCGTACAACACGTTTGGCGAAGACATCAAGATGTACGTGACGACCGGGCGCCCCGTGATTTTGTTGCTGTCGATCTTCTTCGCGGTCTGGGCGGCCAGCAAGAGTGTGTCAGAAGAAATCGACGGCCGTACAGCCTTGACCGTGTTGGCAAAGCCGTTAAGTCGCCGTCAGTTTTTGATTGGCAAGACGTTGGGAATCGGCTGGGCGGTTGGAATGTTATTTCTAGGCATCGGTCTAGTGTTTCTCTTCCTGGTTTCGTACAAGACAATCTACGATGGCGTCGAATCATCGAAGGGTGCCTTGCCGTGGCAAGACGGGTATGCAGAAATGGCCAAAGTTGCTCCAGCATTACTCTTGGGGTATATGGAAACTATGGTTTTCGTCTTCATCAGCGTAATGATTTCGACTCGATTGGCCATTGTTTCCAACTTGATGATCTGTTTCTCTATCTATATTCTGGGGCATATCACCCCGATGATGTTGGAGAAAGAAGACACGTTCGAGTCGGTAACCGTCGTGGGACAGGCGATAACGACGATCATTCCCGTGCTGGAACATTTCGATATCAGCGCGGCGATTGTGGGCGAGGCCACGGTCCCGGCCGAGTACCTGGGTTGGGCATTGGTTTACACGTCGCTCTATAGCGCGGTGGCGCTGTTGGTCGCATTGATCCTGTTCGAGGATCGCGACTTGTCATAAGAGTCGAGTTCGGACTCTTTGAATTTTTCATTCTTCAATAATCATTAATCATTCAACCGAGGGCTTCAATCAAGCGATTCGCACTTAACTTGGCGGTAATGGTCTTCAGCAGGCTGACGCTGGAAAATGCTCTTCTTAGTGCCCGGCCAGCAATGGCCGTCCCTACCGCGTTAAATACACCGAGAATCTGAGATCTCCTACGCCGGACGTTCTGTAAAGCCGGGACACCAGCGCTGGCTAAACCGTCTATGTACTTTTAGCTGTCGTCCCAAGCGCCCTCTTCTTGGAAATATCGCATGGTTAGAGCCGGCGAGTACAGGTGCAGCGTAATGAGTCCTCGATCAGGGACTTCGTTCGTGATCAAGTGAATGTCCGTGTCGCAACTGATCAACACATTCCCAGGACCGAATTCGCGACGAACGACCGGTCGGACGCGACCTCCTCCGACCTCTTGGTACGTGGTCTCGGTCGCGACACCATCGACCACCCGGACACCACAGATCGTTCCGAGGTGATCATGAATCGGCGAACTTTGCCCGCTCCCCCAACAAATCACAACCAATTCATACCATTGGGATCTGGCCAACACATTTCGAGCGTAGCGAACATGGTCGAATTTGCAGGCTTCGATCATGTCTTGCGGAGTGACGTGACTGTCGAATAGCAGTTCATAGACAGTGCTCCGATCCGCTGGTCCGGTCCACGAATCAACATGGCGAATCAATCGAACCAAGTCTTTGATCATGAATTTGACCTAGGGTGGTTTAAATAGAAGGTCCCAGCCCTTAATCTAATGACGTCCGGATCTTCTTAAAATGGGGCAAGGTGCCGAATACAATAAATGGGTATTGTTGGTTTAATAGCCGCGCTTGCATGTCTGACCCGCACGATACGACCACATTTGATCCTGACCCAATTGAGGCTACCCAGCCTGAAGGCCCGAATAACGCTTTCCGTTCGGTCCTCCTCATCGTGGCTTTGTTCCTCCTGCTAAGCATCGCCTACAGTCAAGTAACTGCCGCCTGGCGTTGGGATCGAGTCACGGCGGGGCTGGGGCTCGAACACGAAAGCGTTGCCCTCCGTTGGTTTCTGAGCAGCACTGTCGCTGAGATTCTGTTGATCTGGTGGGTCGTCGCCGTGTGCGGAACCATCGGTAGCTTTCTCAATGTCGTCGTCTACCGAATGCCCCGGGGGCTATCCCTCTCAAGTTCCGGATCGCGGTGTGTTCACTGTCAAACACCCATCAAGTGGTACGACAATCAGCCCGTGCTTGGGTGGGTCATTTTGAGTGGACGGTGCCGCAAGTGTCGCGGTCCAATCTCCGGTCGCTATCCGTTGGTGGAGTTCATGGCCATCGTCGTCGGATTGATCTTGTTCTTCGTGACGGTTCAGATCACGTGGATTGGCCCGCCGCGCACCAGCCTTAGCATCTCGGATCCAAACGATTGGTACTGTTTCTGGTTACTCGACCCAGTACCCGCCCGGCCTTTGATAATGTATTTCTACCTCCTCCCGACGCTGATGGCATGTCTAGCGATCGGTTGGTCCAGTTTCGATGGAGTTCGTCTGCCCAGTAGATTCTATCTCGCGACCTTGATGGTGGGCGTCGTGGGTGCCGTTTTGTTTCAAACTTTGCTCTGCGGATGGTTGGCCGAGCAGTTTGGACGTCAGGAATGGCGCGACGTTCAGTTTTTGAGTCCCTCGCTGCATTCCTTTGTATCTGACAGCGGCCTCAGCGGATTGTGGGGGCATTGGCATGTCGCCGTTTCCAAGAGCGTTGTAGTGCTCATCGGCCAAGGAATTGGCATCGTCTGCGGGACCATTATCGGATGGTTTTTGACTTGGACGGTGATGCGGTTGATTCGTTCGAACCGAGAGGTCGCCAGTCAATCCGCGGCCAATTTTACGCTCTTGGGGGTCGTCGGCGGATGGTACCTCCCGTTGGCGGTCGCATCGCTGTGGTCGGTGGAAATCTTGGCTCGATGGGGGATCAGCAGGGTTGGCTCGGCCGAAAAGCGATTGGCAGATCAACATGCACTTTGGTTTGGGCTGCCGTTCTACTTCCTGATCGCGGTCGCATTCTGGCGCTGGTTCCCATGAAACGTGCCACGAGCTCCTGATTCTGAATTGAACAAAGACAATTTAGCGAGCGCTCGTGTACCGGCTTCAGCCGGCGGGTAGCTGAAAAGAGCGTTTTCCCAGGCCCCGCCGGCTGAAGCCGGTACACCAGCGCTCGCTAAAACGATCCTTTTATGTGTGTACCGGAATTATATTCGGGGCGATTCCTAAGTCCCGACCGTCTGTCCGTCCGAGCGACGAACGACAATCGTGGCGGAGCGAGGGCGACCGCCGGCAGGTCCGTCAGGCCATTGACTGTATTGGTTCGGTTGCAGCGGATCGTTGACTTCGTCGGCTGGCTCGCCCGGGTGTTGGATGTTGATGAACATCGTCTTGCGGTCGGGCGTCATCGTGTTTCCGGTAATCTCGCATCCCTTCGGGCCGGTCAAGAATCGCCGTACTTGCCCGCTCGCCGGATCAGCAGCCAACATCATGTTGTTTCCCAGCTCGACAAAATCCGCATTGCCCATCACCGACGAGGACATGTCCGTTTGAATCCACAGAATTCCTGAATCGTCGAACTTCAAACCGTCTGGGCAGGCAAATGAATCTCCACTGACATTGCCGTGCCGAGTTGGTTCGGCCTGGGCTGGATTTCCGGCCATCAAAAATAGATGCCAGGAAAACTCTATGGCGGCCGCATCATTGCCATCTTCTTGCCAACGCAAGATATGACCATAAATATTGTTCGCTCGCGGATTGGCCGCGTTGACTTCAGTGCGTTTCGAGTTGTTTGTCAACGACGCAAAGACCTCACCTGTTTGCGGGTGGACCGCTAACCACTCCGGTCGATCCATGGGTGTGGCTCCAACCCGAGAGGCCGCGATTCGCGAATACACGGCCACCAACTCCGGTGTCATGCCACTGTCGGAAAGTGGCAACCAAACACCCCGACCGGTTTCGTCGAACCGGGCTGCATACAACACCCCTTGATCCAATAAACCACCCGTGGCATCGATTCCGAATTCCGATGTTCGCTGGGTTTCGTATGGCCGCTGCGAAACGTACTTGTAGATGAACTCGTTGACTTGGTCGTCGCCCATGTACACAACCACCCGTCCATCTTTCGCCAACGTCAATTCGGCGTTTTCATGTCGAAAGCGTCCCAAGGCCGTGCGCTTGACGGGTTTCGAGTCGGGTCGCAGCGGATCAATTTCGACGACGTAACCGAACCGATCAGCGTCGCAGTCCGGTCGGGACAAGTCGAAGCGGCTGTCGGCTTCCCACCAACGATAGCCCGAAATCTCTTGCCCGTCGATTTTGTAAACATAGCCTTTCGCAGTGAGACCATACCGTTCTTGTTCGAGGTTGGGGGTAAACGATTCATTGGCAGTGCCGAACACACCCTGGAAGTTCTCCTCACATGTCAAGTAAGTTCCCCATGGCGTGCGACCAGCCGCGCAATTATTCAGAGTTCCCAGGACCGAGTCACCCGTGAGGATGATCCCCGGCCCGGTCATTCGCATTGGCGTATTGGCCGTGATGCGACGACAGTAAGGTGAATCCAGCACTTGCCAGCGACCTTGCTTGTCCCCCGCAACTTCAATCACTGAGATCCCGTGAGCCGCTTGTGACTTGCGAATTTTTTCCAATGGCATCGGAGTGGGTGGCAAAGGTTCGATCCCGTCGGAGAACAACAGAATCTGATCCGTGTACTCGTGATTGATGCAAAGAATCCCACGCGAGTTGGCGTCGCCGCTTGGCAAAGCAAAGTACTCCATCCCATCATGCCCCATGCCACCTTGCAATGCTTGCTCGGCGGCGGAATTCGAAGCGTCGGTCTTAAACACCGGGTGTTGACCATTGATCGGATCACCCCAACGAAACAAAACTTCAGCTTTGTATCCGGCGGGTACCACGACCTGGTCACTTTGGGAGACCGGTATGTTCGAGAATCGGAACAAATCATTCGAGTCGTCAACGGGCGATGCAGCCGCGATTGCACCTGGCCCCCACGAAGTCATCACGGCCGCGCAGGCTCCCGTAACGCTCACCTGGAGAAACGACCGTCGGTCCAAGGCCGCCGCGATGATTTCGCTCATCGGTTTCACGGATTCAGCGGCCATTGACTCGGATCGGGTAGAATGCGAGTTGGTTTGGGACATCATAGCGGTCCTTCGGACTTGGAGATTGGAGATTGGATTTCGTTAGGCTGCGGATTTCTCTACCAAGCCTAGCCACTCGAGCCCAATTCGACAACTCGGGAGATCTTTAAGAAATCATCACATGCCACTCTTACAGGAACTTGCCGGTCTCGCTGTCGCGGCTCTGCTTGATGACCGACGGTGGGCCCGCCGCGACGACTCGGCCACCATGTCGGCCGCCACCTGGTCCAATATCGATCACCCAATCCGCGTTGCGAATCAAGTCCAAGTTATGTTCGACCACCACAACCGAATGCCCTTTCTCGACCAACAAATCCAAGACATTTAATAACTTCTGAATATCTCCAAAGTGCAGACCGGTAGTGGGCTCGTCCAACAGGAACAACGTGTGGGCGTCTGCCGGACGGGCCAAGTGAGTTGCCAGTTTGATCCGCTGGGCTTCGCCACCCGACAGTGTCGTGGAAGGTTGCCCCAACGGCAAATACTCCAGCCCCACATCGCACAAAGCGACCAAGACGCGATGAATTTTGGCGATTGGCGCAAAGACGTCGCGAGCCTGTTCGCAGCTCAATTCCAACACTTGAGCAATGGTCAAATCGCGAAACTTGACCCGCAGGGTTTGCGAGTGGAACCGAGCCCCTCGGCACAACGGGCAGTTCACAAACAGATCCGGCAAGAACTTCATCTCGATCCGCTGTTGCCCCAGGCCTTCGCATTGCGGGCAGCGTCCTTCTTTCGAATTGAAGCTGAAGCGACTGGTGGAAAACCCGAGCTGTTTGGCTAACTTCGTCGCGGCAAACACGCGGCGAATATCGTCAAAGATGCCAGTGTACGTTGCAGCATTGCTGCGTGGGGAACGGCCGATCGACGCTTGCTCGACACGCACAAGCTGTTGTACATGTTCGATGCCGCGCAGCGACTTGTAAGGCCCAGGAACAACGGTCGGGCTTCCCAAGTGACGCTGGATCGCGGCGCCTAGCGTGTCGTAGATTAGCGAACTCTTTCCGCTACCGCTGACACCCGTGACACAGATCAATCGCCCGAGCGGCAACTGGAGATTGACGTTTTGTAAGTTGTGCAGGGTCGCACCCACAAGTTCCAGCCACTGAGCGCCCTCTGGGCTTCGAATCGCGGACGTGCGTTGCACCTTTGTTTGGCCATTCAAGAATCGAGCGGTCGAAGACTCCTTGTTTTTCATCACGACGTCCGGGGGACCGGCAACGACCAGTCTTCCTCCCGCAGCTCCGGCACCCGGCCCCATGTCGATGATCCAATCCGCAGCTCGCATGACTTCTTCATCGTGTTCCACGACTAGCACTGAATTCCCCTCGCGTTGCAATCGGCGTAGCGCTTGAATCAACAGCCGGTTGTCACTTTGATGCAAACCAATCGAGGGTTCGTCCAAGACGAAACATACATGCGTTAAACCGATTCCGATCGCGGTTGCCAAACGTACTCGTTGGAATTCGCCGCCGCTCAGCGACGCAGCACTTCGTCCCAACGTCAGGTATTCCACTGCGACTTCTTGGAGAAACTTCAAGCGATGAATGATTTCGCGAAGGGACGGTTCAGCGACACGGCGTTCGACGCCGGCCAGCTGCGAGTCGTTGAGCATGGATTCAAAAAAGTTGCGAGCCGTGCTAATTTCCCAGGCAACCATTTGATCGATTGTGACACCATGCAATTTGACTTGTCGCGCTAACGAATTGAGTCGGCTGCCATGGCAGGCGGGACATTCTTGAAGTGAAGTTGCCGACGCGTCGGACGAAGCATCGTCGTCGGTTGATTTGCTGGTTTTTTTCCGACCAAGTGGGATGGCAACCGGTTCGACCGAGCCCAAGCCTCCGCAATCGGGACATGCCCCGTAGGGACTATTGAAGCTGAAATTTCGTGGCGACAACTCACCATAGCTGATACCACAATCAGCGCAGGCACAATGGATGGAGTACAACGTTTCTAGCCACACGCCGTCACCGGCGGTCGCGGGCTTGGTGGACGTGGCTTTGGCTTCCGTTTCTTGATGTTCGGTCAGGACGATTCCTTGCCCAAGTTTTAGAGCCAATTGCAACGATTCGTGCAAGCGAGTTTCGATGCCAGCGCGAATGACCAATCGGTCGACGACCGCTGAGATGGTGTGGTCCCGGCGAACGGCCAGTTTGGGGACCGCGTCGATGTCCAGCATTTCGCCATCAACTCGGGCACGTACCAAGCCAGCTTTACGAATCGTTTCGAAGACGTCGGCATGAGCCCCTTTGCGGCCCCGCACCATTGGAGCCAACAGGATCAGCTTGGTCTGCGGAGGCAAGCTCAGAATTCGTTCAGCGATCTCATGCGAAGTTTGTTGTTTGATCGGACGGCCGCAGCCGTGGCAATGCACGACGCCGGCCCGCGCCATCAACAGGCGAAGGTAGTCGTATATTTCGGTGACCGTACCGACCGTGCTTCGGGGACTGGGACTACCTGGCTTTTGATCGATACACAATGTCGGTTGCAGTCCATCCAACCATTCGACATCCGGGCGGGGCAGTTGGCCCAGGAATTGCCGGGCGTAAACGCTCATCGTTTCAATGTACTGGCGTTGCCCTTCCGCATAAATTGTATCGAAGGCCAAAGAACTCTTCCCGGAACCACTGGGGCCAGTGACGACCACCAAACGATCCCGTGGTATGTCAATATCCAAATTTTGTAAATTATGGGTTCGAGCCCCGCGGACTCGGATGCAATTCGACTCGGCGCGCCCCAGCGATTGAATCGGGACCGCAGACGAGTTATTTTCATTTCGACTATGTTTTCTTGCCATTCCCTGAGCCTAGCGATTAAAATTACTCGCAGCCGATCCGTACCCTGCGGTCGGAATTATGCCTCTCGTTCTTTGTTCCGACAACCGAGTCACCCTGAAGAATCGGAAATACCGTATGAAGTTGGATTGCCCGATCAGCCAGTTTCGCGTCGCCGCAGACAAGTCCGTCAAACTCAAAAAAACCGCGACCAAAATCGACCCTTTGTACACGTCCGACCAAGACTACGAAAGCAAGTTGGCCAATTATCGCGAGGAAATCGCACACTGGCAGTCGGTCTTGTTCGCTGGTCAACAACAATCCCTTTTATTGATTTTTCAGGGAATGGATTCGGCTGGAAAAGGTGGAGCGATTCGACACGTCATGTCCGGGATCAATCCGCAAGGGTGTCAGGTTCATAGTTTTGGTCGCCCGAGCGAGGAGGAGTTGGCACACGACTATCTATGGCGGTGCCTGGTCCGGTTGCCACGCCGTGGGATGATTGGGATCTTCGATCGCTCGTATTACGAAGAGGTGTTGGTCGTGCGGGTCAAACCCGAAGTCCTCGCTGGGCAAAGTTTGCCTACAAGTTTAGTACAACAGAAGAATTTCTGGAAAGATCGCTACAACGATATTCGACACCACGAGTCGTACTTGCATCGCAACGGTACGAAGATCGTCAAGTTCTTTCTACATCTGTCGGCCGATGAACAGCGAAAGCGTCTGTTAGCGAGGATCGACGATCCCGGAAAGAACTGGAAGTTTCGGCTTGGTGATTTGGATTGCCGCAGTCATTGGGCTGGTTTTCAAAAGGCGTACCAGGAATGCTTGGAGCAAACCAGTACGGCCGAATCCCCGTGGTACATCGTCCCGGCCGATGACAAACGCAATGCTCGATTGGTTGTGTCGCAGGTTATTCTCCAAACGATGCAGAAGATGGATCTGAAATTTCCGACGGCAAGTTCCGGGTTGGTTCAAGATCTGGCGACGGCACGTAAACTATTACAAGACGAAGCCGCCGCCCATTGATGGACAAGCAGTTGCCTTGCACACATTAAACAAACGCGGATCGTGGAAATCAATTGACTCAGGGTCTCTGGAGTAAATGTCGTGTTCAACGCGTCGCACCACCCCAGCTCTCCGAACTCGTCCAAGGTCTACTAGCTGCGGCAAAGTCCATCAAGCTTCTTCGACTGCCGTCGAAGTTTGGTTCGTGCAGTTGAACGGGAGCTCGGCTCAATCTATCCTAAGAGCCCCTTCCTCGCCAATCGTCACAGCATCGATCGTTGAATTGAAAAGGACACGAATATGAATCGCTTGAGTATCATCGGGTTGTCGTTGATGATCATACTGTTGGCGAGTCCTTTGTCTCAGGGAGTGGCTCAAGACGTACGAGCTGATCGTCGTTACGACGCGGTCACCTGGATGCAGGCATCCGCAGAATATCATCTGCTGACCAAACAAATCTATCGCGGTGCCACCGCCCAGCTACTCGTGGCGTTGGATGATCCCCATTGGTCGGCAGACGAAATTCAAGCCGTGGAAGGAGGCTTTCAGAAGAAACTCCCTGCAATTATTCTCGACGTCGATGAAACCGTGCTGGACAACTCCGCCTATAACGCGAGAAACGTTCGCGACCAAAAATACTTCACTTTAGAGGCCTGGAATGCGTGGTGCGAAGAACGACGGGCGCTGGCGATCCCAGGTGCAGTCGAGTTCATTCATCGCGCGGAGGCGCTCGGTGTAAAAGTGTTTTTCATCACCGATCGCGAAGACAACGTCAAGCAGGCAACGATTGAGAACTTGCAGAAGATCGGCGTGCAAGCGTCTGAGGAAAATGTCCTTACCAAGAACCCGCAACTGGATGACAAAATCTCGCGCCGAGCCATTGTGAGTCAAAACCATCGTGTCTTGTTGCTGGTGGGCGACAGCATGAGCGATCTGTGCAGTGGCATGGGGACTCGTGAATGGGAACAGCGACAAAAAATCGCCAGCGAGAAGATGGAGTTGTTCGGGCCACGCTGGGTCATGTTGCCCAATCCCGTCTACGGCGGTTGGCAACGAGCCCTGCCGACGGACAACAATGGTTTGCGGGTCGATTGATTTCACGAACGCCGAATCATGAAAGTCCTGACAGTGGCCCAGTACTGTCGCTGAATTTCTCCACAGGGATTTTTAGTCGCTCCAAGAGACTGACGTAGAGATTTGTCAAAGGTGTTTCGTTGGGGAAACGCAAGTGACGTCCTGGAGTCACCGTACCGCAACCACCGCCCAGCAACACGATCGGCAAATCATCATGATTGTGTCGGTCGCCGTCCGAGATCGCGCTGCCATAGACGATCAAAGAGTGGTCGAGCAGCGTCCCGTCTCCCTCGCGAATCGCGGCCAGGCGCCGCAGGAAATAGTGGCATAGTTGGGCGTGGAATATATTGATCTTCTGAATGCCACTTTGTTTGTCGGCGTTTTTCCCATGGTGCGATAAATCGTGGTGTCCATCGCCCACGCCAATCTCGCGGTAACTTCGATTGCTGCCAGCATTGGCAAACATGAATGAAGCAATCCGAGTCGAATCGGTTTGGAATGCCAAAACCATCATGTCCAACATCAGCTGAACGTGCTTGTCGTATTCACGCGGTACACCGTCGGGACGGCGAAGATCAGCCGTGTCCACATCTTGCTGTTGCAATTTGTCCGCGTTCTTCATGCGCTGCTCGACATCGCGCACGGCGTAGAGGTACTCGTCTAGTTTCCGGCGGTCGCTCGCGCCGAGTGCTCGATGCAGTGCCTGGGCGTCGGATTGCACAAGGTCCAGGATGCTCTGGCGGTGTTTGTCACGTTGCGCACGTTGTTCCGGGGTCAACGGAGCGGTCACTTGCGAGAACAGACGATCGAAGACCAGGGAAGGGTCCATCTCCTTGGCCACCGGGCTCGTGGCGGTACGCCACGAGAGATTGGAAGTGTAAACGCAACTGTATCCCGAGTCGCAGTTGCCAGCTTGCGAGCTAGACTCCGTTCCGAGCTCCAACGATGGAAGCCGCGTCAAGTGCCCGATTTTTTCGGCGGCCACTTGATCGACACTTGGACCGTTCAGGATATTGGCCCCGTCGGTCTTCCGCGGATGGGCTCCGGTAAGGAACGCCGCCACGCCTCGCGCATGATCGCCGCCACCATCACCGTGTGCTCGAGCACCATCCAAAGTCAATCCGCTCAATACTGTCATGTTTTCGCGAAAGCCGATTTCTTGCAAAATCGGCGAAAGTTGAAAATCGCGACCCTCACTGGCAGGAGTCCATGCCGGCATGTGCATGCCGTTAGGAACATATAAAAAGGCGATTCTCAAAGGAGAAGCCGAACCTGGGGCAGCAGCTAGCGCGCGACCAGATGACGGCAACATCGCCTCCAACCAAGGCAACGCCAGTGCCGTTCCCAGGCCACGCAAAATGGTTCGGCGTTCGATTCGGCGATGGTGCATGTCGATACTTCCTTACAGGCGGTTGCTATCGGTCGTGGTCGGCAGGGGCTCAGGAATCGCTGGGTCGTCTAGCAACTTCTGCCGCTGACGGAACGGGACACTCTCAACGATTCCCAAGACCAGCTCGGAAAAACGATGATCGCTGGCGGACAGACGTTTGACAATGTCATTGACCGTACATTGGTCTTCATAACGCAAACCGCGGCCCAAGGCATAGATCAACATCTTCTGCGTCAGACACCGTAGAAAGGCTTCCCGTTTTTGCTCCAACAAAATGGTTTGCAATTGCTGGACGCCTGTGAAATTCTCGCCGGTCGGCAACTCACCGCTGGCGTCGATGGGCTCACCGTTATCGGAGTCGCGCCAACGCCCGACCGCATCGAAGTTTTCCAGCGCAAAACCCAACGGGTCCATCATCTGATGACAGGCCGCGCAATTCGGATCCAGTCGATGTTGCTCCATCCGTTGCCGCAGCGTCCCGACGAGTTGTTGACTTTCGAGTGGCATCACATCGGGTGCAGCGGGTGGTGGAGGGGTCCCCAAGAGGTTTTCCATGATCCAACGGCCACGCCGCACGGGACTTGTTCGACTCGGGTTGCTGGTCACGGTAAGAATGCTGCCTTGAGTCAGCAGTCCTCCGCGACGCGAACGGGGCAACGTGACGCGAAAAAATTCTGAACCGTCCGCCGGCGCGGCTCCAACGTCACCATAGTGTTTGGCCAATCGCTCGTTGACATATGTAAAGTCCGCCGACAAGAGTTCCAAGACGCTTCGATCACGGCGCACCATATCCCAGCAGAAGAGCTGAGTTTCGCGTTGCATGTCAGACAACAGCACCAAGTCGACGCCCGGAAACAGTTGAGGATCGCGACTCTGGTTCTCCAGCGCGCGCAGTTGCAGCCATTGACTGAAGAAGCCTTGAACCAAAGCTTCGGCTTTCGGCGATTTCAACAATCGGCGGGCCTCCGCGCGCAAGATCGTCAAGTCCTGCAAGTCCTTCTTCGTGGCGGTCTCCAGCAACGCCGGATCCGGGGTCGTGCCCCAAATGAAGTACGACAGATTCGTCGCCAATTCGTAGTTGGTCAGAGGTCGCGGACTGCCATCCGTCGGAGCGGGCCGTTCCACTTTGTACAAAAACTTTGGCGATACAAGCATGGCTTGCGCAGCGACTTGCATGCCAAATTCAAACGAACCTCCCTCCGCGCGAACGTTTGAATAGATTCGAAACAGGGCGTCGACTTCCGCAGCGGAGGACGGACGGCGATAGAAGCGACTGCTCCAAACACTTAGCAGCTGTTTGGCCGCTTCACTTTCGTGTTCGCGTTTGCTTGGATAAACGAAAAAGAACTGACGGTGAGCCTCCGAAACTTGATTGCCAAACTCCGCTGGGCCAACGACCTTGGCTCGGCGCAGCAAGAGATTGCGATCCTTCTTGCCTTCCGGACCATCTTCCAGATAGTAGTCGTTTTCGAAGGCAACGACCAATCGATGCGACCCGGCCTTCAATCGATGTTTTTGGGCAAATGGCGTCGGAGTCTCATGCTCCGAGATTTCCAAAGACTTGGGCTTCACCTTGTCCACCCCCAATGTGAATCGACAAGGTTCGTTGCCCGCTTGTTGGCCAGTGATTTCGACGACGACTTCGTAGCTTCCGGGCGTGTCGATTGTAAATTCAATGGTAGCGGTGCCGTTGGAATAGAAGACCAACCCTTCGCCTCGACTAACGCCGCCGTCTAATTTTGCAGTTGCCAAGTCGGCGGCGAACACAGGAGGCTGGTAGTCTTCTGGGGTTTGAATGGCCTGTCTTGTGACCGATTCAGCTGCGTCCAGATACTTTTCCATCAACACGGGCGGCAAACTCAAAACGTCGCCGATGTTATCGAATCCGTACCCCGAATCGTCACCGGGAAAAGCGTCTGCCGGAAGATAATCGATCCCCAGCAAGTCGCGAACCGAATTTCGATATTCCGAACGCGTCAATCTTCGGATCGTCACCTGTCCCGGCGAAACAACTCGGGAACAATCGATTTGGTGCAGGGTATTGTCAATCCACTGCGATAGAAACATGCGATCGGCGTCTGGTAAAGCACTGGCCTCCGGCGGCGGCATCGACCCTTCTTCGACTCGGCGCCACGCCTTCTCCCAAACGTCGTTGCTTTGACGAATGGAACGAACGGTTCGGAATTGGTCGAGGCCCAATCCGGCTGCCGGCTCATTTCCACCGTGGCAATCTACACAATAGTTCTGCAGGAGTTCCACGGCCTTAGGTTCAAGATCGTCTTGCCCTTCGGCCAAAGAACAATGCGAGGGCATCAACAATAGCCCCGCAGCGACAAAACCGCAAACGATAAAATTTTGTGGACGAAGGTTACTCCACATGGTGGTTGGTCCATATTGCCGTCGAAACAATGGTCCCTCGAATGGGCAACTCGACTGACGCGAGGGCCAACGCACGGCTACTCAAAAAATGGCTGGACGTCTCAGCAAGGGCTGCCCAGCCCAGAGTCTCTAGAACAATCCGAGTTCCGACAACGAGTACCGTACAATAAACCCAGCCGCCACGACGCTGACCATGCTCATCAACTTGATCAGAATGTTTAAGCTTGGGCCGCTTGTGTCCTTGAACGGGTCACCGACGGTATCGCCTACGACCGCTGCTTTATGGGCATCGCTGCCCTTGCCGCCGTGTTTTCCGGCTTCAATGTACTTTTTCGCATTGTCCCAAGAACCGCCGGCATTCGACATGAAGACCGCCAAACAGAAGCCGCATGTCAAGCAACCGACTAATAGACCGAGCACTCCGCCAACGCCCAACAACCATCCCGTCGCGACTGGCATCAGTAGCCCGAGCAATGAAGGGAGAATCATCTCGCGCTGAGCCGCACGGGTACTAATGGCGACCGGACGAGCATAATCCGGCTGGCTGGTTCCGTCCATGATTCCCGGGTTCTCGGAAAACTGGCGCCGGACTTCGTTCACCATGCCCTGAGCCGCTCGGCTAACCGCCTGCATGGTCATCGCACAGAATACAAACGCGGACATGCAGCCCAAAAACGCACCGATCAAGACCCGCGGATTCAGAACCGAAGCATCGTAAAAGTCGGCGAAGTCCGATAAATACGCCGTGCGAACCGGAACCAAAGACTCTCCGGACATGGCAAACTTGTAATTCCGTGCACCGGATTCGGATGTGGAACCAATCAAAATATCAGCGGGAACGGGCTGCCCTTTGGCGATCTTGGTCCATGCCTGCTTCACATCCGCGTTCCTCATCGAATTGGGCATTACCAAATAGCCGTAGGCTCCGGATTTCTGTTGAGCTGATGAGGCACCGGGTGCCAAGGATTCGTCCGTACGCAAAACGGCAAACCTGTCCGACACCTTGTACATGGTGTCGGCTGACTTGATCGCCGACTCGGTAACGGCCCAGCGCTCAAAACCCATTCGAACCTGATCGACATAGGCGGCCAATAAGGCCAGGGCCGTCAACGCAGCGGATCCAATCGCAAACCCCTTGCCAGTCGCCGCTGTCGTATTTCCCAAGCTGTCCAAAGCGTCCGTACGCGAGCGAACAATCGGGTCCAAGTGGCACATTTCAGCATTTCCGCCCGCATTGTCGGCAATGGGGCCGTAAGCATCCGTTGCCAATGTAATCCCAAGCGTACTGAGCATACCCACCGCTGCAATTCCGACCCCATACAATCCCAACGTAAAGTACTGAGGATCGTCAAATCGGAATCCATTGGCACACCCAAAGGATAATGCGGTTCCAATACAGACCACCAGAACAGGGATCCAGACGCTCTTCATGCCGTCGGCCAAACCCGTTATGATGACGGTCGCCGGCCCGGTCAGAGCCTGTTGAGAAAGCCGTTGTGTCGGCCCATATTCGTCGCTGGTGGCATATTCCGTCCATTTGCCAATGAGCCATCCCGCCGCCAATCCAACCGTGACGCTGGCCGCAACCATGATGAACTCTTGGCCCAACATCAAATAGGTCAACAGCCAGCTGAGCACCAATACCGCCAACATCGAAGAATCGATTCCTCGAGCCAATACTTTGAGTAAAGCTTTTTGGGTGGCATCTTCCCCAGCTCGGACCAAGAAGATGCACGCGATCGACATCGCAACCCCCAAGGCAGCGATCATCATCGGCAAAAACACCGCAGCCGTTGTCAATTCAGGCTTCAACGCGGCCATGGCCGTGTACCCCAAGGCCGCCGAAGCCAAGATCGACCCGCAATAGGACTCGTACAAGTCGGCACCCATGCCGGCGACATCGCCCACGTTATCACCCACGTTGTCGGCAATGGTTGCGGGATTCCGCGGGTCGTCTTCCGGGATGCCTTTTTCAACCTTCCCGACCAAGTCCGCACCAACGTCGGCGGCCTTGGTGAAGATGCCTCCGCCAACCCGAGCAAACAAGGCTTGACTACTGGCCCCCATTAATGAGCAGAGCATCGTGATGGTGACGGTGTTCAGATCAAGTTGGAGCACAAACCGCAACAGGGCATACCAAAACGCCATGTCGAACAACCCGAACCCAACCACACAAAGCCCCATCACCGCGCCGCTGCGAAACGCGACTTGGAGTCCGTCATTTAATGACTTCATCGCGCCCGCCGCCGTCCGGTTGCTGGCGGCTGTTGCGGTCCGCATGCCCAGGAAACCAGCCATTGCCGACCAGAATCCACCAGTCAAGAACGCAAACGGAACGTACTTTTCTTGGACGTCGGAATAGGAAGCCCATAACAACAGGCCGAAGACACTGACCATGAAGCACGCAACCACAACGTATTGCTGCCGCAGATAGGCGTTGGCCCCTTGGCGAACGAATCCAGCAACCTCAATCATCCGAGGCGTACCGGGATCGGACTGGATCATCCCCTGATAAAATCTGATTGCAAAAACTAGAGCAGAAATCGACGCCGCAAGCAGCACCGCCCAGAAAAAATACTCCACACCTGCGACCTCGGCACCAACAACCGACGGCACCGTCGAATCAGCCTGAGCGAATAAAGGGGCATTAGCATTCATGCTCATCGAGACTTCCTATCCAAGTCATTTGGGAAAAGATCAACGGACTGTTCGCATCGATTTCACGTCGACTTAACAATTCGCTGAACAGTGGTTCTATCGAAGTCTAATCAACCGACTGTTCCCCTGTCAATAACTGACAAGTGCGTAAAAACGTCTCTTGCGGCCAGCTTAACGGCGTCCGATTAGGTCTTATCAATAAATCAGGTGAGTAGGTTCGGGCCACTTGGAGAAAGACTACTGCTGCGAGCGGCCGTGGCCGTTGGTACAAAACATTGTGTGTCCCCAGTTTCCTTCCTGTCCCCAGTTTCCTTCCGTAGTTACAATCCAAGGACAATTGTGTGTGTGTCCCCATTCCCTGCTAGGACAATTGTGTGTGTGTCCCCATTCCCTGTGCACCATTCCCTGTGCACCATTCCCTGTGCCCCATTCCCTGTGTGTAGCCGCCCCGCCGGAATGAATCCGACGGAGAGCGAAGAGGTCTGGATTGCGGACGCGCCCGATCATATGATCATGAATTTGACCAAGGCGCCTTGCTTATCGTTTTCGCTCGAGGCAGACTCAGTGAAACTTTCCATTCACCTTTCCTATAAAACGTCCCCAAGGGTTGATGGCATGTTTTATCCCTTCCGAAAA
>JAUXWY010000130.1 GCA_030681235.1 Pirellulaceae bacterium | reverse complement strand
GCTTCGAGGGAATCCGATTCTGAATCAGTGCAATCAGCCAAGATCATCTGCCTCCCATTGCGGCGATAGAATCTGACGGGGACGGACACGACGACCGTCTCCGCGTCCCGACGGATAATGACCTTCCCTCCGGCGGTGACCAGATCGCGGGAACTGCTTTCTCCGCGAACATCATCGAGGGACGGCTTGGACTTTGCACTTTGCGTACGTTTCGATTTATCCATTGGTTCGCTCGCTTAGAGGGGCTAATTCGTCGATAATCTGCTCAATTCCGTTCGGTAGAAAACGCACCTCGACCGACTGCTTGGTGACCGTCACCGATTTGACCAACAACTCCAGCACTCGTCGACGTTCTGCGGGATACAGCACCTCCCACACCGGATCAAGCTGCTGCAGGCTGGTGATGACTTCGTTCAATTCAATGGTCCGGTTGGGCGTTACGTTGGATTCGATACTGCGAATCGAGGCTTCTAATGACTTGATCTCGCCGTTGAGTCGTTTCAGCTCGGACTGCACCAGTGAGCTTTCGGGATCGTTCAGGCCCAGCAGCGAGCGGGCGGCCTGTTCCGACTGGTGGCGACGTCCGCGTAGTTCGTCAAGTCGCGAGATCTTGTCCGCCTGTCCGGTCTCCGCCCCACTGGCGCAAACCTCGCGAAACGTGTGGGCGATCACGTCGGGGTGGCGAAGAAGCGATCGCAACTGCTCCACCACAATCTTCTCCAATTCGCCAGCCGGGATCGATGGCAAGCCACATTTGCCGTAACCCGATTTCACTTTCTTGGAACAGGTGTAGTACCGGTACTCGCGTCCATGGTTGTTCGTCCAAGCCGGCATGATCAGACTGCCACATTCGCCACAATAGACCAATCGCCGCAACAATGCGAATCGCTTGGTTTGGTGCTTATGGGTGTAGACTCGATTTTCTTTGAGGATTTCATGGACCCGCTTAAAAACGTCCTCCGACACGATCGCTTGATGCTCCCCTGGATAGCTGACTTCCTTGTGGACGATCCGACCGATGTACTTCTCGTCAACCAAGGTGTCGTAAACCCGACGCGCGGACCACCTTTCCCCACCGAATTGTTTCCCGGTCTTGGTCCGATACACCTTGGTGCGTAATCCCTCGCCGTTCAGGCAATCGGCAACTTTCTGGCAGGATTGCAATTGCAGCGATAACTTGAAAATGCGTTTCACCAACTTGGCCTCGAGGTAAAGACTTGTTTAGCAAGTGAATCCGACCGAGACCGCAATGGTTCACACTCCCAAGCTCTTACGGCCCGTACCCAAGATCAAAACGCCTTCGCTCCAATCGCTACTCGTATGGCTTCAGCCGTGCCTCAAACGACATGCCTGCCAGCTAAATACCGTTGGGCTGGTTTTGTTGGGTCGCTACTAATGTGCGATAGGCTGGTTCGTCGTGCAACGGTTCGAAGTCTGGATCGGCGGTGAATGGTAATCGTTTGACATCACAGTAGTCGAAGTCGCGCTGTAACGCCTCGGTCAAGTGTTCGAGCGCCTCGCTGCGAAATTCGGGCTGAGACTGAGAAAGTGCGGCATAGAAGACCGCGCGATGGTAGGCTGCTACGGCCAAATCGACTTTGGCGCCGCGTTCGACGGCTTCATCAAAGCTGCGAACGACGTCCCAAGCCTCATCACGGCGATTTTGCAATACCAGCACGTAAGCGCGGCGCAATTGGCTGCGCGCATCCACACGCACGGGTTTGTTCGGTTGTTGAATTATTTCGTCAAATCGTAACAAACTCGCGATGGCGTCGTCATAGAGTTCTGCGGCGATTTGCGTTTCGGCGCGGCAACGATAGATGGCCTCCAACAATCCCATGGCCCACCGGAATTCCGGTTCGCGATCCCGGACTCGTTCCAAGATTTTGGCACCGGCCTCGTAATTGACCAACGACTCGGATAAATCGCCTTGGAATCGCGACACGTTCCCCATATTCAAGTAACTTCCGCCGACGTTCGCCATCAAGTCGGTCATGTTGGGATGAACGGCCAATGTTCGTTGCCGCAACTCCAGGCCTCGTTGGTAGTATTGGCGGGCGCGGTCGTAGTCGTTCTCGCGAAAATATACGACGCCTAGATCGTTGATCAACACCCCCAACCGCTTTTGCATCTTTCGGCTCAACGGAGTTTCCGCGTCCAAGGCTTCCAATATCTGGATCGCCCGTTCGTACAGCGCTTTTGTTTCCGCAAACCGGTTCAGCCTGCGATTGATCAAGCCGTTCTGTTGCAAGATACTGGCCGTGAAGGCTCGGTCCTTGGTCGACGGACCGGATGAGGTTTGACGCAACTGTAACAAGTGTTCGTGCGCCTGCAATGCTTCGACACCAAGTTGGAGGGCAATTTCCAAGCGGTCCTGTTTGAGAGCGACATCGGATTGGTTATAACGAAGGAAGGCCACGTTATCGACGTAGCGAACTTCCTTCGACGGATCGTTGGCAAATCGCTGATTTGCCTTGAATCCCTGCTCCAAAGCCACTTCGGCCTCGTCCAGTCGCCCGGCCCGACACAGGTTGCTGCCGTAGAACACGACGTTGCCGATATACTGGTTCAAGTACTCTTCATGGTCGGGAAAATCTGGGACCAGCGACTTGTAGAGATCCGTCGCCAGTCCCGCTTGCTTCAGGCTGTCGTCGGTCATTCCCAGTTCGGACTGAATTCTGGCGACCCGTTCATGGGCTTCTGCAATTGCGGCACGCGACTGGCGATCCTGTCCGGTATCCAAAGCAAATTGTTGGTACATTTCCAGCGACTCGGTCAACATTCGACGCATCGCCGGAGTCACTTCGCTTTGTCGCCAGAAAATATCTTCGACCACCACCGACGTCATCGAATCCAGTGCCTCGCGCGTCTGCTGCAGACGCTGAGCGGAGGTCCGTTCGGCGTCGCGGGCGATTAAAGTCTGTCGCCAACTGACGATCGTCGCCAGCAACATAATGGCCATGACCAATCCGACGGTGGCGACAAAAGCTTTGTGTCGTTGGAGTGTTTTTCGCAGCTTGTAGATTCGCGATGATGGACGCGCCTCAATGGCGTCTCCTTGCATGTAACGTTCGAGATCGCGCGTCAGATCCAAGGGACTGGAGTATCGCATGTCGGGCGATTTTGCCAAACACTTTTCGAGGATGATCTCTAAATCCCCCCGCAGCTCCGCATTCAAGCCGGCTCGGGTTGTTTGGCGGGACGCTGCGTGTTTTTCAACCAAGTCCCCCAGACTCGCCAGACGATCTGTCATTCGCGGCGGCGGGTCCTGTTGGATCGTTCGCAATATCTCAGAGTATTTTTGTAAAGTGAAGCCACGAAAGTCAAACGGAGTGACTCCGCTCAACAGCTCATACAACAGAACGCCCAGCGAATAAACATCCGTACGAGTGTCCAGTTGGCCGTCGCCGCGCGCTTGTTCGGGACTCATGTACGACGGGGTTCCGATAACCTGCCCCACGGCTGTAAAATGTTGGGCATCCAATTCTTGTTGACCAAAGATCCTGGCCAAGCCGAAGTCGATGACCTTGGGAACCGGCAGTCCATCACTTGGCTCTACTAAGACGTTCGACGGTTTCAAGTCCCGATGAATGACTCCCTTTTGATGCGCGTGTTGAATCGCGTGACAGATGGCGAGAAAAAGTTGCAACCGCTTTTGCACCGTCAGTTTGACACCATCGCAGTAGTCGATGACCGAGACGCCTTCGACCAGTTCCATGACAAAGTAGGGTGTCCCTGAATTCGTTACTCCGGCATCAAGGATCTTGGCGATATTAGGGTGATTGACCAGCGCCAGCGCCTGTCGTTCGTTCTCGAAACGTTGGACGACTTCTTTGGTGTCCATGCCGACCTTGATCACCTTGATGGCAACGACGCGGCGAATCGGCGCGAATTGTTCGGCTCGCCAAACCGTCCCCATGCCGCCGGTCCCAATTTCTTCGACCAATTCGTAGGGGCCAATCGTTCTGGCGTTATCGCCGCCTATCCGGACCGTATCAGCGGCATTCGCAGCGGATTCCTTCACGGTTGATCCCGCATTCCAAGCCACGCCACTCAAGGTCTGATCGCTCATCAAGAGCCGCTCGAGGGCCAAGGTGCGGAGAATTGCCGCCAACTTTACCTGATCACCTTGGCATTCGCGTTCCAAATATTGCAGGCGTTGGTCAGAGTCTTCAATCTTTAAACATTGGACCAAGAGTTCCGTCTCGTTCAAATTGGCTGACATAAGAAGTTCGCTGATTCCGAGTTTCACGACCGACATGGGTGCCTTTGCACCCAGTTGAACCTTGCCGATGGTTATTTCCAGTTTAGCAAACTAAACTTCCTCGTTCCACTATTCGGAGAAAGCGTCGTTGGGGTTCGCCTTCAAGGTCGGCTCGGCCCCGTTCGATCCGGGAAACGTATGACTTGGCAATTGCCGCAAGTAGGGGAGAAACTTCAAGTAGAACCCAGCGACGTGCTGGATCGTGTCCACGCGAAACCACTGTCGCGTATGCTTGAAGCGAATGCCACCGATACTGAGTTCCGGATTTGGCACGGAATAGACGGATTCGGGAGTGTTGGACAAATGCAGTGTCGCCCAGGCCAAGTCCAACAAGGCGTTCAAATAGCGTTGGCTCTTGTCCGTGTCTTGGCACTTGAGCGACAATTGATAAGCCGCCAATAAACCCTCGGCTCGAGCCCCATCGGCATACGGAAAGTCTCCGTAGTTGTAATAAAATGCTCCGCGGTAGTCGGGGTAGAGCGCGTCGGTCGCTCGGTACATGTGCGAGACCATCTTTTCCGCGTCCTGGAAGACAAACTCCTTGGCGGCGTCCGATTGCAATTCGGGCACATCCCAAAGGTCATTGATCGCAATCATCAACCACGAATCGGACGGCAATGCAGCAAAGTGCTCTGGGTACAACTTGGGACGTTCCACGAATAAAAATTGCAGCGCTGCCTGAATCTTGGGTCGCATCGCCTGTTGTTCGATTGGCGTTGCCGAGTTCTTGTAGTAGGCGATCAATCCGCACAACGCTTCGCCCGGATAGAAAAACGAAAACAGCTCCCGATTGCGCTCAGGGGTAACTAACGAATCCAAGTGAATGTGGTAGTAGATAAACTCGCCGCTGGGTTGGATGGACGCCAATAGATGATTGACCAACCACTGTTCGCATTCGGCAAACGTGGTATCTCCGCTGAGCCGTCGATATTCGGAGAGGACGTAGAGAAAAATTCCGCTGCCGCCTAACTTTGCTTTGCGATTGTAGTAGACGTAGGCCGCCTCTTGGTCATCGGCCGTCCGATATCGTACCAAGTGTTGAAGCAGGTACTGATGGGCTTGTTTGACAGACTCCAAGCGATCGGCCTGGCCTGTTTCCATGTAATCCAGCAACAACAACAAGGCGCCACCACTATGTCGTAGGTCATTGTAGTAGGCACTGGTTTCTACATCACGAGTCAGGTGCTGGTGGTCCTCAAATGTGTCGTTGGCCGCGTCGTAGTAATAGAGAAATCGTCCATCCTCCTGCATCGTCCTCTGCAAGTACTCCGATCCGTTGAGCGCGGTCTGGCGGACCGAGGCAATGTCCAATGCGTTCTGCACTGGATGACCACGAAACAACGACGTCCAACGATCTTGGGTACTGATGTAACTGGCGGTTTGAAACTTCGAGAGCTTGACCACCGATTCGCGAGGTTGCGGAAATGACTCCTCCACCAAAGTCAACAACTGCTTGATCGTCAGGAGCGAGTGAACGTACGCGTCACCGGGCAAGAAATAGACTGATTTCGTTCCATCGTTGGCCAGCAACCCGTCCACGCCCAGCTCGAATCGCGTGGCGTCCAATGCCGTTTGCGACAGTTCTTTCACGCGTACCGATTGTGGTTGTTCGAGGATGAAATCGATCTGAATTCGTGTGGCGATTGGATCGTCAAGAGAAAATTCTGCCAATCGTGTATGGGCGGTCGCATGTCGGATGACATTCTCGATATCGCCCCAAGCATCCGCTCGAGTGGAAACCACTTTAAAGCTGCGACGTCGGGGTTGATAAATCTCCAAGACAAAGCCAAATGCGTCCTGGGGGAAACCACTACCGTGAAACGCCGACTTCAGGGAAGCTAGAGACGCGGGTTCGGCATCCGAGCGCACCAGCGACTGGCGTAGTAGCCGTAAGAAGTCGACGTCCGCTGGCGAATTCGTGGTTGGCGGATACGTTTGTCGCGGCAATGTCATTGGCTTGACAGGTTGTTCCATGGTTGGCGTCGTGGGACGTGACGAATTCGGCTGCGGCGGTTGACTTGAACCACCGCGACCGTCGTCCGCAGCTGATTGCGCCGAGGAACTCCCTATCGGTTGGCGATTGAACAGGCTGCGACCAAATACGCCCAGACCTATCAGCAAGAATATAATGACCACAGTTGGCAAAGTTGATCGGATCATTTGAACTCCTTAAGAGCGGACGTTGCAGTCCAGCGATAAATCAGTCGCGGACGAAGCGTCGTTTGATTCTCTGGCTGCGTCCGTTCGACAATAAAATGAATTTCGAGCGATTGGATTTGGTCGGTCGGCGTTGCTTGACGATTCCATTGCCGCACAAAATAGTCGGCATACGAGGCTCGCAGGGACTTCGGATTGCCTCGCGAAACAAGTTTCATCATGAACTTCCGCCACCGGAAATTATCAAACATGCCTCCCACGTCGTCCGGTTTGTCCCAGACGACCGCTCGCCCGTTTTGCAGCGGATCAAATTGGCGACCGTCGGCCTGGGTCGCAACCATCACGTACCAACCGTCAAAATCTGATGGGTCGGGTGCGTACATACTCCATTTTTGATCCAATCGCAAAGTCGTACCGACCGTTCGCCACGATGCGGGCATGACATAGCGTGGGGATAAAGTGCTGAGGTTCCACCACGTGACGTAAAAGCTGAAGAATAGAACCGCACCTTGTTTTAGGGCCAACGGACCGATGCCTAGGACACTCGCCGGTCGTGACCGATCAACGACAATTGGAGTTGTTTCGCTGCGGAATCGCTTCGCGAACTGTTTAATTGGTGTCGAGAACCATGAAGTAGCCGGGCACATCTGCCAGACCCGCCCTGGAACAAATGGAAGCAGTGCAATCAGATTCACCCAGGGAAAGATGCCAATTCGGATCGTCGCAATAATTCCCAGATGCAATGCGATCAACAGAACCACTGCGATCGTGCGTGATGCCCGAGGAAACGGCAAGCCAAGAAGCAGAAACGGAGCGGAGTATTCCAACACCATCGTGCTTGTGGTCAGGAACTGCAAGAGTTGTGGATAGTTGAGCAGTTGCTTCGACCAGGGATAATTCATATGATCCAAGTGAAGGGCGTAGTACAACGCTTGTCCGTTGTGCCAAGCTTCACCGGTCTTCATGATGGCGGTGATCAAGTACATTCCAGCCACTTGTAGTACGAGTGCCAGGACGGCTGGGGAAAGTGTCGCTGCCCCCGCATCGTCAGAAAACGAATCATCGGTTTCGCGGCGAGGAGTGTGGGTGTGAGATTGGACCCAGCCCCACGGGATGAAGATGGACCAAAACAACAGGAGTCGCAAGAGCGAATCGCCCAACGACAGAACTTGCGGATTTCGCGTGTGGAGCGACCCCAATAAAATAAACGCCACCGCAAACGATACGGTCGTACGATACCCAATGGTAATGAAGAGCCCCGAGACGATCAAAACGGTTAGTAGTGCGTACTGGAACCAAACGTCATCGCAGGCAAGGTTGAGGCAGATCGGATACCGCGAGGAGAACTCTTGCAACCAAAGTCCCCGAGGGAGCACGCCCGCTGAGGAGTAAAATGCCGATGCGTCACGAAGCCGGGAGGCCGCATCCCAAATCAATAACAGGCCCAAGCCGATGCGAAATGCCAACAGCGACCGCCAATCCACTCCGAACCAAATTCGCAGCATTTGAACGATGCGGTTCGACGAATCGTCTGCGGGGAATTGGGCACGAAGTTCCGCGTTTTCGGCAAGCGTCATCGCTCTCGCTCCGATTCGGCTGGAGAATACAGACAGCAGATCAGTCAGAAGAACCTGGAAGTCAAGTCGTGGGTGACGGCACTGGGCTTTGTCCCAAAAAGGGTCTGCAATGGGTCAAGCCCCTTAGGGGACAAAGCCTAGTAGTCTATTGCCGATCCAGCGAGCCTCAAAACCTGGGTTCAGGGCAATGTGACGGGCATCGTACTCCGTCATGGCGGAAGGGAAGTCGTGTTCAATTCCGAACACGAAGACCGCCAAAACGGAGAACAAATGCAACGGTGGCGACAGTCACTAATGAATCAGTAGCAACTTCGGATCGTTAGCAATGAGTCATCGCAGACTACTTGAACGAGCGAATCAGTAGTCCGGGAAAGCCTATCCAGTGCCGCGGCCCGAACTCGAACGGCCAAATCATTTGTTGCGACTTGTTTGTCGTCGCTGGCAACTCTGAATCGGAGTCCAAGTCCAAGTCGATATCCATATCGATATCCATATCGATATCCATGTCGATATCCGTGTCGATATCCGTGTCGGTATCAGTGTCGATGTCCATATCGATATCCGTGTCGGTATCTAAATCGAGATCCATATCAGCGTCCGCGTCGGCATCAGCATCCGCGTCGGCGTCCAAGTCCATGTCAGCGTCCGCGTCCGCGTCCAAGTCCATGTCAGCATCCGCGTCAGCATCCGCATCCGCGTCCGCGTCCAAGTCCATGTCAGCATCCGCGTCGGCATCAGCATCGGCATCAGCATCAGCATCGGCATCAGCATCAGCATCGGCATCAGCATCAGCATCGGCATCAGCATCAGCATCAGCATCGGCATCGGCATCGGCATCGGCATCAGCATCCGCATCCGCGTCGGCATCCGCGTCGGCGTCGGCATCCGAGTCCATATCAGCATCGGCATCCGCATCGGCGTCCGAATCGGAATCGTCATCACCCATGTCGTCGGTTTCGTTCTTTACATCATCAACTTCGGTTGCCGACGCCACATTTTCTTGATCTTCAACAGACATGGTTTTGAATCCGTCCGATTCAAGCAGCTCATCTTGCGCCTCTCGCTTTTCTTCAGACAACCGCTGGGCCTCATTGTCGGCGGCTTCACTAGCTTGTTCGGCCTTTGCATGCCTATCGGTGGCATCGTTTAGTTCTTCGGTTTTTTCTTCCAGCTTGTCAATTGCGTCATCGGCTGCTTTGTCCGCCGCTTCGAATTCGGCTTTGGCCTTGGCAATCTCGGCAGGATCTGGCGGGTTCTTGGCCATGGCCGCTTTGAGAGCATCTTCCTTTTCAATCAGTTTGTCCAGCGCCGCATCTTCTTCCTTTTTCGCGTCTTCAACTTCGGCATTCTTCTTCAACGCCGCGTTCTCGGCTTTGACAGCATCTGCTGCTTTCTCACTTGCCAGTTTCTCGGCGGCCGAGTGTTTTTCGGACTTCTCGCGGGCAGTGTCCAACAACTTCTTGGTGTCAGCATCCAACTTAGGGAGCGGAGGCGTTTGATTATTGCCCCTGCCTGCATTGCCACGCCCAGAATTTCCGCGACCGCCATTTCCGCCGCCCGCGTTTCCGCGGCCCGCGTTCCCGCCACCTGAACCTCCCCGACCCGCGTTTCCGCCTCCGCTTGAACCGCGATTTCCGCCGGACCCACGCGCATTGCCGCTGCCGGTCTGCGGATTGCGACTTCGAGAATTGCCCGCGATCAACGGAGTGGCTGCCAACAAGAACCGATCCCCCGTCACCTGCAGCGGGTAATGCCCAGGTTGGTTTAGGATCGCTTCCGTCCAGCCTGTCACCTCGGTTCCGCTCCAATACTCGACACGGAACGGCATTTGAGTCGCCGACAGACTGATACTTTTCTTCGGTTGAATCTCCAGTACTTTTCCTTGAGAGTTCTTTAGCTTGGCCACTTGATTTCCGGGATTCGAAATGCGAATCATCGGCTTCTCATTGCTGCTAGTCGTTTTCGGCAACCGTTGGACGACCACGCCATACTTCGCCGCTCCTCGACCTCCATCCTTTTTCTGGATGGAGTCCACCGAGAACCGACCGGCTTTGTCGAAATTGACTTTTTCCCATTGTTCGCCCGGTCCATTCCAGATTTCCAAAGTCATTGGAAACGACTTGGCTGTGAAGGTCAGCGCTTTTTTCGGTGCCAAATCCAATTCCTTGCCCTGCAAGCGTCGGACCTTGAGGGCTTCCGCTCCGATATTCGTGAGCTGAACCTTTTGGTCTGCGTTCGCGGACCCGGCTTTTTGCGCCGCTTTCGCAGATTCGCCTTGCGCTAGCGCGACGTTCGCGTTTATCGAAAACGCTAGAAATCCGACCACCACCACGAAATGAATGAACCGAGACAGCATATGCTCACCTTCCAAATGATTCCAAATCGGGACTATGTGCAGAGTTTTTGACCGGAAACGGTCCCGTTTCTGCATCCAAGCACTGGTCGCAAGCACTTCTCTCGCGTCCGAATATCTAAAACGATAGCATCTGACACGAAAATTTTTTTTGTCCCAACCCCAAGGGCCTCTCGCTTTTGGTCCGGGTACAATGACGGGTGGAAGCCGTTCAAATTGCTTGATCAAGCTGGTGCGGCGAGTGAACAAACTGCTGGAAAATTCGGTTTTTTAGCGAGTCGAGTACTTGGGAGCCGAGATGGAAATCGACCAACCATTTCTAAAATCCTTCGGGACGATAACTAGCTTGACGCTGGTTAATTTGGTCAAATCCGACGATCAAAACGCTTGGCAAACGCTGTTTGCCATGTATTCGCCACTTGTTCGATACTGGACGCGGCGGGCAAAAATACCGCAAATCGACGAAGACGATGTGGTTCAAGATGTGTTTCGGTCGGTTCATGCCGGGATCAGTCGCTTTGAGAAGACCGAGGAAAATGGATCGTTCCGAGCCTGGATTTGGACGATCACTCGCAACAAAATTCGCGACTATTTCAAAACTCGAGCGAATAAAGTGGTTGCTTCGGGCGGAACTTCGGCGTTCCGAATGGTCAATCAAGCCCCAGCACCTGAATCGACCGAAGATTTTGGCGAGCCCTCGGACGACCGCGGGCTAGTGCTGCAAGCCTTGGAGTTGGTCCGCCATGAAGTTCAAGAGCAAACCTTTGACGCCTTTTGGCGTTCGACGGTGGACGGGATCAATCCGCTGTTAGTGGCCGAGCAATTGGGAATTTCGGTGGACTCGGTCTATCAAGCCAAGTCCCGCGTCCTCCGCCGCCTCCGCGATCTGCTGCAATGATCAAAAGTGGGTCGCCAGTCCTTGGCTCCGTGGGCCCCAGCGACGAGGACCACGGCCTGGAGTTACGGACTGGAATTTCTCCTCAGGTTGCCCTCCACCTTTCCTCGCGGAAACGCAGTTACCACTGTCGGATTCAGGGCGGTAACGTTACCCCTATCGCAACAATATTCAACCACGACCACGTCGTCGATCGCAGTGACTTCACCTTGTACATTTCGGAGTTTTCTTCTATCACCAACTTCCTCAGGAAATATTTTGTGGTTTGGTCGGAGGACTCGAATGCGTTTTTGTAACGGCGTGCTGTTGTGTTTGTTTATTATGATCCTTTCTTCAACCGAGGCGTTGGGTCAAGCCACTGTTTTTCGCCTGCCTTCCCGCGATTTCGACTCCAATAATCTCAACATTCCCTCCAAGACCATGGGTGGGCAACAATTTTGGACGGATGTGTACTTTGAGGGCGGATGGCATATCCAGCAAAATCCCGTGACCAATCACCATCGGTTATTGGACC
Source organism: Pirellulaceae bacterium (assembly GCA_030681235.1). Classification (GTDB taxonomy): domain Bacteria; phylum Planctomycetota; class Planctomycetia; order Pirellulales; family Pirellulaceae; genus M30B19. The sequence continues at coordinate 17,623 of JAUXWY010000130.1, read as the reverse complement.
CACAAGATGTTCGTCACGCTTGGGGGACTTTGAAGCAATGCGAGTCCGTCTTGAGTGCGAAGCGGGCCAACGGCGAAGTTCTGCCGTACCAAGGACGGGTGGTGATCCTGCTGCACGGACTGAATCGAACCCATTTTTCCATGGAAGCCATGGCCAAAACGTTGCGTTCGGACCACGGTTTTCAGACGATCAACTTTCAATACGCCAGCAGTCGTCGGACGGTCCAAGATCACGCCGGCGACTTGGCCCAGATCATTGATGGATTGGGGCCCGACGTTTCTGAGATTCATTTCGTGGCCCACAGTATGGGCAACTTGGTGGTGCGCAATTATTTGCACCAACGGCAGAACTTGGCCGAAGGCCACTCGCTTGATCCGCGATTGACTCGCATGGTCATGTTGGGGCCACCGAATCAAGGGTCGCAATTGGCTCGGTTATTCCGCAACAATCTCACGTTCCGAGCCGTCGCTGGTGTCAGTGGTCAACAATTGGCGAAGTCCTGGGGCGATTTGGCGGAAGAATTAGCGATCCCACATTTCCCATTCGCGATTATTGCGGGTGGTGGCGAGACAGGAAATCTTTTTGAACGAGCCGTTTTCGACGGGACGAGCGATTAGGTCGTGTCGGTGCCTGAAACGAAACTGGAGGGTGCCACGGTTCATATAAAACTCCCAGTGGCTCACACCTTCATGATGGAAGATCCCAAAGTCATGAGCATCGCGACGCAGTTCCTGAGCACTGGAACGATTGAATAAGAGCCTAGCCCAAAAGGGCGCTGACCGGGCTGACCCTTTGGAGGCGAGCCGATTTTCTAACTTATTTCAGGGACTTGCAATTCAAAATCGTAAATATCCGAAGGCTGTTTCTTGCGAACACTCACTCGCGCGTCGATTGGGTCTTCGTACAGTGCAAAATCATCAGGCAACATCGTCGAGCAACAATGGCTGAATGCGTTGATCGTTGCTGCGGTGCTGCTGTCGTAGAGTTCCAGTACGAGGCCGATTGCGATGATTGCCTGCAGCGTCAGCGTCACGCGCCGGGGCAAAGTCGAATGAGGAGTAGTGACTGGGGATGAAGGCATGGGTGTGATCCGAGGGATGGCGTCCGCTTGTCGATCACAGACTCAGAAAATGAGAAAGCAGTAGACCTGTGAGAACAATAATCGTCAGTGCGGATCCGATCAACGGCCAGCTTGTCAACATTGTTTCCGCAGAGCGGATGCGGCCAGAGACATGTCCGGCGATGCGATCGATGAAAGTGCCGTACGATTGCTTGAAGGACCAACTTGTATTCTCCTGCCAGCGCGGAAACAACGACAGCCACCAGGTGGTCATGGAATGAATCACTCCTAGCGCAGGAACAAGAACATCGCCCGCCGGGACCGACGGGAGGCTCATTCCTCGCTGGGACTGACAGAGTCGCCAACCGACCCAGGCGACGACACTGCCCAAGAGTACGGGCCACAGATTGTCCCACGATATCGTTGCAACGAGTTGTTCCCAACTGCCGCTGCTGCGATCCGTCGTGGGTAGCCACCAAGCCGCTAAGACGACCATTGAAAGCAAGCCACACCACGAGAGAAGAGCTGCCGGAGCTGGGGGCCGGTCATCACGCCCAGGACTTGGCCATATCAGATAGACAAAGCGGGCCATCAGCAACGTGGTACCAACGGCGGCTAGCGGTAACAGCACGCCGAGTGTGGCCGTCCAATGATCCGGCAAAGAAGAGAGTGCGTACTTGAGCGACACCTTGCTCACGGCTCCCGTCGTCAACGGCGCCCCAGCCAGCGCCAGCGCCGGGAAGACGAGTCCCGCTTGCAGGAGCCGACGACGCCACAAAACGTTCTCCGCATGGGGAAACAGCCCGACGCTCAGAAACAAACAGCCTTTGCTCAAACCGTGGTGCATGGCGTAGATCAACACCGCCGAGCAGATCGCGGGCCACGCGCTGGGCACCAGCAGTCCGGCACCAACACCGAGCGTCAGCAGCCCCATCTGGCTGATGCTGGAATAAGCCAACACAGCTTTGGCATTCCGCTGGGTGACGCCGATGATCGCACCGTAAAACGCCGTCACCAGCCCGAATATCAAGCACAAGTTCCCCCAGTCGGGAAAGGCAACCTCACCGAGGGGCAGGAATCGTATCCAGCCGAGCAATCCGGCCTTGATCATCGCACCGCTGAGGACGGCACTGGCGGGAGTCGGCGCGGCGGGGTGGGCCAGCGGCAACCAGACGTGCAGCGGCGCGACGCCCGCCTTGATTCCAAACCCAACAAGGAATAACCCGAGAATCACGTGACGAGCAGGAGACGCAGCCACACCCGCCACACCCTGGTCGAAGGACAGACTTCCGCAGGCCACTGTTGCCAGCAGCATTCCCACGAACAACAGGATTTCGCCGATCACGACCAGCACCATATAAATGCGGCCCGCACGAATCGCTTCGGCATCACCGTGATGGACGATTAGCCCGTATGAGGAAAAACTCATCAGTGCGAAAAACAGATAGAAGCTCACCATGTCGTGCGAGAGCACCAGGCCCAGATTGCCGGTCATCGTCAGCAGGAAGTAAGCGAAGAAGTGATGAATTCGCGGATCGTTGGCCAGATAGCCGCGCGCGTAAACTCCCGCGAAGAGCCAGAGCAGCGCCGTGAAGAGCAGGAATCCCTGTCCGGTCGCATCCAAACCGAGACGCATGTGAAGCAGCAGCCAAGGGAGATCAACTGTCACGCCCGGCTGGCACCAAATTGCCACCGCCACGGCGGGTGCGGCGGCCACGGAAGCCAGCCACAGCACCAACCTGCGATGCCGATGCCAGAGCAGTAAGCATGTCATGACCAGGGGAACGGCGAGCGTCAACAGGAGCAGCGAATTGTGAAACGACAGGAGAGCCGGGCCGTCGCTCAATCCTTGTGGAATGACCGCACGGCCGTAGGCTCGTTCCACGATGAGCGCCGCCCACTGTAATGGGCTGAACGGAGCGCCCGCGAACAGACCGGTGATAATCAGTAGAGCGGCCGTCACCAGCGGCGGCAACAGCAGGCCCCACGAGGTTTCCACTCCATGCCGTTCACAAAAAGGTGTCAGGAACCTTTTGTGCGAAGCACCCTGTGGGCCGTTGCGGCAAAAGGTTCCTGACACCTTTTTGTCACGGAACCACACAATGAACAGGATCGGCAGAAAGTAAGCGGCATTGAGAGCGCTGCTGGCCGCTAACACCAGCAGCACCCAGGTCTGCCCAGCTTCGACCGCTCCCACTCCCAGATACCATTTGCTGATGAAGCCTGCCAACGGCGGGACGCCGATCATGCCGAACGCGCCCGCCGTAAACGCTGCCATGGTCCACGGCATTCGCCGCCCGACGCCGTGCATCTCGCTGATCTTATGGATACCCAGCGTCTCTGCCAGATTCCCCGCGCAGAAGAACAACGTGATCTTCATCAATCCCTGATGCACCAGATGCACGACACCGCCGATGGTGGCGGAGGGACCAATAATCGCCACGCCCAGCACGATGTATGAAACCTGACTGATCGTGGAAAAGGCCAGGCGGCGTTTCAGGTCGTCCTGGAACAGGGCCCGCACGGATCCGTAAACGATCGTCGCCGATGCAAACAGAGCCAAGGGCGTCGTCAGCGCGAGTTGCTGTGCAAAGTCGATGCCGTAAACATCGTACACGACACGGACAATCCCAAAGGCGCCGGCCTTGACCACCGCCACGGCGTGCAGGAGGGCGCTGACCGGCGCAGGCGCGACCATGGCCTGCGGCAACCAGCCATGCAGCGGAACCAGGGCGGCCTTTACTCCCAGCCCGACGATCAACAAGGCGAAAATGATTCGAAGCGATGCATGGTGTTCCGTACCCAAGCCGGCGAGCGAAGCGCCACCGTTGAAGTCAACCGAGGGAAGCAGCACATGCAGCCAGGCCGCTCCCAAAAGAAGCAGCGCGCCGCCCGCCAGCGTGTAGGCCAGGTACACGCGACCGGCGCGCAGAGCAGTGGCGGTTCCCCGATGTACAACCAACGGATACGTCGATAACGTCAACAGTTCGTAGAATGTCACAAACGTAAACAGATTCCCCGCCAGCGCGATGCCCACGGTGGCACCCACACACAGGCTGAAGAAGCCGAAGAATCGGCCACGGTGCGGCGAGCCTTCCAGATAGGCGATCGCGTAAATTGTCGTAACGAACCATAACACACCGGAAAGCGTGATAAAGAACATGGCCAGCGCATCGGCCCTCAGGACGATCTCGAGATCCTGCATTATGGGGAACCGGAACTCATAGCGGTGCTCGTGAAAGACGCCCCAGAGCATCAGGCCGATGATCGCCAGCTTCAGAACCGCGCCCGCCATGTTTACTGTCGTCCGCGTGCGGATGCGTTCTTCCGGCAACAGGAAAATGATCGCGGCCGGAATCAACGCGGTCAGCAGCGTCACCAAAGGCAGGAAGTCGTCCCAGGTCATGGCGCGGCCTCCTGCACGATTGGCGGGGACCAAGGCGATCCAATCCGCAGTAACTCGATTACCGGGTACGAAGCGAGCCCCAGCAACAGACTGACCAGCGCCAGCCCCAACGTGGAGTATTCCATCCACCGTGGAACTTTACGGTAGCTGACGTTCGTATCAACGACGCCAGGCTGCGTAAAAGCCGCCGCCAGCACGCGAAATAGATACGCCGCCGCCAACAGTCCGCCAAGAACGATGACGACGGCCAACCCAATGTGGCCGCCGCCAAGTGCAACTCTCAGCAGCGTCCATTTGGCGACGAATGCCGCCGTCGGTGGCAAGCCCATCAGGCCAACGCTGGCGACGCCGATGGCAAAGAACGTGGTCGGCAATCGCCGGCTCACGGCAGGCAGATCGCGAATCCGGTCGTGCCCCGCGACGTGCAAGATCGTTCCAGCCGCCAGGAACAGCGCGCCCTTCGCACAGGCGTGCGACAGCGCGAACAACACAACGGCGCTCCACGCTGCAAAGCCAGTGTCGGAGCCGGGACGAGCCAATCCAAATACAAGAAAGAGGTAGCCGAGTTGTGCGACCGTCGAATACGCCACGAGCATCTTCAACCGGTCGGCGACCAGAGCCTGCATCGATCCCCAGAGGATCGCGGCGGCCCCCAACACCGCCGGCAACAGAGTCAACGGCCGCGTAAATTCCTGCGGAAACACGTCGAACCACAGCCGCAACAGGATGTAAAACGAGCCTTTGACGACGAGTCCGGATAAAAGCGCGCTGACGGGCGCTGGGGCACTGCCATGTGCGGGCGGCAACCAGAAATGCAACGGGAACAGGGCCGTTTTCAGCATTAAGCCGACCATCATGAGCAGGAGCGCGGCCTGCAACGAAGCATCCGCCGTTACCGACCGGCCGAGCGACGCGATATCCAGTGTGCCATGCGCGCCGTACATCAGGGCCACGCCCGCCAGATACAACAACGAACCCGCCAGTGCGGCCAACAAATAACGCAACGCCGCCTCGACTGCGGCACGGGTGCCGGTCAGCACGACCAGACCAATGGCCGCGAGTGTCAATAGTTCCAGCGTGACGTATAAGTTGAAAATGTCGGCGGACAAAAATAACGCATGCAGCGCACTCCAGAGCATGAGCCACAGCGGCCAAAATTGTGCCCCAGTGTCCTTCTGAGGCTGACCACGGGACGCGGTCGTGGAGCCTTCGAAGTAACCGACGGAATACACGCTCACCACCGCACCAATACAGGCCGACATCAGCAGCATCGCGCATGAGAGCCCGTCGGCATGCAGCTCAATGCCCAGGGGTGCCGGCCAGTTGCCCAGCGAATACGTCTGCGGACCGTGATGCCAGACTCGCCAGGTCACGACGGCGGTAGCGGCCACGACAATCGGAACGACCGCGACGCCCAGTCTCGTGCTCCATCGGCCCCCCAGCACGAAAGCCGCTAACGCTGTCGCAAGCGGCGCGACAATCGGCCAGACGAGACAGGCATCGGCATGTGTTACAGGCATCGAGTTATCTTAGCCGTGAGGCTCCTCTGCGGGCTCGTGAGTCAAGCGACGAAATAAAGCCAGCGCTACAGCGGTTGCGCTTACCGCGACGACGATTCCCGTCAGCACGAGCGCTTGTGGAACCGGGTCGGGCGGCACATCGGGTTGGCGCCGTGCCAGTGCCACGAAGACCAGGAACACACCGCTACCGGCCATGTTGACCGAGAGAATCTTGCGGAGCAGGTGCGCGCAAAAGAACAATCCGCTCAGCCCCACACTGAACAAGACGACGCCGGTAAGTGCGTAATTCAAGGTCGGTGTCATGACGTGCGCTCCCTGGAAACGAGCGGCGTTGCCCCAGGAGTCTCGTCGCTTGCACGAGCGGAACCCTCTGCGCCGGTCGGGGATGTGCCAACAAACAACATGACCAGCACCAGCGCGATGGACACAGTCAACACCGTCTCGACAAGCGTAATCAACACGCCTGCCCAGGCTGGCGGGTATTCCAGAAAACGCCCCGCGCCAAGCATTCCACCCAGTCCCACCAGCAAAAACACTGCTAACCCAGCGACAAGAAGGACTCGCCGCAGATATCGTGCACAACTCGGCGACTGCGTGTCGGTGACCAGAAGCAGGACACCGCCGGCACCCAGTAAGGCCGCTGCCTGAAAAGCCCCGCCAGGCGCCTTGGTGCCGGACCACAGTACATATACGGCAACCATCACGACGACGGGCAAGATGAGTCGGACAAAGGACGTCAGGACAGGCCCACTTGGTAAGGCCTTGCTCACTCTGGCGGAACCGGCCGTCAACGACGATACGGTCAGCACCGCCAGCATCAGCACGGCGACTTCCAGCAGTGTGTCGTAAGCGCGAAAGTTGAGTAGCACGGCGGTCACGGGATTCGTAACACCACTCCGCAACATCGCTTCGTCAATCGCGATTCGCGGCGCGTCGGATGAAACAGCCAGCGGTACCACAACTGCGGCCATCCAGGCCGTTACCGAGCCGGCTACAAGCCCAAACGCCAGCCGCCCGGTCCACGGCGTCGACGGCCGGGGTCGCAAGGTTGGCAATTTGTCGTCGACCCACGCACCTTTTCGATCGATGGTTTCCGCTGGGGGTGCCTGGTCGCCATGTCGCCGAGTCGTTGCCAGAGTGTTTAGAAACAACGCGCCGGTCAGTCCGGCACCGATCGCGGCTTCTGCCAGCGCCACATCGACCGCCCCCAGGCGGCACCAGGCAAGCGACAGCAGCAGGCCAAAAACGATGAACAACACAATCGCCTGAAACAGATCCTGGGCAAAGAGCACACGCAGGGCCACAACCACCAGCGTCAGCGTCAGGATGGCGTCGAACCACGCCAGGCTACTGTCCATCGCGGCGGCTCCAGGGCGAAATTCCCGCTTGCCACGCGGCTTGTGCGACTAGATGGCAACACGTCGTGCTGGCCAGCATGACCAGGCCCCAGACCAGAAACAGTTTCGCCACGGCCAGCCAGGATTCCGCTTGCAACGCCAGGCCGAAGACCAACAGCCCAAGCCCGAGATTGTCGGCCTTTGTGAGCGCGTGCAAACGTGTGTATACGTCGGGGAACCGTAGCATGCCCATGGTGCCAGCCAGAAAGAAGAAGGCACCGAGCACGAGCGATACGCAGGAAACCAGATCATTCGTGCTCATGGAAACTCCCGCCATTGGCACTGGAGGAAAGCGGCCAGCGCCGCACAAAAACGACCGTCGCGATTGGGGCGAGCAGTGCGAACACGAGTGCGACGTCGCGCAGGGCCGGATTGGAAAGCCCTTCTGCCAACAGCAGCAGAATCGCGGTGCCCGTCGTGCCGAACAATTGCGAGGCCAGCATCCGGTCGAGCGCCGTTGGCCCACGCCACACGCGAACCAGCCCAGCGACCACATTCACCAGGAGAAAAAACGCTACCCCGAGGATCAACACATTCATAGACGACTGCCCTTCTCCGAGGAAAGCAGTTCGTGATCGAAAACGGCGGCCACGCGATCCTCCAACTGCCGCAGTGCGACCAACGCGTCCGGTGTGTCCGACAGCAGATGTACCAGCAGTGAATCATCGTGCCACGCTACGGTCAAGGTGCCGGGCATCAGGCTGATCGAGTTGGCAAAGAAAACTCGGGCTGGACTTCCTGAGGGCAGGCGGAACGCATAATTCCGCACGGCTGGCGCAATGGGCAGCCGCCAATGCAACGCACGCCACGCCACGTCACAGCTCCCCGTGAACGACCGCAGCAGAAAGAACGGCACGAACAGCAACAGCCGCCAAGGGCGTAATCGTCCACTGGAGGTCTGTGCCTCGCCGAGACGCCAGGCCGCAATGACCAGGATAGCGGGGCCGCCGAAGAGCCAGGAGGATTTCTCTCCTCCGGTCAGCACGCTCCACAGCAGGGCCAGCCCAACAATGCGTGTAAGAAAAATCCGAACCATATTGCTGTCCTCTGGCCTCTCATCGTCGCGATCAATGATTCATCTCCAACGCTGCCTTATTGTCTGTCGCCACGGTGCCGAACCACTGTTTCATCAGCTTCAAGTCTTCCAAAACTTCTCGACTGGGCTTAACTTCCAAGCTATGTTACTGCCAGTATTAAACGTCGGCAAGCATGTGCAATCATGTCGGTGATGGGGACTGGTAAAGGGGTCAGGAGTCAATCGTGCGAAGCACCCGATGGGCCGTGCCGGCCATTCACTCCTGACCCACTCCTGACCCCCTTAACCAGACCCTAGAATTAAACGGTGACAAAGCACTAGAGCTACGGGCTTTCGTCCGCTGATGTGCGGAACTTGGCTGAGAATCCGAAGATCGCCAGAATGACAAAAGTGACGGCAGCGCCAAGCACGAACATGCCTTGTTCACTTTCCAGCCTGATTAAGATCGCAGAAACAGCAGCGGCGAGGGCCACGACAATGCCAAATGCCATCAATACATTCCAAATGATAAGCCAGATACCTTTCGGTTTATTGTCGCCCATCAGGTTTGAGTTATTCATCATGCAAAAGAACGCAATGTAAGCGATCGGCAGCAACATGGCTCCAAAGACGGACGCCATAACGATCAGCCAGGTCTTCGAAACGCCACCCCAGAAAAGCGGATAGCAAATGCCGACAATACCAGCAGCACATGCGCCGATCATGAATAAGATTTGGCTATCAGGTTTGCCAACCATTTCCCGAATGGCGTAACCATTGATCATCATTAGGATAATGATCGTGGAGAAACCCATGGCCAACGCACCAGCACCAAACACCAGGTTTGCGTTTTTATCACCCAGAAACGGCTGAAGAGATTTGGCAAGCTGATTCGCGTTGGGTTTCACCAAGACGGTCGCCAGTATCTTTTCTTCGTCGCTAAGTTCAGGGGCGATTCTGGAAACCACATCGTTGGTTTCACTATCAAGTTCTACGCTCTTTTTGCCAAGTTCAGCGGCAAGTTCCTTGTCGAACCAGTTCTTATCAAGTTTGTCCCGCAAAACCTTGATTTCAGCTTCTAAAGCCTTGATCGCTACCAAGGATGATTCGAATTGTTGGTCTTGCTTGAGAATGTAGTCGCGAATGATCGGAGCAGCCTCCTTGAAGAACATGCTGGTCTTCACGACCTTCGAGTCACCACTGAGCAGCGCCTCATCGGTTTTTCCGTGAAAGCTGTAAGCCGACGCGATCACAATGCAGGATGTGACCAAGACAAACGGAATCGCCATTCCTGTTACCAAGTCGAATCGCGCCAGTCCGCTGAACGGTTTGTCCCAACCACGGGCAAGCAACGAGTAGGGCAATAAAAACGTCATGTTCAATCCAACCGCTGTCGCCGCTGTTGAAATCATGACTTCTCGTTGCCGTGCAACGATCGTATCGGTCCAGAGTTTTTGCTTCTCTTCAGAAAGGCTTTCGATGAGCCGTCGAATTTGTTCGGAGGGATTGGACCATTGACTGAGGTCGGGGACCAATCCAGAAAGGATCGTCGCCCAGGTGATTTCGTTTTTCTGGAAAAGGATCACGACGACGGCGACAAAGCACACGATAATGACGCCGATTACCAATTTAAGAAACAAATCAAACAGTCGAATCAGTCGTCCTTTTTTCGAACTAAGGAAGACCAAGCTCCCGGCAAGCATAAAGAGAGCTATCGAAATTCCATATTTAGCACTTTGATTTTCACTCAATGAATTATCTGCAAAGTTCGAGTTGATCGCATCGAAACAGAGACTGAATTGCGGCATGATCCAAATCATATTTGCCAAAACCGTGGCCACGATCCAGCCGACACCCAAGACCGGGTTGATGTACTCGTTGATCGCTTGATAGGGACGTTTGCCCGTTGATAACGTGACATAGGCGATCGCCGAAAGCATAATCACACCGGCGATAATCGCCACCAATTGCAGCCATAACATGGATGTGCCACTAAGCACGCCCAGATACAGGGCACTGGCTAGCGATCCACCACCAAGAGTGACGGCAGCCTGCAACCAACCTGGACCGGAAAGTCGAAAGAACGCAAAAAAGGTCGCGACGGCACCGTTTCGATGGGCTTCGATGAGGATTTCGCGGTCAGCGACGATTTTGTTTTCGTTTGCCATGGTTGTTTATCACGTGGTGAGGAGGGATATGAAATGGCCGAACTGAACTCGCTATGATAGTCGATATGAGCCGCGTTGTGGCCGACCCGCTTTCGCATCGCTGCGGAACCAAATCAAAGAGGCCTGACCCCTTTGTTTTTCTGGGTAAATCCGCTACCTGGTTTCCGTGTTTCACTCGATGCTCTGCGCATCTGTTATAAGCGAAAATCTGTGTTGTTCGCATTGGTTCATATGATTGTAACGGCTAAACGGGAGAGCAACGTTGGCAAATTCAACGATGGTGATCGAAACGGTCTTTACTCAGGGGGTCGCGCACCTATCGTACCTCATTGGTGACCGCAAAACCGGAAAGGCGGCGGTCATTGATCCAAGGCGAGATGTGGACGTGTACCTCTCGTTGGCACGAAAACATAAGCTCGCGATCACGCATGTCCTAGAAACTCATATTCATGCTGATTTTGTTTCTGGCACTCGGGAACTCTGTGCTCGAACAGCCTCGGCCAAGGCATTTCTTTCAGTCGAAGGTGGGGCAAAGTACGGCTTTAAATGCGAAAAGCTGAAAGATGGCGATACGATTGACCTCGGTCGCGTGATTCTGACCGCCAAACATACGCCCGGCCACACGCCGGAACACATGTCTTTCATCGCGTCAGAAGGCAATCGCCCAGAACAACCTTTTGCCATCTTCAGCGGCGATTGCCTATTCGCGGACTCGGTGGGTCGCCCCGACTTGCTGGGCGAGGACGCGACCGAGGGATTGGCGGCACAACTGTATCGTTCCCTGTACGACCTCTATCTTGCGCTTTCGGACGGCGTGCTGGTTTATCCAGCGCACGGCTCTGGCTCCCCGTGCGGTGCAAATATCAGCGACCGCCTGGTGTCATCCATTGGCTACGAGCGGCGGAACAACGAGGCCCTCCAGTTCAAGGACGAGGCGAAGTTTATTGACTACGTCCTCCAACACGCCCCCCCCGAACCAGTGTACTATCCGCGGATGAAGAAGATCAACGCCGATGGGCCGGAAGTGCTTGGTCGGCTGCCGTCTTTCCAGCCACTGCCGCCCCACGAGTTCGCGGCAGTGATCAAAAACAGCAACAACCAATTGGTAGACAATCGCCAAATGCGCGGCTTTGGCGGCGGCCACATCAGCGGCGCTTTGAACATCGGACCGCGTGCCGAACTTTCCATCTGGGCTGGATGGATTCTCGATCCGCAGAAGCCGATCCTACTCGTCCTGGATGACGCAGCCGATTTACCAGAAGTTCAACGCCAGTTGCTCCGCGTCGGTTTCAGCGAATTCGCAGGTTACTTGCTGGGCGGAATGGAACAATGGGACAACAAGGCATTGCCGATTTCCAAACTGGACCAGATGTCGGTACACGAGTTGAACACGGCAGTGCCACAAGGTGATTTGCAAATTGTTGATGTGCGATCACCGGACGAATGGCAAGATGGACATGTACCCACTGCGACGTACATCTTCCTGCCGGAACTAGCGAAAAAGGCAAAACGTCTCGACAAGAACAAGCCGGTCGCCGTGTACTGCGACAGTGGTTATCGAGCTAGTCTCGCGGCCAGCATTCTCAAGCGGGACGGGTTCTCGACCGTTCACAACATACCAGGAAGCTGGAAGGCTTGGCAGGCCTCCGAGTACGCGGTCGAGGAGCCAACAGAACAAAAAAAATCATCGGACACGGACCGGTGAAACCTAGCAAACCCGAGGACGCTTCATGACACCCTACCAATTGATGGACGCCGCACTGATGTTCGGCGTCCCAAGCTTCGCAGTCGCTGCCCAGCCGGGCACTGACCCGCTCGCCTATGCCGGGCCGGCGTGGTCACCGTACATTGTCGGAGCACTGATCGGATTATTGTCGATGGCGACTTTTTACTTCTCGGCCAAAGCGCTGGGCGCATCGTCGGCCTATGCGGCGTTGGCCGGAATGTTGGGGCGCGTGGTCGCCCCGAAACACACCGACTCATTGAAATACTATCAAGACCATCCGCCGATAGTCGACTGGGGACTCATGTTGGTTGCGGGTACGGTCGTTGGTGCGTTTCTTGCCGCTTGGCAGGGAAACGAACTGACTAACGAGTGGTTGCCGTCAATGTGGGCGGCCCGATTTGGCGACGATAGTCTCCCACTGCGGTTGACTGCCGCATTGATGGGTGGAATATGCATGGCTTTCGGTGCACGACTTGCCGGCGGCTGTACGAGCGGCCATGGAATCAGCGGGACCTTGCAACTCTCCGTTGGTTCATGGATTGCCGTCATTTGTTTCTTCATCGGTGGCATCGTGACGGCAATGTTGATGTATCGCGTCTAGTTCGGCGTTTTCCAGGAATCCGTCGATCAAACTAACAACTCACTCAAGCAACTTAGAGCCTATTCTAAAAGGGGTCTGACCCATTGAAAGGGTCAGACCCCTTTTGGGATAGGCTCTTAACAACTCGCTCAATGATACGTTTGGCTCCGCCGTGAGCCGAAGAGGTAAATCGTGAACAGGACCAAACCATGAAAAAAATGTCGCTCCCCAATCAATTGCTACTTGGTCTTTTGTTCGGCGTGATCTTTGGATTTTTGCTGCAAAAGGGAGGCGTTGCGAAATACCACGTCTTGCTCGGATCGCTGTTGCTAGAAGACTTCACCGTCATGAAAGTGATGCTGACCGCGATCATCGTCGGCAGCGTGGGAATCTTCAGTCTTCATGCATTTAACTTGGTCAAACTGGATATCAAACCAACCCGCTACGCCGCCAATATCATCGGCGGACTAGTGTTCGGAGTTGGCTTTGGCTTGCTTGGTTATTGCCCCGGCACCGGCGCCGCCGCGCTGGGCCAGGGCAACTGGGACGTGGTGGGTGGGATCGTCGGCCTCCTGTTGGGCTCGTACCTGTTTGCGGAATTTTCGAAAGTGTTTAGCAAAACGATTAACAAGTGGGGAGATCGTGGCCAGTTGACTCTTCCCGAACTTATTCCAATGGAGCGCACAAAATTTTTGCTGATTTGGTTACCGCTGTTGACCGTCTCACTATTTGCGATTCATTGGATCGCAGTGCGGTAGTCTCCGGGGACACTTTCGTTCGACAAAAATTCAATACGAGATACCAAATGCCTCAGTCTCAAGGAAGAAACTCGATGATACCCGATCAACGCCTGATTTCTAACTTCAAAAAACAACTCACCGTGCTGCGATGAGTTGAACGTTCAAGCAACGCCGTGTTGCCCCCCAATGCCAACTGTCACCACATAAGGAAGAAAACGATGTTGTTCAAAACGACAAAAGTCCACTGGTTGTTTCTGGTCGCCGTAGTTCTAAATACAAACGCTGAAAATCTCGCTTTGGCGCAAGAGCCCGCAAAGAAGCCCTCGAGCTACATGCCAGTCGATCAAACCGAGCCGTTTGCCGCAGTTATGGAGCGAATGGTAGCAGCCAAGGCAGACCTCGCCAGTCAGCATCAGGCACTGTTGGAAACTCGCTATGATCTGGCCAATCGCGCGGCAGACGAGTCCACCATGTCGCGCGGCAAGGCTGTTCAGACTGGAGTCCGGATCAAACTGGCTGACTCAATGACGTGGGACAAGCTGAGTTCGCTCAGCCCACAGCAGATTCGTGAGCGGGATTTGTTTCCGGCGGGATTTCTTCCCCTGCCACACCCCAATCATCCCGAAGGTGGCATGGTTTTCCCAAAATTCCATATTGACGAAATTAAGAAACAAGAAGCTCGCGATTTGACACGCTTTGATCTGGATTTCGATTTGCCCGACCACTTTTTGCCCGAGTTCCCTCCGCCGATTTTCTTGACAACGCGGCTGGATCTAGGAGACGTTTCGCAGGGAAAACTGGTCACCATCGACAACCACTTCGAACTGTTCAATGGGATTCTCAACCCAAAACAATTGGAAGGATTGCGGCTATTGGTAACTCCGTTCCCGCAACAGCAATTCAATCAGACGCATGACCGACGCAGCGAACGCCCCAGCCGAGGTGTGACGTGTTTTGATTGTCACGCCAATGGACATACCAACGCCGCCACACACCTGGTGGGGGATATTCGGCCGCAGGAGTTCCGACATCGTATCGACACTCCGACGCTCCGCGGCGTCAACGTCCAACGCTTATTTGGTTCCCAACGAGCTCTGAAGTCGGTGGAAGACTTTACCGAGTTCGAACAACGAGCCGCCTATTTTGACGGCGATATCGTGATCGCGACCAAGAAGGGAATCAACGTGTTGGATCGTGGCAGCCAAGTTCACCCGATGGCTGAGTTTCAGGCGTTGTTGGACTTCCCCCCCGCCCCGAAATTGAACGTCATGGGGCAGTTGGATCCAAATCTGGCAAGTGATTCCGAGCTGCGAGGACAGAAATTATTTTTTGGCAAGGCCAACTGCGCGAGTTGCCATCCCGGTCCCTATTACACCGACAACTTGATGCACAACCTGCGAGTCGAGAGATTTTACGAACCAAGGATGATCAACGGTCGAATGGCTTCCATGGATGGACCAATCAAGACGTTTCCGTTGCGTGGCATCAAAGACTCGCCACCTTACCTTCATGACGGTCGACTTCTCACGCTGGATGATACGGTCGAGTTTTTCAACCTGGTCATGGAGTTGAAGTTAACGGCCGAAGAGAAATCGGATCTGGTCGCGTTCTTGCATTGCCTTTAGGATCAATGAATCGACTATGACAACCCAAATCCCCAGCTGCAACCGATCTGGATCGTGGCTGTCAAGTTTGGTGCCGGCGCTGGATTGGCTTGTTCATTACCAGAGCAAGCATTTGCCGGGGGATGTAGTGGCGGGCGTCATCGTGGCGACGCTGCTCATCCCGCAGGCAATGGCTTACGCGCTGCTTGCCGGGTTGCCGGCACAGGTCGGCTTGTATGCGGGTATGTTACCACTGGCTGTTTATGCGATCCTGGGCAGCAGCAGGTTTCTGTCGGTTGGACCATCCGCTCTATTGTCGCTGCTGATCGTGACTGAGGTCACCGTGTTAGCAGAGCCCGGTTCGCCGCGCTACTTGGCGTTTGCGATAGCCACCGCGCTGCTCGCGGGAGTGATCCAGATCGCATTGGGGCTCTTCCGCATGGGAGTCATTACAAACTTCCTGAGCCAACCGGTGCTCTCCGGCTTTACCAGCGCCGCTGCGTGCCTGATCGCGCTTAGTCAAGTAAAGCACTTACTGGGCGTGGAGCTTCCGCAGACCCAACACCTTCACCAGCGACTGGCGGAACTGGCCTGGGCGCTTCCGCAGATCGACTGGCCCACACTTGCGATTAGTACCGCAAGCGTATCGTTGCTCCTGGCGTTCCAGTACCTGCTACCATGGCTTCTCGCGCAATGGAGAAGACTCCCGCTTGTCTTGGAGCAATCGTTGTCAAAGAGTGGTCCCATCATTGTGGTCATCGTTGGCACGGTTAGCGTCGCCGCCTTCGATCTGGGAGAACCCGGCGGAGTAAGTACGATCGGTGAAATTCCCAACGGATTACCAAGATTTGCCTTGCCCGAGATCGCTGTCTCGGAGGCTCTGTCCCTGCTCCCGCTCGCCCTGACGGTCAGTTTCATTGGATTTCTGGAAAACATTTCTGTGGCTAAGTCGTTGGCCGCCAAGCGACGGCAAAAAGTGGATTCCAATCAAGAACTGTTAGCGTTGGGGGCCGCCAATCTCGCGGCCGGCGTCAGCGGCGGTTATCCGGTCAGCGGCTCATTCGCTCGTTCCTCTGTCAACTTCAACGCCGGTGCCAACACCGGATTAGCCTCGCTGGTCACGGTGGCACTGCTCGGCCTGTCCGCCTTGTTTCTCATGCCCCTGTTCTACCATTTGCCCCAGGCCGTATTGGCAGCCATCATCATCATCGCCGTGTTTGGCTTGATCGATTTTGCGATGCCGCGACGACTCTGGCGTTACAACAAGGCGGATGCCACTGCGTGGCTCCTCACCTTCCTGGCGGTCCTGGGCGTCGGGATCGAAAAAGGAATCCTTATCGGGGTGACTTCGACGATCGTGCTCTATCTCTGGCGGACCAGCCGACCGCACATGGTCGTCGTTGGACGAGTTCCCCATACCGAACATTTTCGCAACGTGCAGCGGCACGACGTGGAAACCCTGCCCCATGTGCTGATGCTACGAATTGACGAAAGTCTCTACTTCGCAAACGCCAAACATATCGAGGACTTTGTGCTTTGCGCCGCAGCGGAGCAGTTGGAGTTGCGTCATCTGGTGCTAATCTGTAACGCCGTTAATTTCATCGATGCCAGCGCATTGGAGACTTTGGCTGACCTCCAAACTCAGATTCAAGACGCGGGTATTCAACTTTATCTCACTGAGGTGAAAGGTCCCGTGTTGGACCAACTGGCGGGAACCGAGTTTTTAAAGCAACTTGGTCAAGACCGGGTTTTCCTGACGACTCAGGAGGCCTATGAAAAACATCGTACCGCATAAAATTCTCCGTTGCGACTGGTTGAGTGCAGAGAGCCGGCGAACATTTATACAACGAACCATTGGTACAGCCCTTTGGTTACTCGGTTGGAATGGTCAGATAACCCACGCGCGCACAGGATCGATGATGCTGACGATACTTCACACGAACGATGTACATGGGCATCTGACCGCCTGGCAGGGTTGGGAGGGCGCGTTAACGAGCAAGTCGGAATCGCGGCCGATTGGCTCGTGCGCGCCCAGACTATAGCAGGTCAAGAAGCACGAAAGCGTGACGAAGAGTCTCCCATCGATTCTCTTTTCGCAGATATGGTGCGCGAGGCACTTGAGGCGGATGTTGCCTTTTTGCCAGGTGTCGGGTACGGCGTAGCAATTCCACCCGGTCCCATTACCGCGGCTCAACTTCGACAGCTTGTTCCACACGAAGGAAAACTTGTAACCATGCGTCTCAGCGGCGCTGAGGTTCTGGCAGTGTTGGAACAAGCGGTGACGAATGTCTTCACGGATGATCCAACGCTCAAGGTGGGCGGCATGATCCAAATTTCTGGCATCCGCATGCAATACGACCCTGAACGAGCACCTGGTCAGAGAGTGCTAAAGGTCTTACCCTTAAAG
>JAUXWY010000128.1 GCA_030681235.1 Pirellulaceae bacterium | reverse complement strand
GCACTGGATGGTCCTGGCGAGATTCTCGAAGTGCAAGGCGGCAGCCAAATCGTGGGCTGGAATGTCGCCACGGAGGACAACAATCGCGTGCTCGAAGTCACGCTCAGCCAACCGATCACAGGCACCAGTCAAATCAAAGTCCGCAGTCAAACGCCGCTCGGAGCCTTTCCGATTACCGTGCAGGGTCTGCGATTGACTCCCGTTGGAGCCATCCGACACTCGGGCCATTTGCGTCTGACCAATATCGGCTCGGTACGTTTGCAGCCGACGGAGTTGCGCGGTCTGACTCAACTAGCACCGGACCAATATCCGGGCGACGCGTTAGAAGCTCGGCAGACGTTTGTTTATCGTTTTCCAGCGGCCGATCATGCGTTTTCGGTGGTGGCCGACAGTATTGAACCCGAAGTCAACATCTCGGAACTGCTGGTCTATCAGTTGGCCGAAACCGATCGAGTGCTCAGCGCCGACATCGAGTTGGATGTTCGGGAAGCGGCCATTCGCGAGTGGAACTTTGGTGTTCCGGCCGATTACTCGGTCGTCGCCGTCACCGGCGCCAACGTCGCTGACTATATCGTGGCCACGACCGTTGCCGATGGCCAACGCAACTTGAAAGTCGTGTTCGGCCAGGATGTCGTGGGACGACATCTGGTATCGCTGCGATTGGAGAAGAGCGAAGCGGCCGCTGCGGGAGAATGGACGCTTCCTCGTATCGAATTCCCAGGAGCCAAGTCGGTCCGCGGCGATCTGGGAGTCGTCAGCGCCCCTGGGTTTCGCATCTCCACCGGCAAGTCCGATCTGCTAGTTGAAAAACCACTGTCGTTTTTCCCGAAGCCATCTCCGCAACTGCAACAAGCGTTTCGAATTCGTGAACCGAACTGGACAGCGACGATGAATATCGAGTTGCTGGACCGCAGCGTTCAAGCCGACGTGTTTCACTTGTATTCTCTAAACCAAGAAACGGTGTACGGCAGCGCCTTGATCAACTACTTTATCACGGGTGCACCCGTTTCCGAGTGGAAAATTAACGTGCCCGAATCGATGGGCAATGTCATGATCGATGGTCAAAACGTGCGTACGTGGCGACGCGAGGGCGACACCTTGATCGTGTCCCTGCATCAACCGGTCATGGGCGCTTACACACTGTTGGTCACGTTTGAAGAGAAGCCCAGCAAGGCCAGCAATACGTTTTTGGCTGGCCGAATCTCGCCCACAGAAGTTCAAAGCGAACGAGGTTATGTGCAAGTCGTCAGCCCCATGCAAGTGGAGATCGAAACGCTTTCGATGTCGAAAGACATGTTGCCACTGGACCCATTGGAATTGCCGGCCGAGTTTCGCTTGCTCACCACGGCGCCCTCTTTAGGAACGTGGCAGTACACCAGTCGTCCATTTGATTTGAATCTTCAAGTTCGTTGGTTTGAGCCTGGTTCGACGGCGGATCAAGTGATTGAATTCTCGGAGGCCAATAGCCGAGTCTCGGTGGACGGTGAGCTGGTAACCGACGTGCTCTACTACGTGAAATCTCGCGGCCAGCGTACGATGAAGATCAAGCTGCCGGGCGACCCCGTGCGGCTGTGGGCGGTGTCGGTCAACGGACTGCCGGTCACGGCGCGGCAAGCCGGAGACGCAACCCTTATTCCCTTGCCGGGAGGTGCCGATCCGAACACTCCAGTAGAAGTTCGCTTGCGACTTGGGAAAACGGCAGTCATCGAGACAAACCCTCAACTCGCGCTACCCGTGGTCGCTGCGCCAGTGCTCAAGACTCAGTGGACCATCAGCGGCGATAAGAACCATGTCGTGGTTCCGATCGGAGGCACGGTTTCGCCACCTGTCCCGGTGCTCCGTCCCTCGGGCTTTGAGTGGATCGCCAATCGCGGCATTGCGATGCTGTTGATCATCTGCATCTTTGCGGTCTTGGGCTGCTTCGCATTGGACAAGTCGTTGCTGTGGCGTGGGATTGGATTGTTGTGCATGGTCGTGGCGATGGTCGTGGCCGCACAAGCAGCGCAAACCGCTTTTTCCGAAATCGGTTCGCCCGAGCCTTTGCAGTTGAGCCTGCCCGTGCTGTCGGCTGAAGAAGCCGTCGAGCTGTCCGTGAGCAACATTCCGCTGTGGCGAGTCAATCTGTCGTGGGTTGGGCTCGGTGTTTTGTTGGGTGGCATCGTGGCATTGATCACCTCGTTTCATCCAAGCGTTTTGAACTGGCTCATGCCTGTGCGTTATGTCGGCGTTTTGTTGATCGTCGCCGGAGTACTTCTGCACGGCGATAGCGCGGCATGGTTCTTCGCCTTGATCGGCGTGGCGATCCTGTTGTTGCTATTCGTTCGGCCTGCCTCGAGAACGCTTCGTGACTTGGTCGCGTGGGTCCGATCGGTAAATCAGACGCGGCCGGATAGCGACACCAGTTCGTCGGAACATCGAAATGCAGCGGCTGGCGGTGGCTCCACCTCGATGACAACGGCGGTTTTGTTCTTCGCATTGTTGTCTTCTCTGGCCGGCAACTCCATCGCTCAAACTCCGGCGGGGTTCGATGCTGCGGATTCGATCGTTCAACAGTGGCAGATCACGCATCAGGATGCTCGGTTGAAAGCGACCGGCACGATCTCGTTGACCGGTGTGCCTGGCGATCGCTTTTTGTTGCTCCGATCTCCAGCCGTTCTGACTCGCTTCGAAGGTGCGGATTTACGAGTCACTCGGACCGAAGTTCCCGGCCACGGCCTGTGTTATGTCATCAGCATTCCTTTGGGGGAGAATCAACCGGCAGTCGCCAACCAAGCGACCCCTGCGACCACGTACACCGCTCAATACGAATACCAATTGGAAGCGGTCAAGCCAATGGACGGCATCGCCGTGCTCTCCGGTACGGCGGCTGTGCAAGAGATCAGCCTGAACTACAACGAGGCCGGTTGGGAAGTTGCGGGGCCAACTGCCATTCGAATTGAAGCACTGGAAGCAACGGGCGAAGCGACTGCCGCCAAGATCTTGTTGGGACCCGGCCCAGGACTCCTCGTACTGAAGCCGAAAACTCGCGACGTTGCGTCAGAGAAAACACAGTTCTTTGTCGAGGCCTCGAATTTGTATGTGCCAGCCCCAGGCGTTGTTGATGGGCGACATCGACTCCGCGTTCGCACGTCACAGGGACAAGTGTCGGCGCTGCAAGTGCAAGTGCCGCTGGGATTGACGGTTAGCTCCGTTACGGGGCCCGTCGGTTCATGGCAGTTTGATGCGGACACCGGCGGATTAACTCTGGCGATCGAACCTGCTCAATCGCAACCATTTGAAGTGATGATTGAAACGCAGCGTGGACTCGAGCCGTTACCGGCGGATGTGACTCTCGCTCCACTGCGAGTTGTCGGCACGAATGGTGAAGTCGGGTTGGTGGCAGTTGCGTTTGGCCCGGACGCTCGGCCTGAGAAAGTCGAGCCGCAAGTCATGACGATCGTCAATGCCGGCGACTTCGACGCCACCATGATCGCCAATCCACAAGCGGCCCTGCACTGCGTCTATCGTTACGGAACCGACGGCGGTTCGTTGGCCGTGCGAGTCGCCCCGGTGGCTTCCGAGGTGCGTGTCAACAGCAAGCAAGTGCTGTCGTTGGGTGACGAACGTGTGCTCTTGGCCTGCAACTTCGCGGTCGAGATCTCGCGAGCCGGTTTGTTTCAAGTGAGCTTCCCTTTGCCTGACGGCCTAGAGGTCGAAACGCTGACGGGCGCTGCACTCCACCATTGGGCCGAACTCAACGAAAACGGCAAGCGAAACATCGTCTTGCATCTCAACGGCAAGACGATCGGGACCCACGTCTTCTCATTGGCGCTGACCGGGATTGCCCCAACCGACTTAGCCGAATGGAAGATACCACGTTTTGAGTTGAATGAAGCGGCTCGGCAAGCCGGTGAATTGGTCGTTCGCCCGACGACCGGATTTCGTCTGCGCACGATCACGCGGCAAAACGTTTCCGAAACCGACCCGCGAACCTTGGGTGGCGAGGGCCAAGGGGCGCTGGCGTTTCGACTACTTCAGCGAGATTGGAACTTGGTCTTGGGGCTGGAGAAACTTGATCCCTGGGTCACCGGCCAAGTCCTCCACGAAATCACACTCCGCGAAGGACAGACTCGCTCCGCTTTGTTTGCCAACTTCAATGTTCAGAATGCTTCGATCGCGGCCTTGCGAGTTGCGCTTCCTATTTCCAACGAAGACGAAATCAAAACGATACGAGCCACCGGCCCAGCCGTCAGCGACATGATTCGAACGGCGCCCGATTCGAACATCTGGGAGGTCCAGTTCAAACGTCGTATCGTGGGCAAATTGCAGTTCCAAATCGAATACGAACGTCGCGGTGATCGCAACCAGGACGAGGAAGCTTTGACGCCGATCCAATTCCCCGAGGCTAGGCAGATCTCGTACTACTTCGCAGTTCGGTCGGGTGGACGTTTGGAATTGGAACACAGCGAGTTGACTCAGGGCTGGCAACGAGTCGACTGGAGCACGGTTCCTCAACCGTTAAGGGAATCACTCAATCGCAACGCGCCGGCATTTTCGCTGCGGAGTGTCGATCCGGCGGCAGCATTAAGAGTTCGCGCCGTACGTCATTCGTTGGCCGATGGCTTGAAACTGCGTGTCGCCGAAGGATCGCTGACGACCGTGCTATCGCCGACAGGGGATCAGTTGACGGCGGTGGACATGGTCATGGAAGTCATTCAGCGCAGCAGTTTGAGTGTCAAGTTGCCGGAAGGTGGCCAACTGTTTAGCATCTTCGTCAATGGTGAAAGTGTGAATTCGATTCGGCAAGGCGGGGCCGGAAATGCTTGGCAGTTTTATATTCTGCCGGGGATTGACGACCGGACCGCGCAAGTTCGGTTCGTCTATTCCGTTCCAGGCGATCGTTTGAGCGGTTTGAAACTTCGTAGCCCGCAGTTGAATGTGCCGTTGGAGAATATCCAGTGGAATGTCATTGCGCCGAAAGGCTTCGAGCTGAACGATAACGCTGGCAATCTGGAATTGATTCGAAACACGAACCAAAAGGACTACGATCGCGAGTCCTATTTGACAGCCGCCAGTGGCAAGCGCCAAGTTCAGGCCCAGCAGGCGACCCAGCTTTTAGAGCAAGCGAACCAATTGCTTCAGGCTGGCGAGCAAAGTAAAGCTCGGTGGGCACTCAACAGTGTGGCCAATCAATATGCCTTGGATGCCGCCTCGAACGAAGACGCCCGCGTCCAGTTGGAGAATCTGCAAACGCAGCAGGCGATCGTGGGGCTCAACACGCGGCGGCAGCGATTGTTCTTGGACAACAGCGGCGACGATGTCGACCTGGCCGGGAGCGAGCAGTTTCGCCAAGCAGCGGCCGCCAATCCGGTACTTCAATCTGACCAGTTGAACTTCCGTCCGCAGGAGTTGAGTCAACTGTTGCGTGGCAATTCGAAGGAAGACAACGCGATCCTGCAACAGATCGCGGCTCGCTTGGTCCAGCACCAGCACACGACCGAACCGGCGCCCCAGGCATTTATCATCAGCTTGCCAGTGGAGGGCGAGACGTACACGTTTGCCCGCAGCGTCCAAGTCGCCGAAAATGCTCCGTTAGAACTTCAACTCGACTTCCGCAACAAGTTAACCCTGCACCTTTGGCAAATCGCCGCCGTTATCCTGCTCCTAACCGTATTGGGATCGGCGCTAACATACGCTACGATAAAGAAGCCATCGCGACGCGAGTTACCACAAGCTTGAGCTAAAATTAGCCGTAACTGAATCGTCACCGAGACCGGTTTCACACGCATGACCCTATCCTTAAGGACACACTACAAGTTGCTACTAGCCTATGCCCGGCTAGATGAAGGAGACGATGCCATTGTCGGACGATCTAAACTTTGTTAATAGCATTCAAGTTGTTCTCTCGCGAGTGACGGAGCTACTGAAAGACCGCGAGTTTCGCGTAAGTCTGAGGACATTGGCCAACTTGGTACTCCAAGTCATACCTGATGAAGCGGCTCAAAAACCTGAAGGAGGAAAAGCTCGAACGTTCGAATCGGCGACGCCCGAATCGGTATTAGGCAACTCCGTGTCGCAAGAACTTTTTACATCGCTCCAATCCTTTGGAACCCAGATACATCCGAATGAAGAAATAGGTCTTAACTCTTTATCTTTAGCATCGGATGGAAAATCTGACGTCGTGGGCTGCGAAGAACCATCCCCTCCTTCCGCGCCGGAACTACCAGGTTCCCGCAGCGACGCGGAACGACAAGTTCTGTCCGCGCGAGAAGCCGTTCAGCTGCTCCATTTTGGTCGCGGAAATTTATCGAAAACCGAGACGAGCGTCGGGGTGTCGTACAATGCCGAGTTGGTCGGGACAGAACAACGAGCAGCCGGTGATGTAGAATTTGCAAACGATGTCAAGCAACGCTGCCAACTCAAGGCGGAGGCCGCGAGATGGGCGGCTGAGCGGCGACGCCTGCTCCAGATTGGGGCCGACTTCAGGTTAGAAATCGATCCTGTCGATCGCGACCTTATCGCACGAGCTCGAGAAATCCCTAACTGCTTCTTGTGGACCAACAGCAAGGGCTGTCCTGAGCCAGCAGAGGTCGCCCGCTTCGATGAACTGGCCGACAACTTCGACAATTTGGCCGCCTCAATGGCTTTGGTCGAAACAATTTTCAACGACGGCGCACTTGATGCGAGTTTGCACGACGTACTCTTGTTGGTCGCCGAAGCCCAGTCTGCTCTAAGACAGGCCGTGCGCCAAACTGGTTACGATGGCTACGACTCCGATCAGAACGCCACGTATTCCTGGCTTCGAGAAACCTCTCGACGGGCAGCAGTTTACATCGAAAGATTTATGAAGACAGAGGATATTGCAGAACCACACGCAAGTGATGAACTCGCTGCTCGAATTGCGCGGGCGGATCAAGACTTGCAAAGGAAAGTTTCGCGGCAGAAAGATGTCCGCAGGATGCTCAACAAGGTGCGATTCGAGTCGCGGTTGATTCAAGAACAAGGAGAACAGGACGCCACAACGAGAATAAACACGATCCTCCGCGCCGTCAGCGAATTGGTACCGACAATGCTCCAACCGAGCAATGTCGAGTTGCGAGAGCATTTGATTCCGATCCTGCATCACTTCGACACCTTCGATGATACCGAACATTCGGCCACTCTGGTCTTGCGAGAAATTGAACGATATTTGGCGCGCAATCCTGGGGTCCAACTGGTTTCCGATCAGGTCGTACGATATTCCGCCGAGGTCATCCAATTGCGGGAACTGCTCAGAGGCAAATCATTATTGATGGTCGGTGGCGAACTGCGACAGGATCGACAGGCAGCTCTACGTTTGGCTTTCGAGTTGAAAGAACTCTATTGGGAAACCGTTTTGCCGCACACGCCACTGCGTGAGTTTGAGCCCAAAATTGCCCGGCCCGATGTGGTGGCGGTTCTGTTGGCGATTCGCTGGAGCAGCCATTGCTATACCGACCTGGAACAATTCTGCCGACACTGCAGAAAACCACTCGTGCGATTGCCCGGTGGAACCAATGCCAATCAGATCGCACATCAGTTCATGATTCAAGCGACGCAACGGTTGGCAAATGGAATTGAACCAGCCGATCAAAAGATTTGAGTTTCGCGCCACTCTGAATGGCCTCCAAATTAGGTCCAACAAGCACGAGCGGAGCAAGCGGCCTTGGTTAACCGCGTGGCCAGAGCTAATTTGGCGAGATCCAACTTGGCGGCGAACAACCATCCCAACCGCCAAATTTGCGGCGGCCCGCGTTTGGGTCGTGAACGGATGCGACAAAGTAAACTGTTTAAGCCTTCCAAAATCTATCTTGGGCTTGAACCCGTCGAACGCTCCAATCCGCCTCGAAATACCGCGATCCGAGCGAAATAAGCCGCTTGGCTATTCCTCCAGGTGCAATTTCTCAAAAAATTTCGTGTAAGCTTCGTTAGAATGGCCCGTGTACTTCAATGAACCGACTGCGATGCGACCAACTGTACGCCCTGACGCCAACCGGCTCCCGAGATTTTTCCAAGCGATGTCCACCGACCCCGAAACTCGAACCAGTCTGTTGGTCCAACTGGCCGATGGCGAGAACCAACAAGCTTGGTTCGAGTTTGTGGAGCTCTACCAACCGGTCATTTTTAACTATGCTCGACGACGAGGCCTGCAGGAGGCGGACGCTCATGACGTGGTGCAAGTGGTCATGGCCAGGGTCGCCACCAAGCTCAAGACTTGGGATGCGGACCAACAACGGGGCAGCTTTCGCGGTTGGTTGGCGATCGCGGTGAAAAACTTGGCGATCGACTATTTTCGCTCGCAGAAGCTTCGCCCGATCCACCTGCCTGAACTGCCCGACGTCATCGCGCCGGCAGCGGCCTTTGATTGGGAACAGCGACGCAGTCTGTTTCACTGGGCGGCGGCGCGAGTGCAGCAAGAATTTCAAAGTTCTACTTGGCAGGCATTTTGGCGAACGGCGGTCTTGGACCAGCATCTCGCTCAAGTGGCTCGAGAACTAAACATGACGCGCGGTGCCATCTACGTGGCTCGCAGTCGTGTGTTGGCCCGAATCCGCCAATTGATCTCCCAATCCGAATTCGATTCGACACAAGGGTAACCGGATGCTGAAAACCCCTCACTGCTTGGAGTCCGCGACATTGCAGTCGATGCTGGACCAGACCTTGCCGGCCAACCAACTATTGACCTGCGAACACCACTTGGAATCGTGTGAGAGTTGTCGCCAATCGCTAGAGTCTTTGGCCGGCGAAGCTTGTTGGTGGGAAGATGCGGCGGAAATGCTATCCAGCGATTTTGTGAACGTCGCTGGAGAGTTGGGAACCAAAATCAAATCGCAGTCGGTTGCCAAGTCCAGAGACGCGGACGAGGACGCCAAGACCTTGGCTCTGAAGCAAGTCCGAGAACTATTGGCGACGCCGCGGCACCCGGAGATGCTGGGAAGAATCGGCGAATACGATATCGAGAGCTTTATCGGTCAAGGTGGATTTGGCGTGGTGCTGCGTGCCTTTGATCGCGAATTGAATCGACCGGTCGCGATCAAGATTTTAGCGCCGCATTTGGCGACGGTGGGCGCCGCACGTCGACGGTTCATTCGTGAAGCTCAGGCGGCAGCGGCGGTGGTGCATCCGAACGTCGTCCCCATCCACGCGGTTCATGCGGACGCGGATCATCCGTTCCTCGTGATGACCTACGTCCCTGGCTGCTCGTTGCAAGAGTTCGTTCGACAACAAGGACCGCTGGAAACCAAAGTCATTGTTCGAATCGCGCAACAAGTGGCCTCGGGTTTGGCTGCTGCCCATCGGCAAGGCTTGGTCCACCGCGATATCAAGCCCGGAAACATTCTGTTGGAAAACGGATTGAACCGAGCGTTGATCACGGATTTTGGATTGGCCCGGGCGGCGGATGACGCGGCGTCTCAAACCGGTTGGTTGGCCGGGACGCCGCACTACATGTCGCCTGAACAAGCGGCCTGTGGTGAATTGGATGGGCGGAGCGATCTGTTTAGTCTGGGCTGTGTGTTGTACTTTGTGGCCACAGGTCGCGAGCCATTCCGGGGCTCACAACCGTTGGCGATCATGAACCAAATTGCCAATCAGAAGCCGTTGCCGGTGCGGTCGGTCAATTCGGACATATCGCAAGTCTTGGCCCAAGTCATTGAACGGTTATTGGAGAAGAAACCCAGCGATCGTTTTCAATCGGCGGCTGAGTTGAGCGATTTCCTGGAACAATACGTCGCGTATCTGCATCAGCCCGAAACGCGAATCAAGCCACAAGTCCCTCGGAAACGTGGCACAACGCTAATGGCATCCACGGCCTGGTTAGGCAGTGCTATCGCGTTGCTGATCGCGGCGGTTGTTTATGGCAGCGGTGTCTGGTCCACTCCCACGACGCGCAGGGATATTGGGGTCGCACCAGCGGCAGTCGCGCGGCCGCCAATCGAGGCTGCTGCCAATATTGAACCTCCAACGACGTTTCCGCTGGCTGCAGTGCAACAGGCTTTGTTGGATTGGGTCGAAGAGGAACGGCAGTTGGAACAAGAATTTGTGCGATTGCGCCAAGATCTAATTGCTGCCGAAGATGGCTGGCAAAATGCACCGCGCCATCCGTTTTTTGTCAGTGAATTTGGTTATGCACCACTCAATCTCACAGCCATGTTTCAAGAGATAAGAACAGAGATCGATGCACTTGAGAAAGCGGCTTTCCGTGAGTCGCAGGTGCCTGCCACAAACGGACCAGAATCAACCACCAACGATGGGAACATGAAATGAAAATGAGCAAGTATTGGATCACCGGTTTATTGGTGATTTGTGGGCTGGTATGGCTAGTCCAACAGGACTTTTCTCCTTGGAGACCGTTTGCACCAAGCTCCATCACACCCACATCACGAAATCTACCGGGGCAAGCCAGGCCACAGGATACCGCTGCTAGGCCTGCCAATCGAGCACCTTCATCAAACTCGAGGTCGAATTTGGGTCCAACGGTTCTTTACTCGCAAGACGTACCTTCATCAAACTCGGGGGCGAATTTGGCTCCAACGGTCCAGTACTCGCAAAACGCACCCAGCAGTGGAGGCTATCCGATGCCTGCGAATCGGCCGGAGGCTGATCAACGGATGGACATGATGCGACAATACATGCAAAACATGTTGGGCGGTGGAGGAGGACATAGCTCACCACCCTCGCCCATGGACCAACTGCATCAAAAGCTACAATCTTCCCTGAGCCAATACCAAACGGCGACCAGCGAAAGTGGGGCTCGGGCAGCGGTGCGAATGGAGATTTCGGATTTGTTGACCCAACAATACGATGCCCATGTTCAACAGTACGAACAACAAGTCGCCGAACTGGAGAGTCGCTTGGCCAAGTTGCGTGAACACGTGCAAAAACGACGTGATGCCAAGAGTCGCTTGGTCGCGTTGAAGCTCGAATTGCTGCTGAGCCAGGCCGAAGGCATGGGCTGGCCCGAAGCATTTTCCAACTCACCGCTTGGCAGCGGAGAACCAACAATGTTTCCAGGCCCTCCGAGCCCACCAAACAACGTCTCGGGTATGCCGGGCTCGGCCAACTTACAGGAGACAGTGCCGTTCGGAGTTTCTCCTCGGCAATCCGACCGCGGTCTACCACCTGATGGCAATTGGTATTCTCAACCGAATGCACGGAATCCCAACTCGCAACCGGCAGATCGACCAAGCGGCTCATCACCAGGAACGACGATGGAATCGCCGAAGACAATGCCGGGAACCCAACAGCCACTCGAGCAGGAACTTGCTCCGCCAAACCAGTTCGACTCGAACGAAAGCGGCATTGCATCTGAAAGTCCCTCAACTTTCGGCAATGGGCCCGATTCGATTCCAAATCCTGCTGCGGGTCCAACCGGTGCGGGAGCCGGACGCCCTCTGTTGGAACAAAACGAAGCCAGCCAACTCCCGACCGAAGATGCCCTCAAAACAATCCTATTGGCCGTTCACAATTACGAGGCCACCTACAAAACCTCTCCATTTTTGCCGCAAGCCAAAGACAGCGAACGATTGAGTTGGCTGGTACGAATTCTGCCCTATTTGGGTGAAGCCGAGTTGTTCAATCAGTTCAATCTCTCGGAGGCTTGGGACAGCCAGAGCAATCGTGTGTTACTTGATCGGATGCCGGTGGCTTTCGGCCAGGGACGGCGAACCAGTGTGCGCTGGATTGAATCGGAAGTTCGCCGTTTTGCAGACATTACCGACGGCACCAGCAACACGATCGCGTGCATCGTGGGTGGGACACCCGTGTTCTGGACGGAGCACCGCCCCATGTCTGCTTTCGAGGCCACCGAGATTTTCCGGACCTTGCCCCCGGGCGGTGGACTGACCGTAGGAATGTACGACGGCAGCGTCCGGACCCTAACCAGCGACCTTGGCGTCGAAGTCTTCGAAGCGATGCTAACACCGGCCAGCGTGGAAGTGATTCCATAGATCTTGGATTCTTCGTAACCGTTGACGAGCGGTAAAGCCGACGCTGCTGTCATCCGTAGTTCGGCTTTGCCATCCGTGGGAATCAACTTCAACCGTAGTTCGGCTTTGCCATCCGTGGGCAAAGCCGACGCTGCTGTCATCCGTAGTTCGGTCTTGCTATCCGTGGGTAAAGCCGGCGCTGCTATCATCCGCAGTTCGGCTTTGCTATCCGTGGGTAATGCCGACGCTGCTGTCATCAGTAGTTCGGCCTTGCTATCCGCGGGTAAAGCCGACGCTGCTGTCATCCGTAGTTCGGCTTTGCCATCCGTGGGCAGTCCGCGAGTCGTACGTAGCTTCCACCCGTTCAAAAAGTCGTCCTTGTTTCACACGAAATCCGGAACTTGTTTCGGGACAATTCCTGAGCCATTCGCGGCCTCTCAGAGAAGCTGTCGCGTTCCCGAGGAAGCTGTCGTCGGGAGACTCTTTTACTCACATCCCCGTCCATGTTCATCAGCAATTGTCTTTTTTCAGCGTGGACGATTTGCTACATTATGGACATGAGGACACCACCACAAAAACAGCCAATACCTGTCGCCGACTATCTTTCAGGGGAATTGATTTCTCGCCAGAAGCATGAATTTGTCGATGGCACCGTGTACGCCATGTCGGGGGCCTCGGCGCGGCACAATCGCGTCGCGACAAATTTTACAATTTCGCTTGGCTCTCAACTGCGAGGGAAACCCTGCGAAGTTTTTAATTCGGATATGAAAATCCGAGTGCGTCAGAGCCGAAGTGTTCAATATTATTATCCCGATCTGTCGGTGGTCTGCCAACCGAATCCGGATACCGATCTATTCCAAGTTCAACCCGTCATCGTGGTCGAAGTCTTGTGCGACTCGACCCGCCGTGTCGACGAAGTCGAAAAGCGTGATACGTACCTGACGATCAATTCGCTAACTTGTTATTTATTGCTCGAACAAGACACCCCCTGCGGAGTGCTCTATCGACGTGGCGAAAATGGATTCGAGCGCGAAGACTATGTAGGACTCGATACGGCGATTTCTTTGCCTGAGATTCAATGCGAACTCTTACTCGCGGAGGCCTACGCCAACGTCACCTTTCCGGTCCCCGCACCCAGCGACGAAGAAACATAGAGACCGAGCACCCGACGACAAGCGTCGGACATTGCGGCAAACGTCGAAGTTGATTTCGTAACATCCACGTTTCGGAACGAAACTTTCGTGGCTTCGGTGATTGTGTTTTGGTAGGCTATCGGCATGCGCACCACGCCACAAGAACAGCCGTTAGTCATCGCCGACTGTCGCCCTGGCAAGTTGGTTTGGTTTCCACTATTGGTCTTGTTTTCATCGTGGTACTCGGTGGTTTGGTTGGCATGGTGGCTGACGACGCCAACTCCGGATTTTCCATTTCCGCATTACGATGCGTACGTTCACTTCGGTGTGATGACGGGAACGTTAGGTCTGTGGATTCAAATGTTCGTGACCCGGTCCATGCCCAAAATGGACCGACACTCCTACCTGTGCACAGCGGTCTCAACCTTCGTGGTGTTTGCCTGCGCGTTTTGGGGACCCGGTTCGCGATTTTCAACGTTTGACCTTCGAGAATTTCGTTATTTTGGCTCTTGGCCAAACGATCGGTTCGTGTTCCAGACGCTGCTGTCTCTCCTCGCAGTGCTGCTATTGGGGATCGTGATCTGGGTCTCGTATGGAATGGTCTTTAATTCAATACGATTCTCGGCTGACGAATTCGTCGAAGAACGGAAAGGTCGTCGAGCTAGACGATTGGTTCTCGCAGTTGTCTGCGTCTTGGCAATGTTGCCCGTCATGGGATTGCTACGTGAAGCATATCCGATTTTTCTAGTGCCACAAGACAATTTGGATGCCTACAAGTATTGGCTACTCAAGGTCTTCATTGCTGGATCGTTCTTATGGGGGATTTGCCGAGTCGCTACCCGATTACAATCAAGCGTTTTGAAGATTTCCATTCTGATCGTGCTCCCATGGCTAGCCTGGTCGATTTGCTGGGCTTGGCGTTCTGAACTCCAGCGATTCGGCGCAGATTTGATCCTTCAGAGTTTATTGGGGCTATCAGGTTTCCTATTGCACTGGACCGCATCTGTGATCACGCTTTCTATGGATCAACTAGGATTCGTCGTGGAGACTCCTCAATTGCGTTCACGATCAGTCGCAGATCCGGAACGAGAACTGTTCGCTTCGAGTCAAGTTTCCGAATGTTCGTACTTAGCCGCGTTTCCTCCCTTCCTATCACTTGCTGGATTCGTGGTTGCAGTCTTAGTTGGAAACCGTTTCCCGGTCTATTTCGAACCAATCACGTTGATCTCGCCGCAGCAGAGCATCGTTCGTCCTTCATTTAACGACCGTGTTTCCCGAGCCCACCATATCGCCGGGCTATGGCAATGCTCGAGCGGGGAACCACGACCTTATGACTCTGCCACAGTGGTCGGGACGCTAAAGATTCGAACTGGCTCTACCGACGATTCATGGAGCTTAACTGTGCCGATTGAACGTGCGGTTGACCCCAAATTTATCAATCACTTTTCGTCCATCGAAAACATCAATCTTACCGTCTTCGTGACTGCCGAAGGCCCACGCCCTCATTCGGATTTATTGCGGCAGATCCACGAGATAAGAAACGATGCCGAGGTCGGCTGGCGAAGATGAGTGTGCTGCAATGACTATTGATAAAGCATCGAATTCGCTTTGCTGGGGTGTACCTAGCCGCTGAGGATACTAATGGTGCAGCAACCGCCGGTGAAGAGACCTAAGATGCTGAGAACCAGGCCGATGGTGAGCATCGTGCTGCCCTTCTGCGACATGGTGCCGTTGCCCATCTGCATCGTATCGAGGATCCCCATCACCACGCCGATCAAACTGAAAATAAACAAACAGGGCAAACATAGCCCCAAGATTCCCATCGTCAAAACCAAGTGCGATCTCGGAGCCGGTAATTGTTGCTCCAACGGCAACGCCCCGGTGGGAATACTTGCGGAGCCGCGCTGCCCCTGCGGAACATAGGCGGCCGAACCCGGGCCGGGAGCCGAAACAGGAGTTCCCACCATGATTGTGGGCTGACGGTTTTCGGTTGGTGCATAGATAGGGATGGGAGTCGAGCCCGTCGCAGTATGCCCCGCCCAACCACCTCCGAACTTGTCGGCTTTGCCCGGCACTTGAGATTGGAACAAACGCTCCAATGGGGTCCATTGCGAGAAGTCTCCGCCCTGAAAAAAAGTGCCCGGGCCGAGGTTCCTGGCTCGGACTTCGGACTCAAATGCCTCGCGGCTTAGATTGCCCAAGATGATGCCATCGGACATCTTGAGTGACCAAGTGCCCTGGTCGATCTGGCCCGGGGCCGCTGGCTGATCGACAAATGGATGAACCGGCGTCTCGGGCGTTGGATTGTAACGTTGAAGCGCGTGACAATTCGGGCACCGAATCGTTTTTTCGCGGTGCTCGGCCCTGATCCGCAGGCCACAGCGACACTCACTACAGTGAAATTCCAAGTATTCCATAAGTTGCCAAATGGCTAGGCTTTATCTGGAAAGGGGTCTGACCCTCTCTGGCAAGGCAGCCTCCTTTTGGAGACGAAGCCTCGGCACGAGTTGCGGAGCAGTTGGCCATTTCGTTTTCTTTGCTTCAATCTTGGCACAATTTCCCCGTCATTTCTAGGTCGTGTGAAGCCGTCCGAAATCCTACCCAAGCTACCGGACGTATGTTAGCATGAGGCCCGCACGGCAGGCATTTTGGTTTGGCCAACCTGTTGACGCCGAACCGTTCGCACGATTGGGTCTCTGGATTTGCCGCCCTTTTCCTGACACGATCGGGGCGAGTCCGGTTGCAAATTCCTTTCGGGGCTTTCCACCCATGTCCACTGCAGCGAACTTTCTCGAATTGGTTCGGCAAAGCCAATTGATTTCGCCCGAAGAACTAAACGCGGCCTTCGCCGCCTTCGAAGCCGCGTCCGCCAAAGTCAAAGAGGGTGCCGACGCCACCGCCGCCGATCTTGCTCGGCATCTGATTCGCTCCAACCTGATCACGATGTGGCAAGCCGAAAAACTACTTTCGGGCAAGAACAAGGGTTTCTTCCTCGGGAAGTACAAGTTGCTCGAACCGTTGGGCGCTGGCGGTATGAGCTTTGTTTACTTGGCCGAGAACCAATTGTTAGGACAACGCCGGGCGATCAAAGTCTTGCCGAAGTCCAAAGTCACTGACAGCAGTTATTTGGAGAGGTTCTACCGCGAAGCCCGAGCTGCCGCCCAACTGAATCATCCCAACATTGTGCGGACTTTCGACATCGATCAACAAGGCGACCAACATTACATGGTCATGGAGTTCATCGACGGAGAAGACCTTTCGAGTCTCGTCAAACGCGTGGGCCCACTACCCATCAATGACGCGGTCAACTACTTGCGACAATCCGCAGCAGCACTGCAACACGCCCACCAAGCCGGCTTGATTCATCGCGATGTCAAACCGGGAAACTTGCTGCTCAATAAACAAGGCCAAATCAAGTTGTTGGACCTGGGCTTGGCCAAGTTTACCGACCAATTGTCGAACTTGACCGTCATCCACAACGAAACGCTGATGGGGACGGCGGACTTTTTGTCGCCCGAACAAGCGCTCCATAGCCACTTGGTCGATCTGCGAGCGGATATCTATTCTTTGGGCGGCACGTTTTATTTCTTTGTCGCCGGGCATCCGCCGTTCCCCGACGGCACCGTTGCCCAGCGTTTGGTCCGTCATCAATCGGTTGAACCGCCGACGCTGGCTTCCTTGCGACCCGACTGCCCGACTTTTCTGTCGCAGCTGTGCGAATGGATGATGCGCAAGAAGGCCGAGGATCGCTGTCGCGATTGCGGCGAGATCTTGGACTACTTGGAGAAATGGCAACGAGATCCAAACATCGCCCTGCCCTTGCTTCAAGCACGCCCGCCGGAAATGGCGAAGTCAATCGACGTGGCGTCGGCCGCGAATTCAACGGTTGGAGTTGCGCCAGTGGCTGCCAAACCCAACAAACCGGCCAAACCGGCGAAGCCACCCACACGCCGCCCGTCGAACTCGGGCGGTTACTGGCTGTTGATCGCGCTCATCATCGTGTTGGTCGGCGCCGTCGCGGGTCTGTTTTTCGCGTTTCGCACCATCCAGTAGGCCGTTCTCCCGCGAGATCGTTTGACCGCGCAGGTTGTTTCTTGGTAGAATCTAAGAGGCGGGGTTGTAACGCCGTACCCCTCTTCGATCGAGTCCCCTCCATTCAGAAGCTCTTCGCGAAATGAAGCCAATCGACTTTCGAATCGTTCAACTTTGGGTTTGGGGCATCGTTCTCGTCTTTGGAGTCGCCTTCTCAACAGCTGCTGCACAGGACCGACCCGCCAGCGTCAAGGTGACTCAACTCAAGGCTCATTTGGATGCCGCGGAAACGGCTTATCGAGCCCAAGATGTTGGCAAGCTTACGGAACACGTGAACGCGGCCATCGCGGTGTTGGAAGAGATCGTGCAAGCGACTCGGAAAGAAGACGTCCCAGAAATTCGCAACCAACACAAACGATTGGTCGCCGCTCATCGGATCCTTAAAACGGCGAAGGCCAAACCCAATCCGCTGCCGCAGCTCAAATTCAACTACGTCGAGTCCGATCCGGCGGGCAGCGACATGAGTGTCAACCGAGTGTCGTTCCAAACCACGATCGCTCCACTGATTGCGCAGAAGTGTGGCAATTGCCATGTTCGTGAAAGCCGAGGCGATACAAGCTTGGCGACCGCTGCGGATTTGGCCAACCATGTGTTTCCGGGCGACAGCAGTCGCAGCTACTTGTTCGAAATCGTCGACAACAACACGATGCCGCCGAACGACAACAAGCTGACCGATGACGAGAAGAAGATTCTGAAGCAATGGATTGACGAAGGCGGGCAATTGGACCCAGGTCAAACCACGTTCGATTTGCGACCGTTAGTGCAACCGGCTCAACCTGCGACCACGCCCGAGGTTCCTCGCGCGACCGAAAACGACACGGTATTCTACTCCAAGCACATTGCCCCTCTGTTGGCAGAATCGTGTAACGGTTGCCACATTCAAGCCAACAACTTGCGTGGCGGTTTGTCCTTGGAGAACTTCAATCGAATGCTCCGAGGTGGCGATACAGGCGCGATTGTCGTGCCGGGGAATCCCGACGAGAGTCTGTTGATCAAGAAGCTCAAAGGCACAGCCGACGGTCAACAAATGCCCATCAATCGCCCCAAATGGTCCGACGAACAGATCGAGTTGGTAAGCACTTGGATTCGCGAAGGCGCTCGGTTTGACGCCTTGGATCCGGAACAGTCGGTGATCGATTTGGCACAGCGCAGCCTCATCGAGAGCCTGACACCGGAACAGATGAACCAAAAACGTGGGGAACTGTTGCTCAAGAACTGGAAGTTGGCGATGGTCGATCAACCTTTTCAACAGGGGCAATCGGAACACTTCTTGTGGATTGCAGGCGACAAGGTCGATTCAAAACGCATCGAACAATGGATCAAGGCTGCGGAACGGGAATACACGCAGCGTCAGGCAACTCTGGCGATCGAACCCACCAATGCCTACAGTCAGGGACGCATTTCACTGTTTGTTCCGGGCTCGAACTACGATTACACCGAGTTTGCCAAAATGCTGAGCCGCCGCGAAGTCTCGGGCACGGAGCGCGGTTATTGGAGCCAAACCATCGAAGGGCCGTACATCGTCTTGTCGCCGTCGCTGAACGACGAGCAGATCGGTGAACTATTACCTCAATGGATTGGAGCGACAATGGTCGCCAACCTAGCCCCCAGCTTGCCGGCTTGGTTCTGTGAAAGCGTCGCCCTGACATTGGGCGAAAATCGCCGCGGACGCCCGCGACCCGGGACCGGGGCGGCTTGGGCCGGTGCCTCGGCGGAAAACGTCCAACGCTGGATGGAAGGACGCTTGGATCCCGGCACCAAAGAAGCCTTTGATCAGGCCGCCGCGGCGACATGGAAAAAGCAACGGCAACAGCTCAAAGAAATATTGCAACAGTTGCAGTCGGGCCAGCGGCTCGAATCCCTGTTGCAGGCGAGGTCCGGCAGTACTGTTGTACAATTCGTGACAAAACTCTTACAATAGGATGACGCGACGAACCGGTGAATTCCAGCGAAAGAAATCACATCTTTCGTTCGTCGGTTGTCGTTCTGCTCATCTTATCTTGTGAGGGTTGGCAATGTTGACTTTTCATTGGACAGTTCGCGGTAGTCGGGGCTTTACTCTGGTTGAACTTTTAGTGGTGATCGCCATCATTGGTGTCTTGATGGGCTTGCTTTTGCCCGCGGTGCAGATGGCGCGCGAAGCGGCGCGAAGAACGTCTTGTATGAACAACTTGCGGCAACACTCGCTCGCTTTGTTGCACTACGAAGGGGCTCGTAAACAATACCCACACGGAGCTAGGCGAGACGGTGTGTTATGGACGGCTCACATTTTGCCGTATCTGGAGCTGAGCAACATCTACAACCAGTTGACGTTGAGAGATGAGTTGGAGCGTGCGAATCCAGACGATCAAACTGGAACTCGGCAATGGGTGTGGCACGGCGATGTGAGTTTGACTTCGGCAAATCCGATTGCCCGAAATGTCGCGGCATTGAAATCGGAAGTGTCGTTTTTTAGGTGTCCTTCGTCGTCGAGTTCCGGATTGACGTCAGGGAGTACGGTTTCTATCAATGGCAACGAATCGCAGTTTCGACCAAACTACGTTGGGTGTGGCTCGCATGTCTTGTTGAGTGACCGAGACCCGAGGCTTCGAACCTTTCCACGCACGGTCATGACTGGTGCTCTGGGATATGGCTATCAAATCCGTGCGGCAGAGGTTCGCGACGGTTTATCGAACACGATCTTTGTGGGTGAAGTCGAATACTTGGACCCGTTAGCATTCACGCCTCTATCGCGTTGCGCACGTTTGGAAAGCGATAATCGTTGCGTGCCATGTGGGCCTGTGTGTATTGGACCACAAGCTGATAAGGCGTTTATCGGCAGCGCGGATATCGATGCTGGAGACGATTTGTCCGAAGCGTTTTGCTCGACTGCCATTCCGTTGAATTACTTCAAATCAATTCCGGAATCTTGCCTACCACCCATATGCGACCCGGTAAGCGCTGTCTACGAGGCCTATGAGTTGGCATTCAGCAGTGCCCACCCGCAAGGCGCCGTGTTCGCGTTCGGCGATGGCTCCAATCGATTTTTGTCCAATGAGATCGCGCCGGAGCTGTTCCAGAGTCTTGGTTCAATCAACGGCCGCGAAGTGTTACAATTGGATGGCTCCGAATGACCAAAACGTGAATATTCCTCGCTATTCCTTTGATTCCAACGGCCTCAAGTGTCTTTGAACACTTCTGCAATCTGTTGCGAAAACAAATGGCACAGGGCAATGGCCAGTGCATCGGCGACGTCGTGTGGTTCGGGAGCTTGCTTCAAACCCAAGTGGTGACAAACGGCGGCTTGCATCTGCTCCTTGGGGGCGCGGCCGTGTCCCGAAATGGTTTTCTTGACCGAAGTCGCGGAATAACTGGTCACCGGGATTCCGCGCTCGGCAGCCGCCAGCATAATGACCCCACGCGCATGCCCCATGAGGATCGCTGGTTGAGTCCGTTCGTAGTGGGCGTACAGTTGCTCCAGCGCCATCACCGTCGGCTGACACTCGACGAGAATCTCGTCCAAAGATTTCTTGAGTTCTTGCAAGCGGAGTTCCATATTCTGGCCTGCAGCAACACGGATGACTCCGGCTTCAACAATCCGAACTTGATTCCTCGTCGCCCTCCCGAGAGCCAACGGTGGCGATTGTCGCCCCGCCGAGTTTCCCAACGGCGTGGAGCCGGCAAGATTGCTCGATGGCTGGTTGGGCGCTTGCCACTCCAGCACACCATACCCAGTGACTCGCAAGCCCGGATCGATCCCAATGATGCGACGTGTTGCAGTAGTCAGATCCCACACTCCGTTCTTGGCCCCAATTCGCTATTCGCGATTGTCCGCTCCCGCATCCCGCGGGAGAAGTCCCGGCATTAGAATGGATTTTCGCAGATTTTCCAACCGAGCACCCGAACCATATCGACCCGTTGATCGTCCGAGCAATCACAGGGACTGCCTCGCCACCAAGAGTCTATCCCAAACGGGGTCTGACCCTTTGGAGGCGAGTCGCCTTTTAAACTATTTACGAGACTCGCCGGAGAGGGTCAGACCTCGTTTGGGATAGACTCTAATAATCCTTCAGGATTCGAGAACAAAAATGAACAAGAAAAAACTCATGGCGATGGGGGTGCCGTTGACGGCAGTTGTCCCAGCCATCACCTGCATTCAGCGAGCCGCACAGGACCGCGAAAACAAACGCAAACCACAGGTGGTAATCGCCGAAGTGCTCCAAGCGCCCGAATCTTTTTTACAGGATTCGGTTTGGTCGCATTTGGCCGAAGCCGTGATCGAGGATCGTCAATACGAGCCGGAAGCCAATATCGGCTACCAGATTTTTGGCGACGATATCGATCAGCAGGCATTGTTCCAAATGCAGCAAGCCTGCCGAGTGCCGGGCGCTCGCGCGGCAGCGGTGATGCCGGACGCGCATGTCGGCTACGGGCTGCCGATCGGCGGGGTGTTGGCGACCGAAGGTGTCGTGATTCCGTATGCGGTGGGCGTGGATATCGCGTGTCGGATGCGTTTGTCGATCACGGACTTGCCCGCCGATCTGGTTGAAGAAAACGACCCCAAGAACTGCAACGCATTAGACAAAGCTTTGGAACGCGGTACGTTGTTCGGAACCGGTGGCAAGTTCAAAGCTCGGCACGATCACGATGTCTTCGATCGCGATTGGACCGTGACCGCCGTGACTCGTGAGAATAAAGATCGAGCTTGGGGCCAATTGGGCACCAGCGGCAGCGGAAACCACTTTGCCGAATGGGGTGTCGTTGAATTGCCGCAAGATGATCTGGGGATGCCGGCCGGTCGTTACGTTGGCCTTTTGAGTCATTCGGGGTCGCGTGGAGCTGGGGCAGCCGTGTGCGCTCGCTACAGCCAGATTGCACGCCAAAGCTTGCCGCCACGATACAAAGACGACGCGCACTTGGCACATTTGGCGTGGTTGTCGTTGTCTAGCCAAGCCGGTCAGGAGTATTGGGCTGCGATGAACTTGATGGGCGAGTATGCCGCGGCCAATCACCAAATCATTCACCAAAATGTTCTGCGATTGGCTGGGGCCAAACCGTTGACGGTCATCGAAAACCATCACAACTTCGCTTGGGAGGAAGTGCATGACGGCAAGTCGCTGATCGTGCATCGCAAGGGCGCGACTCCGGCCGGCCTGGGCGCGCTGGGCGTGATCCCTGGCAGCATGGCGGCTCCGTGTTTTGTGGTCCGCGGGAAAGGCGGAGCCGGCAGCATTGATTCGGCTTCGCACGGTGCCGGGCGGCAAATGAGTCGCACGGCGGCGCTGGCGAAGTTCAAATGGGCCGAATGGAAAGATCACCTGAGACACAAGAACGTGCGGTTGTTGGCGGGCGGCCTGGACGAGGTTCCCGGCGCCTACAAAGACATCCGCCAAGTCATGGCCGCTCAGGAATCGTTGGTCCACGCCATCGCCACCTTCCACCCACGCATCGTCATGATGTGCGGTGACGGCAGCCGAGCCGAGGACTGACAATTCTACTTTGCCAAACCGCAAGACTATACGCGAGGGTTGACTGCGAATCGCATGAGCGACGTTTTCTGTCGAGTGATTAATGATTAGTGTGCCGTGTGGTCGTGTTGCTGATAGTAGAGCGAGCGCCCCGATCGCTCCGGAATTGAGATTGAACGTATTGCGAACAAAGCGGCGGACTTCCGACAGGGTTGGGGCGGTGGTTTCCCCACGTTGGTGTTTGTTTTGGATAGGACTTTGTTCAACCGCAGGCTGCCAGGGGACTGGCAACCCACATTCCGGTGCTGCCGGTTGGCGATTGCCAATTCGTTCGCGTTTCGACCACTCAGCGAACAACTGCCCAGATTGCCCAGTCGTTACAGTACTGTGGGGATTAATTTCTTTTGAGGTTGGATTTGACGATCAACCCCCTCAAGTCGCCGATCGATTGGGTTATGATAAAACCCACTGCCAGTAACTCGCGTCAGGGATCATGGAACTTCAAGCGGATGTTGGAAATCAAACTCGGGACTCAACCTCAATTGCCGAACCAAGTCCTAGCTTCAATGAGTTGGGCATTGGTTCTTTTGATGTTCGTGCCAATCGCAACTTCCGGCGGAGTGTGGGCTGCGGCGCCTCCTCGACTATCCGCACGGCATCTCGTCGCGTCCGCGCCGTTTGTTTCGATGCCCATACAAGAGTCAACGAGCGCCCCGGTTGCCCCCGTGTCGAAGGGTGAGTCGCCAGCGTCGGACCCAGCGGAAGACTCCGGACTCGTTGACGAAACCACGACAACAACTCCGCCCCGGAGCATGTTGCAAATGATGTTCACGGGCAATCCCTTTGGCGTTGCCATTGTGGTCCTTATTCTATTGCTGTCCATCATCAGTTGCATCTTGATTGTGGAAAATGCCATCTCGCTCCGTAGTAGCCGCCTGCTCCCGCCCGACGTGATGCAAGCCTTGGAAAGTGCCTTGGCCCTGCGCGATACTCGGGCCGCCATGATGATCTGCAACGACATCGACAATCAAAGCATGGCGACGCAAGTTGTACTGGCTGGCTTGGAACGGTTTCGCAGTAGCGAATTTGGCTTTGCCGAGTATCGTTCGGCCGTTGAAGAAGCGGGCGAGCACATCACAGGACGTCTGTACCGCAAAGTGGAGATCCTCAACGTGATCGCTTCGATCGCCCCCATGTTGGGCTTGATGGGGACTGTGATTGGCATGATCGATGCCTTCAATACGATTGCGGCCAAACAAGGCGTGGCGGGCCCCGAAGATTTGGCCGGAGGAATCGGCCAAGCGCTCATCACCACTTTGCTCGGATTGGTGGTTGCCGTTCCAACCATGGTAGCGTTCAGCTACTTTCGCACCCGAATCGATGCCCTGGTTTCGGAAGCGGGGACTCGAATCGAACGGCTGATGTTGCCCTTGGGACGCAGAAAGTCGAGTCCCTAAATGCGACTGGCCGCGCGACACTCTGGCAGCACGCTGGGTTTCAACATGACTTCGATGATCGACATCGTGTTTTTGTTGATCATCTTCTTCATGGCGGTTTCTCAATTCAACCGCAACCTGGATGCTCAGTTGCAACTGACGGAAGTTGACGATGGCGGAACCAAAGTCGAATCCACTTTTGTCATCAATATCGACAAGCAACAAAGGTTGTTGGTAGGCGGTGAATATCTGTCTTTGGAGCAACTGACCCAAAAAGTCCTAAACGATGTACGCCAAAGTGGACGTTCCCCAGATCAATTGGTCGTGCGAATTCGTTGCGATCGACAACAGGACAGCACTCGATTGAATGAGTTGATGGAGCGATTGTCGAGTCTCGGGATCGTCGAAATTCAGTTGGCCGTCAATCGGCGATAACAGGTGTCCCATGAAGTTCAATCGCAATCGTCGAACGCCTGAAATCCAGTTGGCCTCCGCTGGGATGATTGATATCGTATTTTTGTTGTTGATCTTTTTTTTGGTCAATTCGAGCTTTCGTCCGGTGGAGCGACAAGTGGAAAGCGAACTGACCGACCCGAACGCGCGATCGACAAGCTTGCTAGATCCGTTGGTCATTCGCTTGCAAGCCACCGTCAACGGCTTCGAATTCCAAGTCGGCGGGCGACAATTTCCGGACCGACCTCGGTTGATGGAATGGTTGCGAGAATGGCAAGATCGCGAGCAACGCGTGATGGTGGTCGGACCGGCAGCGGCTCCGGTCGAGTTATCCATCGCCACGTTGAATGACTTGCGGTTGTTGGGCTTCAAGAATCTTTCCTACGTCCCGGATCGGTCGGTCTTGCCGGCCGAAAGGCTCTAAATGGAGGACTGGGTTCATGATCGAATCTGCCAAAGGTCACGGCCATACCACCGGCCAAAGGATACGGCCGAAGAATTCTATTTTGGCAAACACACGATCACGTAGCGAACGGTTGCGGTTCTGCTGCCAACTGGGCTTCGTGGTTTGGTTCGTTGGAGGCATGTGTTGGAGTTCTTGGACCAAGGCGGCCGGAGTTCAACAGTTATCCGATGCAGAAGCCTCGGTCGACGTGTCGATTCGTGTGGCGGCTCCTCAAGATTTCGCCGATGTTCGAAGTGGCACGTTCTCCAGTTTCCTGCGCGACTCGGGACAAACGACCTTGTGGTTGGATGACCTCTTGGCCCGATGGAGGCGAGCGGAGGATTCGACGGCTAAAACGCGGTGGAGTTTCGAACTCAGCCTGTGGCTGGAGCGGGAACTGCAACGAACCGACTTGAGCGAACTTCAACAGAAGTACCCGCAGATTTGGGATGGTGCTCAGAGCCGGGACCGCTCGTTTGCGTGCGTGCAATTGGTCGAGTCAAGAACATCCTTGAACAAGATTGCCATCGTGGCGTTTGAACAATCGCTACGCAACACACCGCCCGAAGCATTGATGGCCCAGTTGGCAGAAATCCAACGTCGCTTGCGAGCCACCGCCGACAACTTGAATCAATTGTTGGGCGAAAACCCGGCCGCGACTCCTTCGTTGCAGTCGGTACAATTGCAGCAACTCAAAGCCGCGGCCGAGGCCAGCTTGGCCTGGAGTTATTACTACGAATGGTTATTAACGCCGACGGGCCAATTCGTTGACACCGAACGGTTGAAACAAGCCACGCAAATCTTCATGCGATTGCTGGGGACAACGGAACCGGACCTCAGGCCGGCGGATTGGTATCTCTGGTTTGATCCGTCGCGTGGTTCGAGTAACGATCTATTGTTGGGACTGGGGCTGTGTTCGGCGGCATTGGACCAGACGGGCGTGGCCAGCACTTGCTTTGCGACATTGCAACGTCAGAGTGATTCGCGTCTCTCGCAGCGAGTCGTGTTGTGGCACGCTCAGGGCTTGTTGAAACGGCAACAGTGGGACGACGCTCGGCTTTTGGTATCCAGTTATCTGCAGGCATTGCGTTCCGAGGACGTTCGTTCGATCAGTCCGTTGGTCCAGACCATGTTGGATTGGTTCAACGCCCCAGGTCCACCCGATTGGCCCACCGGTGCGACCGGCGCAAACCCGCCGGAACAAGTCGCGATGTGGCGTTGGCGGTTGTTGGAGCAGTTGGTCTTGCGGGGACAGATCGACGAGGCCGCTCGGCTGATGTCGTTGTACTCCATTCGAAATCCGGGGTCGGGACCAGCGGGGCAAGTGTTGTTGCTGCAAACGCTGTTGGTCGCCCAACCGTTGGCGGAACGTTCGCCGCAACAACTGGCTCAATTGACCGACGGATTACGACTGTGGGCCACAGCCAACGAAAACGCCACAAGCAACAAGACCCCGCGCGAGGTCCAACGGTGGGCTCAACAATGGTTGATTCGAGTCCACCAAACCAAAGGTGAAGTGGATCAGGCTAGTGAATGGATGACGAGGTTTTATGAGGAAACAGCGATCGAAGCCGACGCGCTCCGTCAGAGCATGGCATGGGACTTGGCTCAATCGTTCGAGAGAACTGCGGAAGTGGACATGCGCGCAAGGCGATCCTGCATTGGGTGGTATCGCGAGGCTGCGAGTCAACCAAACTTGCCACAAACAGCGGCCGCACACATCAAGGTTCGACTGTGGGAATTGGCGGATCAGCCACTAGCACAAACCGCCTACCTGCGGTCGATCTCACCGTCTGAGGAAGGGTATCCGTTCGCTCGACGTCATTTGATTGTGCGTTTGTTTGAAGACTTCCGTGCGACGGCTCCAGGAACCGCTCAATACGTCTCGGCGACAACGGTTCTGGAACGCGAGATTCTCGATCAACTTGGTCTCACACAACTGGACCCGCAAGCAGATGGATCAACATGGCAGGCGTGGCAAAGTCAATTGGCGCGGCGCCTTCAATCTGAGTCGCAACAAGGCAACGACGCGAGTTCGGCCGCGTTGCTGGCGGTTTGGCTAAAAACAATGGACACGATGGCACTGTCGGCAGGCACCCCACTGCAAAACGCGGTACTCGCCACAGTCGTACGGCATGCCCTCGAGGGACCGCGCGAACGCCTCGAGCCGTGGCGACCGATTCTATACACTGCGGCAATGTCTTGGGACCAAAACCCTTTACTAACTGACGAAACGTTGATGCAGCAATCGACGTTAGTCCAATTGCTGGCAGGATCGTTAACACCGTTGCAGACTCACGCGTTGTTGAACCAATACGTTCCCAAACGACGTCGGCAATGGGAGACGGAGTGGAAGTTGGCTGACGTGGCATCGAACGGCGACATCGTGATG
This sequence comes from Pirellulaceae bacterium, assembly GCA_030681235.1. GTDB lineage: Bacteria > Planctomycetota > Planctomycetia > Pirellulales > Pirellulaceae > M30B19. The sequence continues at coordinate 30,013 of JAUXWY010000128.1, read as the reverse complement.
AAGCAAGCACCATCCACCTTGGGACTTCAAGAGCTCTATCGCAAATGGTGGGAAGCCGTGCGAACCAACCCGCCTATCACCGACCAGCGTTGGGTGGAACAAGTTCAGTTGAACTACGCCGAGTTCTTATGGCGGATTGATGAGCCGAAATTGTCAAGACAAGTCTTGGAATCTTTCACACCGGCGGTGGCCAACATCCAATGGCAGCGTCAATTGGCCCGGACTTTAAGTCAATTGAATGAGCCCGACCTTCAGGCCGAAGCCGAACGGTTATGGCGTGGATTGGTTGACCAATTCCCGCCTGGATCACGAGATTGGTTCGAAGCGAAGTTTTATTTGCTACAGATGCTCGCTGCTCACGATCCGGCACAGGCCCAGATGGTTTATCATCAGTTGCGGCAGTTGTATCCAAGTTTTCCATCTCCATGGTCCGACGCGTTTGCAAGCGTGGCGGCCCAATACCAGTGGTGAGTAGACGCGGCGATGAGCGATAACGATTCTTCATCCGAACCCAATTCGCAACCGCGCGACTCGCGATTGGAAACGTTTTTGCGCCGCGCGGCTGGAATTCTGACCGAACAACGACAATGGTCGGCACAAACACAGATCAAACTCAAAATGCTGGCCAAGGAACTCAAGCTCCCTCCGGAGCTGTTTCAAACCGCGCTGGAACAATTGGCTGACGAGGGTCGATCGACTCCACTGACTCGTTACGAGCAAGCGTTTTGCGAGTATTTGGAGCGTCAATTGGAGACACTGCCCGGTGAAATTTTGTCTCGCACCCAGGAGCGAAAAGCGCTCGCATACGGACAACAGAAGTTTCAGCTCACTCCGGATGCCTGCGACCGATGTATTGTTCGAGTGGCAGAAAAGCTCCACATTGCTCGCATTTCGGATGTTCAAGCTTTGGCGTATGCGCAAGGCGAAGTATCGAGATTGGTTGGTAAATCCGAGCCATCATCCACTCAGCTTATGGAACAAGTGCAACAACTGGCACTCCATTGGGGAATCGATCCGCTCCAAGCCGAGCGATTGCTGCAAACCGAACTCGGACGACGGAGCGCCAAACGGCGTCGGGCGACGATCTACCGTTTCTTGACCGTTGTTGGCGTGGTTGTCTTGAGCTTGGTCTTGATTGTGTGCATCCTCGTGTTGGGCAAAATCTTGACTCATGCGCCAACTGCAACCGTCGAATCCGATCCAACTCGTCCAGGTGACGACTCAGTAACGAATGGGGGAATTGGCACGCTGAGCGCCAGTTCCTTGGCGGTGCCTGCGTGGTGGACCGACCGTCAACAAGCGTTGCTGGCTCGATTGATCCAGGCACGCGCGAATCCGGACTTGTTGGCGGCATTGACCAGTGAAAACTCGCAGCGGCGCGGGACTGCGTATCAAATGCTATGGAAGCAATTGGCCGAGTGGGATCGCGATTTGCTACTGCAAGCGCCCGGCCAACCTCGGTGGTTGCGGCAATCAACGGTTCAAGACGCTCTGCTGGATTGGTTTTGGAGCGAACCGGACACGTCCGCAGCGCAGGTGTGGCTCGCGGGACTGGACCAACTGCGGAAAGGCGATCCATCGGATTTCTGGATCGATCGGAATCCGGTCGGATCGAGACAAACCGCCATGGTGGAAGCGATGGGGGATTTCTTGACGACCACCGCCGCTGACCATCTGCTGCTCCGGGTCTACCAACGCTGCTTGAGTGAATCCGCAGCAAACCCTGCCCAAACGAACCTGCAAGCGCGGCTCGACTCGGTCGTTCGAACGAACCCAGCTTGGCAACTGCACTTCTCGCGGGAACAAGGCGAATCCATCATTGGCTCCAGCCGGCAACGTTGGATGGCTGAAGCAACCGAGCGATTGTATTATCGCGTTCAAGCTCAATGGTCGCTGGGGGCCGAGATCGCACCGACGGCAGATGCTTCGATCCCAGCGGTCGATGCCTGGCCGAAAGCGGTCGCGACCGTGTCGGAGTCGCTGCGACTAATCGCTGATGAACCGACTCGCGGGCGATTGTTGATCATGTTTTGGTCCGCCGTCGCGGGATTTGATCCGACGCTGGCGGAAGCCTCTTGGTCGGAAGTTGCCGCCGCGATGGAAATTGTTTCGCAACAAGATTGGAGTCCGCTGGTAGAAAGCTGGTCGGCGACGTCTCCTGAATCAGCTTGGTCCGCGCGCTTGCTACCCAAATGGCAGGCGATCGCACAAGCAAATCAGACCACGTTAAGCGGACATCGCAACCAAGACGCGATCTTGCTGCAGAACGCCTTGCCATCTGAGCCCGTACCCACCGGATTTCAAAAGCAGATGCGTCGCGAGTTAATGTTGTCACTAATCAAGGCGTTGCCAGTTGAGCGACCGACGACGAATACTCTCGAAGCGTTGTCGGCTTGGGAGAACCTGAACCGCAGCGTCACCTTGGCATATTGCTTGACAACAGAGTCGGATTTTCGAGTGTTTGATCGAATCGTGCTGAAGACAACTCGTTTCGCCGATCCACAACCAACGAACCAAAAACAGTTTTTCGTCCCAGTCGACGAATTCGATGAGGCTTGGAAACAGTTGACCACGGCTCGAAATTTGGACGACTACCAACAAGCGGTGCAAAACGTGGCCATGTGGTGGCAGCAGGATCGCCTCCTGTCGATCCCGCAAGGCCAGATCCTAACGAGCTACTTGCTGAAAATGACCAAGCCGGAAGAACAAACGAGTTGGCTACTCGTCTTTCGGACGCAGGACCGTGTTCCCGGGCAAGGAAGGAACGAAGCGAATAATGCAGCGATCGAACGACGACTGAATGCGACTCCTTTTTTGCGGTTGGTAAGTCAACCGAGCATCGCCATGGTATTGGCGGATCATTATGCAACCAACTGGAAGACGGCTCGCACGGATTTCTTATGGTTGATTGAATCTCGCACTGGCGCAGGCGTGGAGACATCTTTGATTGACTCGCACGTGGCGGGCGACGATGGCGAGCGACTCATTCGATGGCTGCGTCAACAGGCCGTGCGTCGACTGATGCAACATGAAATCTTAGACCGAAGTACGACACGACGAATTGTCGCTCACAGGTACCAAGCGATCTTTCAAACGGAACGGTCACGACGAAACAATCGCCCAAGGGAAATCGCGACTGCCTCAAGGGCATCGAGCCATGATGCGATTGATCCAATGTTGGGAATTTTGTTAGCTCACGACCAGTGGAGCGAATCGTTGGCCACAGCAATCCTCCCGGACCCTGGCCCTTGGTTGGACGAATATCGTCGCCAAGTCGATCAACAAGCATTGCCGGAGCAAGCATTCTGGGTGGCCGAGCAAAGAGTCTTGCAGTTGCTACAACAACATCTTGCGTCGGAGATTCGATGATGTTGCCACCAAACAGCACCGATAAATCCCGACGGCTGAGCATGTGGGGATTGTGGTTTTGGCTATCGTTGGGATGTGGCCTGAAAACAGCGACCGCCGATATGCTGTACTTTGCCAAGGATTCACCGCCGCTCGCGGGGCGATTGATCGAAGAGAAAGCAGAGAGCGTCACGTTTCAAGTTCGGATGCCCGACGGCTCGACGAAAGTCGAAACCATTCCGCACACTGAAGTTGCTCGTATCATCCGAACGATCAATCTGGAGACACTGGCGAATTCGCACAACGGCTCCAACGCCGACATTTTAGCCTACGCCGAAACGCTGTTGGCGATTCATCAAGACTTGGAAGCTCAGCACAGTGGACAAGAACTTTTGACCGAGCTGTTGAAACGCGATGCGCTGGATGATGAATGGAAACACGCGATCTGTCGGTTGAAACTGCATGCCATGCCGCCGGGCTTGGCTCGGGAACGATTGCGACGGCGTTGGATAGCGTCTGGATGGTACATGGAGTCGCCGGCCGACGAAAAAGACGCAACGGATTCATGGCAGTGGTTTGCAGCTCGCTTGTCGCCGGACACGAAGCGCGAATGGCTGAGAGCGATTCGTTCCGACCGCGCCGCATTCGTCGCGGATCTATCAACTCAAATCTCAGTCCCACGGGAAGAACTCCAACGCAACATTCGGCAGACTCAGACAATGTTGGTCGTCGGCGATCCAATTCACCGGTGGACAACCGAGCTACTAGCGGATTTGACGAGCAATGACTTGTCAGCCTTGGTGACGATCGCTCGATTGGAAGTGATCTTGCCAGAGTTTGTGGATTAGCGAATGTAGACCGGCCATCGTTTAACAAGCGCTGGTGTTTGCGACGTTCGAAATCGGAAATCTATTTCGGGAAAGCCTTAGGGCAGGTGCGAATCGTCGAGCACGGCGTCGCGCTGTTGATCCAAGAAATTCTGCATCGCCGTCGCCAACGCGGTGTCTTGGGTCGCCAAAATCCGAACGGCCAACAAAGCCGCATTCTTGGCTCCAGAGGAGCCGATCGCCAACGTGCCGACTGGAATTCCCCCGGGCATTTGCACGATCGACAAAAGCGAATCCAATCCGTTGAGCGCTTGACTGCGGATTGGAACCCCCAACACTGGCAAGGTGGTTTGCGCGGCAATCATGCCCGGCAGATGAGCCGCTCCGCCGGCGGCGGCGATGATGACCTTCAAGCCGCGTTCGGCGGCAAACTTGGCGTATTGCGACATCCAATCGGGCGTTCGATGGGCCGAAACAACTCGGCATTCGTAGCTTATGCCAAACTGCTGCAACATCTCCGCGCAAGCCGTCATGGTTTCCCAATCGGAACGGCTGCCCATCACGACCCCAACTTGAACTGGCAACGATCCATCTTGATTCATCGATTGGTTTCCTTCTAACATTCCGGCGAAGAGTCGACCAGTGGTTCGGGACACACCTGAATATCTTCGCCTTCGACTCGAACGGCGTAAGCATTGACTTTCAAGCGTGGATTGTCGGCCCAAGCACCATTGCAGAGACGAAATCGCCAGCCGTGCCACGGGCAAGCCACCGTTCCATCTTCGACATAACCTTCGGCCAAGGACGCTCCTTGATGCGGGCAGGCGTCGTCGATCGCGCGAACTTGACCATCCGCCAAGTGAAACACCGCGATCAAGCGTTCGCCAACAATAAACGCTTGGCCGGTCCCGGGTGGCAATTCACTTTTGGTGGCAACCGTTTGAAAATCCATCGTTACAAGACCATTCCTGCGATACAACCCGTGATGCAACATGCAATCGCCCCGCCCAGCATGGCGCGCAATCCCAATCTTGCCAAGTCACTGCGGCGTTCGGGCGCCATTCCACCGATCCCACCCAACTGAATCCCGATCGACGAGAAATTGGAAAATCCACAAAGAGCATAAGTCATGATCACGGCCGTACGGTCCGACATTGGCGACATTCCCTTCTGCATCTCCGTCATCTGCAAGTAGGCCACGAACTCGTTGGCCACCATTTTCACGCCCAACAACTGCCCAGCAGCCGAACAATCGCTCCTCTCGATACCCATGATGAAGGCAATGGGATAAAACACGATCCCCATCAAACCGTTAAAGCTCCAGTTCAACGTCGCGGCGTCACCGGTCATACGTTGGAGGGCCGATTCAACGACCCAACCAAGTCCTCCGATCATGGAGTTGACCATTGCGATCAATGCCAAGAACGCCAACAGCATCGCGGCGACGTTGATCGCCAACTTCATGCCATCGGCAGCACCAGCGGAAATCGCATCGACAAAATTGACGGCTGTTGTTTCATCCGCCAAGGCCAGCTCATTGTCCAGGTTCGTTTCGGGGCGTTCGGGCTGCATTATCTTGGCTATCAAGATTGCAGCCGGAGCCGAGATCACCGACGCCGTGAGCAAGTGGCCGGGGTTAATACCCAGACCAACCAAGGGAGCCATCAGTCCACCCGAAATGGTGGCGAAACCACCGACCATCAAACAGTTGAGTTCCGACTGAGTCATTTTTGAAACATAAGGTCGTACTACCAAAGGGGCCTCCGTCTGACCGACAAACACGTTGGCCGCAGCCGCTAAACTCTCTGGCCCGGAAATGCCCAACGTTCGTTGCATGACCCACGCCATCCCGCGCACTACCGGTTGCACCAATCCCAAATAGTACAAACCACTCATCAACGACGAGAAAAACACAATCGTCGATAACACGCCAACCACAAACGTCGTTGTCAGAATCAAACGAGCGTCGGCACTTGGAGCCGGATCGTTCCACCGTAAACCCACCAAGAACTCGGTTCCTTCCGCCACCCAAGCGCGAATGTATGTGAACACAAAACCAATCCCGGCAAACAAAACTCCATCGGGATAACGACCGTCAAACGTCCAACTTCTGGAGCTGAATACCACGAGTGCCAACAGGAACTGCAGCGCCAAACCAACCAGCACAATCCGCCAAGGAAATCGGCCCCGATCGCTGCTCATCAACCAAGTCAGCACCAACAGCACCCAAATGCCGACAAAACTCATGACGCGTAAGCCGATATCCCAGCTTTCGCTGGTTCCGGTTGCTTCGGCCAGCATGGCAGTGACACACATTTCCTTCTCCAACCAATCCAAACTCATTTGGCCCCACAGCAACGAACGACGTTTAACGAGTCAAGGCAATCACATCTTGCACCGTACGCAAATAAAACACACCTTCCGAGATCGCCGGCGTGGCCATCACGGTTTGCCCGGCGGGGTTCACGGAGACCAACTCCAATTCTTCGCCGGCCTTCACCACCGCGACTCGGCCATCTTCGGCCGTAAAATACAAATGCCCATCGGCCGCGATCGGCGATGCTGTAAAAGCGGCCGTTCCGCCAATCTTCAATCGTTCGCGATAGACTTGGCGACCGGTCACCAAGTCATAACACGTCAGCAATCCGTTGTTAGCACAGATGTAGAGATGGTCTCCGTAAGCGATCGGGGTGGGCATGTACGGTCCGCCGCGAAGCACACTCCATGCGATCGGTCCATCAGCTGCTGCGACACCGTCAGCTCCTTCGGCGGGGGTTTCCGGTGTTGCGACGGCTTGCAGTTCGATTTTACCGCGAGCCGAGGGTCGCAAAGCCACAATCGGTTGCACGGGCGAGTAACCGCTGGCCAAAAAGATCAATCCGCGAGCCACAAACGGCGTCGGCACGACGATCTCGGAATGGCCGGGCAACTCCCACAACAATTGGCCATCGCGCGCGTCGTATCCACGAGCGGCTTTGGTGCCATGCGTCAGCAACATCGGGACATCGCCAAAGACATGCACCGTCGGTGTGGGCCACGTGGGTATTTCTTCACGCGACGTTCGCCAAACTTCTTTTCCATCTTGCAAATCGAAGGCTGCCACGAACGAGTTTTCTTGAATGTCGCATTGCACGATCACTCGATCTTCAAAAATGATCGGCGAACTGCCAAAGCCCCATTGATAACCGGGATCAAAGAACCATCCACTGTCCAAGAACCCCAAGTCCACTTTCCACTTTTGATTCCCCTCCAGGTCCAAACAATACAAACCTTCCGAGCCAAAAAATGCCACCAGGTTTTTCCCATCGGTGGCAATCGTCGGATTGGCATGCGAGGACTTCGAGTGTCGCTTGACGGCGGGACGACTCGAGTGCAGCGTTCGTTCCCACAATCGCTCGCCCGTCTTCTTGTGCAGACAGATCACTTTGAATTCGTACACGCTATCGTCTTCCACCGAATCGACATCGCCGTACAATCCAATCCGCACATCGGTGTTGGCGTTTTCGCTGATCGCTGTGGTGACGAACAAACGGTCTCCCCAGATCACTGGGCAAGAGTTCCCCAGTCCCCCAATCGAAGCTCGCCACAAGACGTTCTTATTCTCTTCAACATTCCATTCCACGGGTGGAGATTGACCATCCGCGATGCCGCGCGATCCGATGCCACGAAAGGAGGGCCAATGAACCGACGAAACTTGAGCGTCTTCGGGATGCGGTTGGAACGTTGCTTTCGTTTGAGTGTCACTCTCAGCGGGAGCGGTTTCTGGTTGTTTGGTTTCGGAAGGAACCGTCGGTGCGGGAGTCTCGGCGGCGGGCTTGCTATCGGGTCGGACAAACTTGGCGGGATTGCCACCCATTGTCGTAGACAAAGCCGTGACCTTGCCGTCCTGCCATTCGACACTCAAACGATACGTGCTATGCAACAGGGTCGTGGCATCAACCACATAAACTCGTGTGGGTTGGGCATTGCCAAACGCGGCATGCAGAACACCCTCTACATCGCTGAAGACCAACTTGAAGGAGCTGGTTTCCAATTCGTAGTTCCCCAAGACGGCCGCATGTTGCTCGGTCGTCAGTTCGCCAAAGACCCCGTCCAACTTGACGTCGCCAAACAGATCTTTCCAAGGTGCTTCGTACTTCGCGTCCGCTTGAAGTTTTGCCACGGCCAACGACGTGGGAGTGACCTTGCCGGACTTCATGACGGCCTCAGCCAAGGGAAACTGGTTCGCGGCGATCGCTTGCAGCAACATTTCATCCGCCCCGTCGGCTCCAGCCGACAGCAGGGCCGAAAGGACTTCGAAGTGTTCGTTGGAGGTGGCCCAGGTCAGTGGCGTGGCGCCATAGAAGGTATCTTTGACATTAGGATTGGCACCCGCTTCCAATAAGAGGACCACAATTGGCAAGTGCCCTCGATCCGACGCGAAACTGAGCGCTGTTGCACCGTAAGGAGTCGCCGAGTTGACATCAACTCCAGCCGCCAAGGCTGCTTGGGCTCCAGCCAAATCTCCTTCGCGGGCCGCCTTCCAGAGTTTTGCGCCATCTTCAGAATCAGTCGAACCGTTTGGCCTGAACAAAGACAATGAGTTGCTCGGCGCAGGAGCGGCATTTGCTGTCTCGTTCGCGAGCAAGAAGAAGAACCCGAGGAACATCACGAGACATGTCGCCATGCCGGATCGTGACACCCAATTGGTTGAACTTATTTGATCGTGCATGGAACCCGATTCCTCTCGTTTTGCCCGCAGATTTTGGTCCGTAGCAGTGTAGCCACTGGCGTTTCGTTCGAACATGCGCCGAACCGAGATTCCAACTAGGCCCCATACAAAAGCAATTTGGCAAGCGCTGGTGTACCGGCTTTAGCCGGTGTGCAGGAAGATCCGAGAAGTCGTAGGAAACACGGTTTAGCAAGCGCTGGTGTACCGGCTTTAGCCGGCGGGAGGTGTGAAAATGCCGTTTTCAGCTGCCCCGCCGGCTAAAGCCGGTACACCAGCGCTTGCTAAATTGCCTTTGTACTGGCAGAACCATCGAAGTCCAGGTTTCGGATTTTGCGACGTTCAATATCGGGAACTAATTTCGGGACAACTACTTTCCTTAGGCTAAGCTCCGAGCTCGTTGGCGTCCTGACGCTTGGATTCTTTGGACATTTGACGGCGCAGCAGCGTGGTCTTGAGCTGGACGATCATTTTCTTTTGATACTCGCGCATCATGTAGACCAAAGCCGCGACCGCGACGTAGCCCGACGTGGCGACCAGGATCCAGTCCCAAACAGACGGCTCGAAAAACATCAGGGACTCCAACAGAAACGGTCGTAGGGAACAAGGCGAAATGTAGCCTTCCTCATCTAGCAGGATCGCGGCCCCGTGTCCAGATCAAAGCAAACCGACAGAGACCGTAGAGCGAGCGCCTCGATCGCTCCTGGAGCTTGGCTGCCAGGGGACTGGCAACCCACTTTGAGGTGGACACAAAATACACTGGCGGTGGCTTGCGAAGGTAGCTCCCAGTCGCTACTGTGTTTTTTTAGTTTCAAGAGCGGTCGTTCCGCTTTGTCGAGGCGAATCGTCGGAGTGGAATAATGACTGCCAAACGCGGTGAAATCGATAATCAAGTGCTGCTCAAGCGGGACAATGTGGCCAAGGATCTGAACTTGGCCCTGGACGCGGGTGGTGGCTTGTTGCGCCTCACGCCGACTTGGGTCCCCCGCAGTTTCCTGCACCCCGGCAAGCGAATCAAGCTGCATCCCTCCGACTACTATTCGTATGGGGCCGAACGCGGCGGTATCGACGAACGTTGGTTTGGTAGCACGACCGATGCTGCGAACGGTGGACGGGTCTGGCACGAAGGCCAGAGTTTCTGTCTGTTCGAAGGCCGACAGTTTCAACTGAAGGACGCCATCGCCGAAGCGGGCACGCGAATCATTGGCTCGAAGATGTTCGGGAAGTACAACCGTTGGCCGGTTTATTCGAAGTTCTTTGACAACATGGGCCCGATCCCGCATCACATGCACCAAAGTTTCAAAGACGCCAAACTGGTCGGCCAAGAAGGCAAACCGGAAAGTTATTACTTCCCGCCCCAATACAACAATTGCGACAACAACTTTCCGTACACCTTCATGGGACTCGAACCCGGCACAACAAAGCAACAATTGCGGCGTTGCTTGGAAAATTGGCACCGGGGCGACAATGGCATCCTGGATCTTTCCAAAGCCTATCGATTGCAACGTGGTACCGGGTGGCTGATCCCGCCGGGCGTGTTGCACGCGCCTGGTTCCCTGTGCACCTACGAACCTCAATGGGGCAGCGATGTGTTCGGCATGTATCAAAGTTTGGTCGAAGGACGCGAAGTGCCGTGGAGCTTGTTGGTCAAAGACATGCCCGCTGACAAACATCAGGATTTGGATTTCATCGTCGGGCAATTGGACTGGGAAAAGAACGTTGATCCGAACTTCAAAGCCAACAATTTTCTAGAACCGCTGCTGGCGGACTCGGGAACGGGCTGGGAAGACCGCTGGGTCGTGTACGGTCTGGTGGACGGCGAACAATTGTTCAGCGCCAAAGAACTAACCCTACAGCCGGGCGCTCGTTGTGTACTGCGCGATCCAGGAGCCAGTGGATGGTTGACCGTTCAAGGTAAAGGAACGATGGGCCGATTGAATCTGCAAACGCCGGCCATGATCCGCTTCGGAGCCTTGACGGAAGACGAGGTCTTCATCACTCACGAAGCCGCGACCGCAGGCGTTGAAATCTGCAATACCGGCAGCGAACCGTTGGTCGGCTTGCGTTACTTCGGCCCCGATACCTTCGACAAAGTCCCCCACGTCGGCGACGCTGTTTAATCCGTTGGAGTTTAGTATTCAATTCGGTGGGTGTTTTGACGCCAAGTGTCAAAGGCCAGTACCGCTTCGTCGCGGAGCGCGTGTGTCGCCGGGATTTGTCGAGCGCTGATCGGCTTGGCCAATTCTTCATAGAACACGCGATCATCAAACCCGGCTGCCGCTGCATCGTCACAGGTGGCCGCAAAAACAATCTTTGCCATTCGCGACCAATAGATCGCTGCGAGGCACAATGGACAGGGCTCGCAGCTGGTGTAGATCTCACAATGTTCCAATGAAAAGCTGCGGCGATGTTGGCAGGCGCTTCGAATCGCGACCACCTCGGCGTGGGCCGTCGGGTCGTTCGTTGCGGTCACCAGATTGGTTCCTCGTCCAATGATTTCGCCTTGGTAAACCACCACCGCCCCAAACGGACCCCCGCGGCCGGACTCCACGTTTTCGATGGACAGCCGAATGGCTTCCCGCAAGTATTCTTGAGCAGTTTCGTCCAGCGACACGGGGGACTTTCTGACAACGAGATTGAAAAATGTCTGTGGCAGGCTGGCCGCTCGACCGGCCTTTTGCCCAGCATACCAAACTCAAACGCCGAAAGTCTTGGCGACTTTCGCTACGGACGAGCCGAAAGTCATGGCGGAGTTCGTTGCGGTAACGCCGAAGGTTTTGGCGAACTCCGCTACTGTAACACCGAAATGACGTGATTTACCCCGCTTCTTGGCACTGGACGCCGGGTTCGGACTAAAAACTTGCTGAATTATGGGAGAAATTCCATTTTGACTTGACGAATGGCCGCCAATATTCGACCATAAGGGCGTAGGCGGCCGTCGCTGTGAATTGTCGGGGAAAGCTGGAGCTGACCGGCACGGGCTGTGGCTGTCTGTGGTGAATGTTTCAAATTAGTGTGTACGAAAGGAAATGTCCTATGCGACAAGCGATTCATTGGCTGATTTGCGTCAGCCTGGTTTCCGCCCTGATTGGGTGCGGAAGCGGCAAGATACCCCCGATTGAAAAGAAAACTGGCGATAAAGCCGCAACTGCGTCCGCGACCGTCCCAAATGAGGACGGAAAGTCAACCAGCCAACCAGCTGCTGATACCTCAAAGTATGTCATGGTGTCTCTCAACGTTCCAAACATGACCTGAGGCGGCTGTGCCGCGTCGGTCCGACGCGATCTGGAGAAGATTGAAACCACCACCGATATCAACACCGACATTCAGGCCCGGAAATGCAGTTTCCGAGTTTCCCCGGACGTCGATTACAAGGCCAAGTTGGTCGAGTTCGCTGAGACCAACACCCACTTGGCTGGCTATACCCCGGCCGAATAAGCCGTAACGCCCCAGGTAATTATTTCTCCAGCGCGACCCCGCCCACCGGACCTTTCGGTGCGGCGGGTTTTTTGTTGGCATGCCGGAAAGTCCGAGCGATGCCAACTCCATTCACGGTACTCACCGACGCGAGAGATTCATGTCGTGGGTAAAGCCCCAACGACTCGTAGCGGAAGTCTTGCGAGTTCCGCTACCGATATCGAGCTTTGTTTCAGTTTGTATCTAACCAGCCCGTCCGGCAGAGATGTTGCTACTCCCTGACTTGTTGGGCGAAGGCGTCACCCGTAGGATCAAGGCGCCCGGCTCCTCTAGTGCAACGAATTCTCGCGGCAACGACTTCGGAGCTCTCTACCCCACAGGTGTTGTGATGAAACGACTTGCATTGATGAAACAACTCGGTCTCTTGACCGTGGTGGTGTTGTGTACAAGCGATTGGACCGTTGCTGATGATTGGTCGCGCTTCCGAGGTCCCGATGGATCGGGGATCAGCCAAGAAGCGACTTCGTTTCCGACCCAATGGTCGCCCAACGCCAATATCGCTTGGAAGTTGGATCTGCCTGGCAGCGGAGTCTCAAGTCCCATCGTCGTCGGGTCAAAAGTCTTTGTCACGTGTTATTCCGGTTATGGACTCGATCGCGCAAACCCGGGTGACATCAAGAACTTGGTCCGGCATCTCGTGTGTGTCGACTTGCAATCTGGCGCTAAGTTGTGGCAAAAAGACATTCCGGCGACCACGCCGGATGACCCTTACACGGGCGCCGGCGTGCCGGCCCATGGCTACGCTTCGCACACTCCGGTTTCCGATGGCAAGCATGTCTACGCGTTCTTCGGCAAGGGCGGAGTGTACGCATTTGATCTGGACGGCGAACAAAAATGGCAAGCCACCGTGGGCACCGAATCAGATCCGTGGGCCTGGGGTTCTTCGGCTAGCCCCGTGTTGCACGACGGATTGTTGATTGTGGTGGCTGCCGCCGAAAGTCAATCGATCATTGGGTTCGACGCCGCTACCGGCAAAGAAGTATGGCGTCAAGAAGCTGCGGCATTGGACGGAGCTTGGGGTACACCGACTTTCGTGTCGGTCGAAGGTGGGGCCAAGGAAATGGTTTTGGGTGTGCCCAAAGAAGTCTGGGGCTTGGACCCGGCCACTGGAAAGTTGCGATGGTTCGCGGAAGTGAACGGTGCCGAACAAGCCAACTCCAGCGTGATCATCAACGATGGCGTGGCTTTTAGTTTTACCGGTCGCGGTGGTGGAAGCGCCGCCGTCAAAGTTGGTGGCAAAGGGGAGGTTACCGAATCGAATGTGGTCTGGAAGGGCCGCGATACCGATCGCTTCGGGTCGCCCATCATGTACGACGGGAAGTTGTACTTGTTCGCCAACGGCATGCTGAACACGATCGATCCGAAAACCGGTGAACGGAGTTCGCAAGATCGCTTGGAAGGCGTGGCTCAACGTGGCGGCGGCATGATGGGTTCGTTGGACTACCCTTCGCCAATCATCGCGGGCGGACACCTCTATTACATCAATGGCGTTGGCCAGATGTTCGTCTTCTCACTCGGTGAACAAGCCGAACAACTCAGCGCGAACCGCGTGACCAACGATCCCGAGACTTTCGGTGGCACCCCAGCCGCCAGCCAAGGTCAGCTTGTCTTTCGCAGCGACAAGCGACTCTACTGCGTCCGGGACATGGGACAAACGGTCAATGCCGAAGATAATCGCGTCGCTGAAGCACCGGCCGATCAAGCTGGACCAGGTGGACCCGGTTTCGGTGGACAGGGTGGTCGTCCGGGCGGCGGCGGTGGACCGGGAGCTGGCGGACCAGGCCGACAAGGTGGTCCGGGTGGTGGCGGAGCCGGACGAGGTGGTCCGGGTGGTGGACGAGGTGGTTTCGGCGGCAACCGAGAAGATAACCGGCCCAAGCGAGCCCAACGACCGGCCAGCGACCAGTAGTCAACGACCAGTAGTCAACGACGTCCATGTCGGTTTGGCACATAAAAAAATCGGCTGGCTTTGAGCCAGCCGATTTTTTTCGACGTCGTTTGGTGAACCCCGTCGTGTTGGTGACTATTGCTCGAAGTCTTCCTCATCCGAGTCGATCTGCGAGTCTCCGTCTTCATCCTCCGAGGATTGATCATCGGCCAACTCGGACATGTCGGCATCGAAGTCGGCCGGCACGCTGCGCGGTTCGGTTCCGATCACGGCCTCGCCGATGACGGGACCTCCGATCACTGGTTCACCTTCGGTTTGTTCATCGTCTTCCTTGGCCACTCGCACAACAGCTGCCAACGAGTCCGCTTCATCCATCCGCATGATGCGAACGCCCTGAGTATTGCGGCCAATCGTGTTGATTTCCTTGGCCTCCATCCGTTGGATTTTCCCGCGTGTGGTCATCATCAAGATTTCATCGGCATCGGTCACCGAGACAATAGCGATCACGCGGCCGTTGCGTTCGGTGGCCTTGATGTCGCGGACACCCTTGCCACCTCGGCGTTGCACGCGGTATCGGGTCGCGCTACTGCCGTTTTCTTCTTCGCCTTCCTCGTCGGAAGTTTCGGGCGCTTCGACGACTTCGTTCGTTTCGGCGACCGGTTCGGACCCTTCCTGCTCTTCGCCTTCTTCCGGCAACTCTTGATCCGGTGGTGGTGAATTGGGTCCGAATAACGTGCGTTTGCCGTAGCCGTTTTCGCAGACGGTCAAGAGCGTCGCTGCGGGGTCAGTCACCACCATGCCGACCAACACGTCGCCCTTGGTCAAGGTGATTCCCTTCACGCCGCTGGTGTTGCGGCCCATGGGCCGAGCGTCCGCCTGCGAGAAACGAATCGCCATCCCCTTCTGAGTGGCCAGCAACAGTTCGTCGCCCGTTTTGCAAACGGCGATATCGATCAGTTCGTCATCTTCGCGCAGTTTGATGGCGATGATGCCACCTTTCTTCGGTCGACTGTAGGCTTTGAGTTCGGTTTTCTTGACCAAGCCTTTTTTGGTCGCCATCACCAAATAGTGCTCGGGCAGATCGAAGTTGCGTATCGCACGGCAATCCGCGACTTGTTCGCCTTCAGCCAACTCGAGCAAGTTGACTAAAGCGCGTCCCTTGCGCTCGCGGTCCAATTCCGGCAGTTCATAAACCTTGAGCCAATAAACCTTGCCTCGCGTGGTGAAGAACAGCAAATAGTCGTGGGTGCTGGCGACAAACAGATGCCGAATCGGATCTTCGTCCTCGGCCTTAGCACCTTTGATGCCTTTGCCGCCGCGACGCTGAGCGCGGTACACACTGCTGGGCGTGCGCTTGATGTAGCCGCGATGCGTGATCGAGACCACCATGTTCTCTTCGGTGATCAGGTCTTCGATCCCGATGTTGTTGATCTCTTCGCCCGAAATTTCGGTGCGGCGTTTGTCAGCGTACTTGTGACGGATTTCCAACAGGTCGTCGCGGATCATGCCCATCATGATTTTTTCGTCGGACAAGATTCGCAAGTATTCCAAAATCTCCGCCAGCAGGGCCTTGAATTCGTCCGCCAGCTTCTCTTGTTCCAAATTGACCAATTGGCCCAAGGTCATGCGCAGAATCGCATCTGCCTGCACGCCGGTCAAAAAGTAAACGTCGGACACGCCCCGCTCTTGCTGGAAGGCCGAAAAGCCTTCGTCTCCCAAGGCTCGGCCCAACATCGATGCGGGACACTCGACGCCCATCAATCGCTCTTTGGCTTCCGCCTGGGTCTTCGACTTGCGAATGATCGCGATGATTTGGTCCAAGTCCGCCATCGCCAACAGCAAACCTTCCACGGTGTGCTTGCGGCGCCGAGCACGTATCAACAAGAAGTTCGTGCGGCGGCGGATCACTTCCATGCGATGCCGCAAGAACTCTTCCAACATATTCTTGATCGTTAGCTCGCGCGGCTTGCCATCGACCAAGGCGAGAAAGATCATCGAATAGGTCGATTGCAACGGCGAGAACTGATACAGTTGATTCAGGATCACTTCCGGGTCCACGTCGGACTTCAGCTCGATCCACAGCTTCACGGGATCGTTCAGGTCGCTCAGGTCTTTGATTGCCGAGATGCCCTTGATCCGGTCCGTCTTGACCAATGCCGCGATCTTTTCGACGACCGAATCGCGACTCAATTGATAAGGGATGTCGTTGACCACGATCCGATAGCGGTTCTTCTTGTACTCTTCGATCGTGCAATGCGAGCGAACAACGATGCTGCTACGACCGGTGTGATATGCCCGGTGAATGCCACTGCGACCGCAAATGATCCCACCCGTTGGGAAGTCCGGCCCTGGAAGCACCCGCATGATTTCCAAGATCGAAACGGCCGGATTGTCGATCACCAACAACAAGGCATCACAAACTTCGCCCAAATTGTGCGGCGGGATGCTGGTCGCCATGCTGACCGCAATTCCCGACGATCCGTTGACCAACAGATTCGGCAGCTTGCTCGGCAGCACCGTCGGCTCTGTGCGAACCTCGTCGTACGTAGGAACGTAATCGACCGTCGCCAACTTCAGGTCTTCGAGCATCATTGCCGCAAACGGCGACATCCGAGCTTCCGTGTACCGCATCGCCGCCGGAGGCAACCCAGCGATCGAACCGAAGTTCCCTTGTTTGTCCACCAACAGGTACCGCATGTTCCATTCCTGAGCCATGCGGACCAACGTCGGATAGATCACCGCTTCACCGTGGGGATGGTAATTGCCCGAGGTATCACCGGAGATTTTCGCGCACTTGACCCGCTTGGCACCCGGAGTCAAGTTCAGGTCGTTCATGGCGACTAGAATGCGGCGTTGCGAAGGCTTCAAACCGTCCCGCACATCCGGCAACGCTCGGCTGACGATCACGCTCATCGCGTATACCAAATAGCTGTCTTTTAATTCCTCGTGAATTGGTTGAGGAACGATCAAGCCATCCGCGGCGGAGTGTTTGGAGTTGGATTCTTCGTTCGACAAGGCCAGGGCCCTTCAAGTAAATAGAAACAGCCGAAAAACGGGCTGTTTTTCGCGATTTTTGCCACGCTGCAATGTACCAAATTGACTGCTTTTCCTCAACCGGACGCCCCCGTTCTGTCAGGCGCGAAAAGACCTCATTTCTGGGCCGAGTGCTATCGTTTTTTGCCAGCGGTGTGAATCGTCGGCAAAGACCAAACGACGACCAATCCGGCGATCACGAGACCCGCGACCAAGCCCTGGACCCATCCCGCTGCTCCGCCAAACCACAGCCCACCGCCAGCCGAGACGAGCGCCACTCCCGACGCCCACCATTTGATTTCCAGCCGGACCCCCCGATGTTCATCCCATTCCCGCAAGTACGTCCCGAATACCGGCAACCGATGGACTCGTCGATTCAATGCGGGCCAAGACCGCGCCAAGAAATAAGTTGCCAATAAGAGGAAGGGTGTCGTCGGTAACACGGGCAAATACGCGCCCAAGAATCCTATGGCCAAAAACAACACACCCAACACCACATAACAGCCCCGCCACCACCATGAGACCAGCGGTGGCTCGTTGCCGGGTGGATTTGGCGGTGCATCGTGTGTGGAGCTCACCGGGCAACGCTCAAACTCTGCAGCCGAGCCCAGATCTCCGGCGGTTCGCTCATTCGACCGTCACCGCTCGTGCGGCAAGCCTGCCAGCCGTGTTCCGGACCGACAAAATGAACCCCGTCTGCTTGCAATTGGCGAACGTTGCGCTGCACGCTGACATGCTGCCACATCTCGCTGTTCATGGCGGGCGCGACCAACGTCGAGCCCGGGAAAGCGACGTACAACAGGCTGGCCAAATCATCCGCCATACCGTGCGCGGCTTTTGCGATCCAATTGGCGGTCGCCGGAGCCACCACCAATAACTCGGCCCAGCGCGCCAATTCGATATGTGGGCCCAATGGAAACGCCGGGTCGAACATTTCGGTGACCACGGGTTTGGCCGACAGGGCCGCGAAGGTCGCAGGGGCCACCATTTGCTGCGCCGCTGCGGTCATCACGACCCGGACATCCCACCCGTTCTGGACCAATAGCGACACCAACGCAGCGGCTTTGTAAGCCGCGATTCCGCCCGTCACCACCACCACGACTTTGGTCATGACCACCTCAATACTCGTGACCCACGACCGCGCTCTCGACCGGTGGCGCCAACTGCGCGACTTGCCGCACGCGCTTCTCGCGAATTTCGTCCGTGAATCGTTGCAAGGCTTCGTCGATGGTCATCGCGCCCAAATCGCCTTCGTGTCGATCACGAACGCTGACCGTACCAGCCTCCGCATCGCGTGGCCCCACGACCACCATGTAGGGGACTTTTTCCAATTGGCCATCGCGAATCTTGCCGCCCAGTTTTTCTCCGCGGTAGTCGCCTTGTACCCGCAACCCAGCCGCCTTGAACTTGGCTTCTACGGCTTGCGCGTATTCGACCGTCTTTTCACTCACGGTCAACAAGCGGATTTGTTCCGGTGCCAACCATAACGGGAACACGCCGGCAAAGTGTTCGATCAACACACCCACAAACCGCTCCAAAGAACCAAACGGAGCGCGATGGACCATGATCGGACGATGTGGTTTGTTGTCGCTGCCGGTATAAGTCAGATCAAAACGCTCTGGCAAGTTGTAGTCCACTTGGACCGTTCCCAATTGCCAATGCCGACCGATGCAGTCGCGCACCACAAAGTCGATCTTGGGCCCGTAAAACGCCGCTTCGCCTTTTTCTTCCGTGAAGGGTTTGCCCAGCGTCGCGGCCGCTTGCCGACAAGCCTCTTCCGCTTGTTGCCAATTCTCGTCGCTGCCGACGTACTTGTCACTCTCCGGATCGCGCAAACCCACGCGAACATGATAGTCCTCCATCCCCATCGCCGCGAATACGATTTTGACCAACTCCAAGCAACCGCGAATCTCGTCGGCCAATTGATCGGGCCTAACAAATAGATGCGCGTCGTCTTGAGTAAAACCTCGCACGCGAGTCAATCCGCCCAATTCACCCGATTGTTCGAAGCGATAAACCGTACCGAACTCCGCCAAGCGCACCGGCAAATCGCGATAACTGTGCGGCTGCGATTGGTAAATCTTGATATGGTGCGGGCAATTCATCGGTTTGAGCAAGTAGCCATCGATGTTGCCGGACTTCATCATGTCGGCCAACTTCGCGCAGTCGCAGCCATCGTCGGCCAAGGCCTTCAATTGGTCGCGATCGATCAGCGGCGGGTATTGGCTGTCTTGATAGTACGGGAAGTGACCGCTGGTGCGATACAGATCCAGTTTGCCCACATGCGGCGTGAACACTTGGCTGTAGCCCTGCCGCTTCAAGTGTTGCGAGATAAAGTCTTGCAATTCTTGTCGCACGATCGCGCCTTTGGGCGTCCAGAGAATCAAACCTTGACCGACCATGTCGTCGATGTGAAACAGTCCCAACTGCCGCCCCAGCACGCGATGGTCCCGACGTTTGGCCTCGTCGATCCGTTGCAGATGCGCGTCCAATTCTTCTTGGCTAAAAAAGGCGGTGGCGTAAACTCGTTGCAAGACTTGGCGCGATTGATCGCCTTTCCAATACGCGCCCGCGATACTCAACAACTTGTACGCGCCAATCCACTTGGGTGACGGGATGTGTGGACCACGGCACAGATCCACAAATTCGCCCTGACGATAAAACGAAACGTGTTCGTGTTCGGCTAACCCGGATTGCAAGTGCTCGACCTTGAGCGGTTGCTCCAATTGATCGCACAACGTGATCGCTTCCTCCAGCGAACGTTCCACTCGCTCGAAGGGTTCATCCAGGTTGATCAGCTTCCGCATCTCTTGTTCGATGGCCGGAAAGTCGTCTTCGGAAATGGGTCGTTGGAGTTCGAAGTCGTAATAGAAGCCGCCTTCGATGGTGGGCCCAAATGCCAACTTGGTGCCGGGACGCAGACGCATGATCGCCCTCGCCATCACGTGAGCGCAACTGTGACGCAGAACCCCCAGCGCTGCCGGGTCTTTTTTTGTCAAGATTTGCAGCGCCACCGGTTGCCCCAGCGGCAAGACATAATCCAACCCGACCACCACGCCGTCGACCACCGCCGCCACAGCGGCCTTTAACAAACCAGCACCAATTCCAGCCGCCACATCGCGGCAGGTCGCACCGGCCGGGAATTGTTTGGCGGTTCCATCAGGCAACTGAATCAAAACATGCGAATCCATCACGGACATCAAACCAACTCCTAAAAAACCATCCACCACTGGTAGCAGGTAGACAAATCCAGCACCAGGGACTCGTTCTTCAGTCTACGGTTTTGGACGATTTTTGGATATGGCTTGTCATTCTCCGGACCCGAAGGACCCGGAGTTAAATCCTTGTGTCTGTCCAGCGTTTTTTCGTTGCTCTTGGGCTTTGTTCGCCTCTTCGCCCGCCAATCGCTCCGCTTCCTCGGGGCTGTCGGCTCGGCCAACCGGCACCGTCGACTTCACTTCAATGCCCCGCAGCCCAAACATCGAGCGACCAAATCCATTGCCGTACTTGTTGCCAATAATCCGGTCGGGTAGCTCGACCGTTTCGTAGAACTGCAGCTGGGGAACCTGCATCCGACTGACTTGCCCTTGGATGTCGTCACCGTTGACAACCATCGGCGCGCCGGTCGATGTCCCGCTCTGCCACAACACCCGTTTATCTTGGCGAATTTCAATATTGGAGTAGTAGGGCGAATAAGTGACGCTGGTATTCCCTCCTTGCCCTCTCATGGAGCCATAGGTTTCGGTTCGTGCGGGATGTTGCCCCATCTCGCAATTGATGACGATCTCCGCTTGATCCGCCAGCACCCAACCATTGGATTGGATCTTTTGCTCGAGCCACTGCCGAACGGCCGTGGGGTCGGAAACATTCAACTTGCCGATGGCGACTCGAATTCCCGGCCTCAACGCGTATAGCGTCTCTTTCTCGACCTTGGCCGTCACCTCTTGCACCGCTGGTCCGGGCAACTTCACCGCACCTACGGCCAACGCCCCCCCAAAGACGTCGGGTTGAGCGGTGTAAAAAAAATGTCCATTCAAAACCATGCTTCGCAACGGATCGTCGTTCAAACTCCTCTGCCAGACATCCATTTCGTAGCTCCAGATCGGCAGTTCCAGCGACAAACGAAACAAGATCTGCGACAAAAATCCCTGGACGAGAACATGGTCGTCGTCCAACCAATCCATACGCGCCGAAAAAGGGTTGCCGATCAGCGGTGCGTCGTACGAGATGGGCCGATGATCCTCGCCATCCAGCTCCCAAACATAGAGTCGATCCCGTGTGAGTGCGGCGATCTTGGTGCCCGCATCGTTGACGTTAACACCCGACACCGAACTGGGCGCCTTGAGTTGAAACGCCAACTCGCCGGTATCTGCTTTGATGACCGTCACAAAACCGTCTTCGGGAATGATCAAGTGCTGTCGGTCCTTGGTCAAGACGACCTGTGCGTCGAAAAAACTCCGCGCCTTGATGGTGTACAGCACTTTTTTGTCGACCAAGTCCCACGCCGTGTAGGTTTGTCGATCGGTTTTCGCCAAGATCACCCGATCGTTGATCACTTTGGCGTAATACGACCACCGCCCCCGCCAACGCAAGCCGGCATTCCAACGAACCAGCGGCTCTGCTTTCGAGTCCCCCGGGTTCATCCGCCAAGCCGTCATGACTCCCGTATCGTCGAAGCCGTGCCGTTCTCCCTTGCTGTACGAAATCATCCATTTCGAACGGGGATCGTAGTCCAAAACATAATCTTCCGATGTCACAAAGACCGTGTCGATGATCTTTTTTTGCTTCAAGGAAGCCCAATACAGTTGGCTGGGGAACCGAACGCCGTTATTGAAAAAATTGTCTTCGCGAACGGCGGCCAAGACCAATTGTTCGGGCCCACCCACCGGAATGATGGCGACCAACTCTTGCCGCTTGCGGGTCAACTTGAAGCCGGCTCCCGACTGCGTGAACGTCGACAGAAAAGACGGTGGCGTTCCCAACGGTGCGATCTTGCCTTCGCCAAACATCACCATGGACATATTGCCAAAGTCATCGGAAAACAACTCGACTTCGGGCAATAGAGGGGTCTCGGCCGGCAGTTCGCCCCGGACGATCGCGGCCTCGCGAAATTTCTGGAGCTTGCCAACGTAAGCCACGTCTTTTTTGCTCAAGCTGGCCAAGGGGACGGTGATCTCATCCAGGTCGATCTTGATCAGGACGACTTTGTCACCTTGGATCGCTTTTAGGGCCGCGTCCACTTTGAATGTTCCCGATTCGCTGGCCCACGTTCGTGTAAAATCCATGGCTTCGGTCTCACACAGGAGCCGAATGGCTTTGCGGTCGAACATGCCCCTCTGCGAGCCGCCGGCAAACTCGAATTCAACGCCATATTTCGCGCCCTGTTGGCCCACGACCACACCGTCGCGCCAATCCCCAACCGCGTAGACTTTGACTTGCTCGCCTTCTTCCAACTTCACTTGGGCAGAGGCTTGTGCCAAAACACTGACAAACCCCAACATCAAGCAGACCCAACTCGTCCGCGCCGCAACTCTTTTTGTGATCGAAACCATCGGCAAAATACTCCCGTCGAGACCTGAAACCGTTCGGCCTGATCGTAATTGAAGCCCGGTCGCGCGTCAAATCGCCAAGCAACCGTTCACAAGCGGAACAAGCCGCGTTGGGTAACCGCGTGGCCAGAGCAGATTTGGCGAATTTCAATCGGGCGTTAAAAACCGTTCCAACCGCCAAATTTGCGGCGGCCCGCGTTTGGATCGCGAGCGGCTGCATCGCCAAAGCTACGAATCCAACCTCTACGGGCGGAAAATTGGCGTTACAAAATGGCGGGCGGAAAATGGCGGGCAGAAAATCGCTTACGAAAAGCTCTCGGCGGCCGGCGGACTGAACGTACCTTCTTGATTTTGCTCGCGACGGCGGCGGCGACGCTGGACTGCGGCCTCGACAAATCCGCAGAACAACGGGTGCGGCTGAGTTGGTTTCGATTTGAACTCGGGATGGAACTGGACACCGACGAACCAGGGGTGCGAGTCAATCTCCAAGATCTCGACCAGCTTGCCATCGGGGCTGGTGCCCGAAAATCGCATGCCGTGAGCCTCGAATTGTTGTCGATACATGTTGTTGAATTCGTAGCGATGTCGGTGCCGCTCACTGATGGTTCCTGTTTCATAACAGGCCGCCGCCTTGCTGGACAAATCCAGAGCACAGGGCATGGCACCCAACCGCATCGTGCCGCCTTTTTGAGTCACTTCTTTTTGTTCGTTCAGCAAACAGATGACTGGATGCGTGACGTCTTTGTCGAACTCGGTGGAGCCGCATGTATCAAGGCCCACGACGTTTCGTCCGAACTCGATCGCGGCGCACTGCATTCCCAAACAAATGCCCAAGAACGGCAGGCCTCGCTCGCGAGCCCAACGAATCGCTTGCACCTTGCCTTCCACTCCGCGCTCCCCAAAGCCGCCCGGCACCAAGATGCCATCACAACCGGCGAGCAAACGTTCCGGTCCTTCGGTCTCTAGTTGTTCGCTTTGCAACCGAGTCACTCGCACGCGAGCCCCCAGCTGCATCCCCGCGTGATCGATCGCTTCGTAGATGGACTTGTAGGCGTCACGATGCTCGGCGTACTTTCCGACGACGGCGATATTGATCTCGACTTCGGGGTTGCGCAAGCGATGCAACAATCGCTGCCAATCGGACAAATCCATGGCCTTGGCTGGCAAGTTCAGACGCTTGACAATCCATTGGTCCAGTTGATGATCGACCAACGTCATCGGGACCTCGTAGATCGAAAAGTCCGTGTCGCGCTCTTCAATCACGGCTTGCACTGGGACGTTGCAAAACAGAGCGATCTTCTCTCGATCATCGCGGCTCAGCTCGCGTTCGGTTCGGCAGACCAACACGTCGGGTTGAATACCGATTTGCCGCAGCAAACCCACCGAGTGTTGCGTGGGCTTGGTCTTCATTTCTCCGGCCGCTTTGAGGTACGGCACCAAAGTCAGATGCAAGTACAAGCAGTTCTCTTTGCCGACATCCAACGAAAATTGCCGAATGGCTTCCAAGAAAGGCAGGCTTTCAATGTCGCCGACCGTACCGCCGATTTCTGTGATCACCACATCCACATCGTCGCTGACCAACGTCGAAATACACTTCTTGATTTCGTTGGTGATGTGAGGAATGACTTGCACGGTCTTCCCCAGAAATTCGCCGCGGCGTTCCTTTTCGATCACCGACAAATAAATCTGCCCGGTGGTGTAATTGGAGTGTCGGGTCAACGGGCTATTAGTGAACCGTTCGTAGTGCCCCAAGTCCAGATCCGTTTCGCTACCATCGTCCAGAACGTACACTTCGCCGTGTTGGTACGGGCTCATGGTTCCCGGATCGACGTTGATGTACGGGTCCAGCTTCTGCATGCGCACGCGAAGGCCACGGCGCTCCAAAAGCATTCCGATCGAGGCACTGGTGAGGCCTTTGCCCAGCGAACTGACGACCCCACCGGTCACAAATATGTGCTTTGTCATGCGAATCTCTCTCTCCCTGGTCCTTGGCACCCGCCCTTGGCGTATTGTACCGATCAGCGGCGACTTGGGTAGCTGCATTTGAGCTGGGTTTCACACTCCCTTCGTCGGAGTGACGCGGTGCCAGCGGGAGACGTTGTATGGCATGGTTACAGAGATTTCGATCGGAAAATCGGCAATGCCATCAGTCGGCAACTTCTTAAAGACTATCCCAAAAAGGGGTTGACCCGAGACTGACCGTTTGGACGTGAGGTCAAATGTGTCGATTTTTCACCGCATCGCTGGAGAAAGTCGGCCCCCTTTTGGGAAAGGCTTTACCACAACGCAGATGACCAGTGTCGAACCACGCTTTGGAAAGCGCGGCTGCCCATAAATCAAAGTTCGACAAAGCACTAGCTAGGGTGACGCTGACGGCTTGACCAATATGCATTTGGATTTAACTTCTTCGCCTTCGGCAGACTTGCTGGTCACGGTCAATTCCGCAATGTCTTTAACCGTGGTCGTTTGGTAGTCGTTTTCCCGAATAACAAGTCGAACCGCTTGCTCGTGTCCGTCCCAACGCCACTCAACATCGTAACACGGAGGTATTACAGCGACGGAAAGCTCCGAAGGTTCGAACGCACAACGTAAAACAACCTCCTTTTCGGCCTCGTCGAAGCGTACTACGGCCGTTTCAAAGTAGGCCCTCTCCGAAACTTGCATATCGGCAACCAAAAGGTAATAGGACGGTTCACCGCCCCTGATCTTTACCCTTATCATATACCTTTCATTTTGACAGACAGCCCTAGGCGTCGTTGTTAACTCAAATTCAATGCGCCTTCGTTTTAGTTCGGAATCCGTGATGATACGCACATCACCCGCAAGCTGAAATAGTCCATCCTCATCTTCGATCGTCAGTTCCGGACTTTCAATCTCTTCGCCGATTTCAAAATAGAAAGGACCGACGGTTGTTTGCTTTCCAACCATTGTTTGCAATGGAAAGAGCGTAACAATCGGTCGCCAATTTGCGGCACGGTCAATGGTCCAAATTACGGAATGCGAACTAGATTCAACATCATCTGTCACATTGAAACGGGCGGTGAGCGCTTCAGCCTTGATTCCACCCTGTACCTGCGCAGTTAGAACTAACCTGCCGACACCAAGTGGCGGAATCTCGGCGCTATCCAAACGGGCCGACAAACAACTACAGTTTGATTCTAGGTCAACGACACGAACCGGTGAATTTGATTTATTCCGAAGTTCAAATTCTTGCTGAAAATTACCACCAACGTCAGCAGAAATCTTTGTATGAATCATGGGATTCGTGATTTCTACTAATTGATCCATCTTAACTCGGTCTTTTTTGTCGTTTGCTGTGGTACCATAACCCGAGCAACCTAAGAAAGACACCGCAAGGACAACCATTACGGCTCCAGAAAATCGCCGAAACAGGCTCCAAAGAACCAAACAACCGACAACTGCCAAACAAAGCAGCCAAATCCAACGACTCGATTTAGGCGGTTCAAGCTTTTCTTGAACGGCTGCCACCGACAACTTCTGCCGCCGTTTATATTCTTCCCCAATGACTTTTTCCCCCGATGAAATGTTCGTGTATGCGCTTCCGGTTGGAAACTCAAAACGAAAGTCAGCAGGCTTCAGCCCTTGATTCAGCTTCAGAGTTGGAACGTCAACTTCCAGCACGGCAATGCTGCTGTGCTGTCTTCCTCCGCCCGCCGTAAACGTGCATTTCGCGCTGACTGGAAACCAAATCCCGTCAAGTTCTTGGAACGACTCTATCTCATACGTTGTATGTGCCAAATCAGATTCATGAATCACTTCGATCCTTTTTGGCATATACCCGTGCTCAGGGGACAAATGAAACTTTATCTGATTGAATTTCGGCGGACGATTCTCGCCTGGTGTTGGCAAGCCGTACGCTTGAGCCTTTGCACTGTAGACAAGGTCGGTCTCCAAGATAATCGCTCCTGCTTTGTACAATCGCTCCAAGTCCGTATCCGCAGATAGCAAGTGATAGGGATTCTGCATCAGATGAATTCCAGGGTCTGCGTCGGGCTTGATCAAGCCACTGTATACTCCCTCTACAAACGTCCGGTGATCGGAGCCATCATGCGCAATTAGTAAATCTTTGAAACCACCACCATCCCCCGCCGTTTGATGGTGGCCTTTGCGGAAATACAGGCGGTCTCGTGGCCGAAACTTCAGGAACTCGTCGTTCAACAGGTAGTATCCGCGTTCGTCTTTGGTCGGATTTCCCTTCAATAGATTGGTTCGCTGTTCAGAAGTTTGCGAAACGGAGTACCGTCGATAGCGGCATTCGAAATCGCTAATTGCAAGATAATTCGCCATCCACCGCGTCAAATTGTCGTCTGCGTGATTACTCGACTCCACAACAAATCGTTCCGAGTGATGATACTCGCGAGCAACCACCAGACGATTCGGGCCACACGAACATTCGCACACGATTGCGAACGCGACAAAAACCGCCAACAATCGAATTCGCATCATTATCGCTTTCCATCTTACGACAAAACACAAACCGCTCTAAGGAACCGCTCCTAGGAATGGCGTCAAACGGTTAGCCCCTGAACGGAAAGGCAGTAACCCCACCATTGCCGTTCAAGGCTCTCCGCTTTTCGACATATCCGCAGCGCGACATCTTGCGCCGACAAACTATGCACAACGCACGATCAGACATTGACCACGTGGTACTTCCCAAGCTCGGCAAGTGATGCGTGGCAAGTGATGCGTGGCAGATGATGCGTGGCTATGTGGGAGCACAACGCACAATCAGACAATCCTCAGGTGGTGCGTTAGGATCGACGATAGTCTCTGTACAACTGCAAGAGATTTCACCAAAAGCATTTCAATTTCCTCCAAAATTAACCCAAACAACTTGCCGCAAAACACCCCATATCGTCACCATCTCGGCGGGTGCCGAAACGACATCCGAGAGAAAGCCAGTCGATCCATATTGACGTCCAGTTTTTGCACAGAACCATCCAGAAGGACACAATTCATATTCATTAAATGCGGTGTCCCAAAAGCGTATCGCATCTGCATGTCAGGGATTTGCCGGATGGTATTTCCATCGATGGCCGTTATTTCGCCGGGGTCCATCCAGTCAGGCCGAATGCCGTGGCCCGCGAACCGGATAATGTCACTGCACTCACCGCTGTACATGCTTTGGTCATTCCCACCGATCAAATCGACGTCGTAGTTGGAAATTCCAACATATTTTTCGCCGACCCACAGTACATTCGATAAACCAGCCGTTACGTCCGCAACTCGAATCCGGTTATGTTGGACCACCAGACCTTCGCGTTCCGAAAGCAGCATCCAAGAATTCGATTCAATTTCGGCTAGCGATCTACCCGCAGGACTACGATTCAAAACGGGTTTCATTCCCGCATTCGCTGCATAATCCGTTAACGCCACCGTCGCTGGCACTTGATCTAAATTGACGATATTGGAAGTTCTTGCTGAATTAAAAGGAATAACTTTTAAATTTCCACGACTAGGGCAATGAAAGACGGAACAAGGGGTTGCCAGTAATTCGTGAATCTTGTTCTCGACGACGGCTCGTTCACCCGACACGCGTGGCAGCTCATAAATCGCATTGGCTTCAAGATAGGGAAGCAATTGGTAAATCCATCCACCAGGCTGGCCATACCGAGGATGTGTGACCGAGTCGGCCACCCAGTTCCAACCCCAACCGCCGGTCGGGTAGTGTCCGCGCGCTCCTTCAAACATGCTGGTCGCCAAACCAATCTGGCGCAAATTGTTTTGACAATGAAGCGAGCGGGCTGATTCCCGGGCTGATTGAATTGCATTGAGTGAGACGGCACCCATGAGACCTACCACAGAGAGAACTGTGATAAGTTCGATAAGCGACCAGCCGGCCCGGTTCGTCGCAAAAGTAACCTTTTCCCGCTTTGCCACCACAGTCAAGCTCCTTGCCATTCTTGTTACTGCATCACGAGCTAAGAATGTCGCCCGTGTTCGGTATACCCTCACTATAACGAACAAAAAAAAAAGAAAGAACCAATCGGTTGAAGCGTCGAAAATATGCAAAAATAGCTGAGGCTAGTGCCGCAACTCACAATTGAGGGTGCATGAAACGCACTCTTTGGCCAGATTACGGCGAGTTGCCTTTACCAGAACTTCGTAGATTGCGTTGACTCTATGGACAAGACCCCAAATCGGGAATCGTGAAATCGATGGTGGCGCTACAAACGTACCTGTGGACTACTCGCACAACTGGGTTTTGCGACTTCCGCGGAATCGTTTATACTGAGCGCCAGACTCGAAAAAACTGCAGGGATGCGACATGTTGCGATCGAACAAAAGAACGCTCTGGCTGGGGGCTGGGCTAAGCCTCTTGCTCTGCAATGGCTGCTTGCAGCCAACGCTTCGCGGGCCCGGGGCGATGCTATCATCCAACCTCAGCGAACACGGGCTTGACGCGGCGGCCGAGCTGCCTCCCGCCGAAACGTTCCGCTTGCCACGAGGGCAATTGGTCTTTCACACCAACTTCTACCTGCCTCCCACTCACCCGTTGATCGAAGACGTCGTCGCGTTGCGGACGGATGTATTTCACAAATTGGGCTGCGAGCCCGGCACGGAGCCCATCCAAATCTATTTGTACCGCAGCCCGCAGGACCTCGCCCGCATCGTCCGGCAAACCGGCGATCCCATCCTGCAGCGCCGAGCCTATTTTATGCAAACGCCCGATGCGCTTAATGTCTACGCCAGTTGGACGTACGACATCGGCATCGATCTGCGGCACGAGTTGACACATGGCTACCTTCACAGCGTTCGGCCCAGCATTCCCTTGTGGCTGGACGAAGGCTTGGCCGAGTATTTCGAGGTGGCCCGCCCCGACCTGGGGCAACATCCTGACCATGTGGCTCACTTGGCTCGCTTGCACCGTGCGGGACAGTTGAACTTGGCGTTGGATCGTTTGGAGCAGATATCCGATCCGGCAAAACTCGAACAATCCGATTACGCCGTCAGTTGGCTGTGGGTGTCATGGCTGTTGTCCCGCCCTGAGACGTCTAAAGTCTTGGGCGACTACTTCAAGGCCTTGCCTAGCGATGGATCGTCGGCTCCGGCATTGTCTGCGATGCTCAATGACTCGGCCCCGGACAGCCAGCGGTTGGTGCGCGAGTTCTTGGAGCAGCAAATGGCCAAAGCGCCCGCTCAGGATTTGTCCTGAATTAAA
>JAUXWY010000126.1 GCA_030681235.1 Pirellulaceae bacterium | reverse complement strand
CCTGTCGTGGGGCCGCTGGTTGTTGTGGAGATGGGCCGGCGCCGCCCTGCGCCTGCCGACGACGCTCGGCAGCCAACTTCAAGAAGGCTTCGATATCACCCGCCATAATTGGTGTCCTCGCGTGGGCCTTTCGTCATGAATTGGGTTACGTCGCTTGCCCGCTTGATTTAGCGATCCCTTTGCGCATTTCCGTGTCCGCTTGAATATTTCGCAGTTTGTAGAGATCCAAAATCCCCAGGGTCCCGGACTCGAGACTTTCCGCGACGGACAGTGGAACTTGCGCTTCGGCTTCCACCAACTTGGCCCGGCTCCGCTCAATCTCGGCCTTGTTTTCTTGCTCGGTGGCCACGGCTTCCGCGCGACGGCCTTCGGATCGGGCCCGAGCGACCTGCGTATCGGCTTCGGCCTGATCGGCTCGCAACCGGGCTCCAATGTTCTGCCCAACATCGATGTCGGCGATATCGATCGACACGATCTCAAACGCGGTTTCGGCGTCCAACCGTCGCGACAACACCGTCTTAGAAATCATATCCGGATTTTCGAGCACCGCTTTGTGACTGGCTGCTGAACCAATGGCGCTGACGATCCCTTCGCCCACTCGAGCCATGATCGTTTCTTCCGTCGCACCGCCAATCAATTGTTGCAGGTTGGAGCGGACGGTCACTCGAGCGGTCACTTTGAGTTGGATTCCATCTTTGGCCATCGCATCCAAGGTCGCACGGCCGCGAGTTTGCGGCGGGCAATCGATCACGCGGGGATACACGCTCGTCTGAACGGCTTCCAAGACATCGCGTCCTGCCAAGTCAATCGCGGTCGCTTCACGGTACGACAGCTGGATGGTCTTGGCCTTGTTGGCCGCAATCAAGGCCCGAATGATTTGCGGGACGTTGCCACCGGCCAAATAATGGGCTTCCAAGTTTTTCGCCGTGATTTCCGGATCAGGCAGTCCCGACTGCACCGCCATGATCTTGCACTGAACAATGACACCCGGCCGAACCTTCCGCAAGGTCATCCCAATCAAGTCGCCGAATCCGATCCCAGCGCCCGTCAATTTGGATTGAATCCACAATGGAAAAAAGTAAATCACAATCCCCGCCAAGATCAAGCAAAGAAAGATCGCAAAGCCGATCCCAACAACAGTGACTATCATTCCCATTCAAACATCCTTTCGCAAAGCAATGTGTGCGGCAGCCGACAGACAGCCAAGCATGAAGCCGTCAATCGGTCTGTTAGTCTAGGCCAAATCCGGGACCAATAATACCCGGCAGTAAGGGCCATTCCCAAACTTTGGCAATCCGTTCAGCTGGATTCGTTGGATTCTTCCCAAAGGCGAAGGTAGTTCTCCGCGTTGTTTTCGCCGATCGGTCGAACCACGCACACTCGGGCCGGCGGGTAATCGCGAATCCGCCACGAATCGGGGTCCGGCAGGTGCTTCGGATCAAATTGCACATCCGACTCGACGATCAACAAGCTATCGGGCGGCAAGGCTCGATACCACGAGTCGATCAAGCCTACGATCTCCTCCCGCTGATGCATGAACATCGGCCAAGGCGGGCAACAGAACACCGCCCAGGGAGCCGCGATCGGTGGTTGGGGCGATTTCAGAAACTGCCGGGACCAAAACAAAGCATCGCTGGTTTCGACCGTGACCCGCTCCTGCTCTTGCAACGCGGCCACATTCTCACGAATCAAACGAGCGGTCGGAAAATGCCGCTCGATCAGCGTCGCTGCGGCCGCACCGCGACTAACGGCCTCCAAGGCGACCGCTCCCGTGCCCGCAAACAGATCGACCACCCATTTGCCCTCCATCCACCCGCCGACCAAATTGAACAGCGACTCGCGGACGTCGTCCTTCATCGGACGAGTCGTCACTTGATCGCCCGAGTAGACGAGCTGTCGCCCGCGGTGCCGTCCGCCAATGATCCGCAGCTGGGTTGCCGTGGTCGCGGGTCGACTGTTTTTTTTGCGGTCGTGTTGGTGTTTTGCCGGGATTCGTTTTGCCATACGACTCAATCTAATCCGAAGTCGGGACTGCGAACATGGCTAGCGGTTCGTTGCGCCAAAAACTCGCGACAATCCACGCTCCGGCGAGGGTTGCTATGTGGAACGCAAGCCGTTGAACGAGCAGCAGACCTTGCCGATTAGGCAGACTTTGCCGATTGGCTTCGGCAAGTGTTGCCGAGCCGGAAATCCGCTATCAATCCGAAATTCTGGGGGAAAACCGCCACACCTCGCGATTTTCCCGCTGTTTTTCCTGCAAAGATCACTCCGATTCATCCGGACGCAACGTTTGGCCCGCGACTTGCTTCTAAAGGCTGGTCACGAAGGGTTGGAACTTCGCCAAGGACGGCGAAACCGCCTCAAGGAAAGGAGTCCTGAATGTACGGAACCTATTTGTCGGCCTCAGGTGCCGACTCCTATAGCCGCTACTTGGAAGTCATTGCCAACAACGTTGCCAATGTCGACACCCCCGGCTTTCGCCGCGAACTACCGGTCATCAAGGCGTTTCACTCGGAAGCCATTCAACAAGGCCTGGCCTCGCCGGGCGACGGCGGCGTCCACGACTTGGGCGGCGGCGTCGGGATGTTTCAAACCATCACGAGTTTCGAAATTGGTCAAGTCCAACGAACCGGCGTGAACTCGGACGTGATGTTGGCTGATCCCCGTGGCGACCATTTTTTTGTCGTTGATCAAGGTGGGCAACAGATGTTGACCCGAGCCGGCAACTTCATTTTTGACAAGGACGGCTATCTGATCACCCAAAGCGGTCATCAAGTTATGTCGGCCAACGGTGGTCCAGTTCGCATCAATCCGGCGTTGCCCTACGAGTTTGATTCGACAGGCAATGTCGTTCAAGCAGCGACCGGGACTCGAAGCGAGTTGGCGGTCGTGCGGCCGGCTTCGCTACATGACTTGAAACATACGGGCGAGAACATGTTTGCACCCCAAGGACAACTCCAGCAAGTTCCCGCAGACGAACGCCGCGTCCGGTCGGGCTTTTTGGAAACCTCGGCCGCTCGACCGGTCCAAGAAATGGTCGACATGATCAAGGTCACCAAAGCCTATGAAGCCAACGTCCGCATGATCCAACAACAAGATGGCATTACCGAGTCGCTGTTGAGCCGAGTGCTCCGCGGGTAATTGCCAAGTCACGACGTCAAAACCTAACCCTCGAATCCTAGCTCCGTAAGGAAATCAAATCATGAGCGTACAATCTCTTTACACCGCAGCCACCGGCATGGAAGCGATGGAACACAAGTTGGATGTGATCGCCAACAACATCGCCAACATTGGGACGATCGGATTCAAGAAAGATCGGGCCAACTTTGAAGACCTGTTTTATCGCTACCAAGCGGTTCCCGGTTCGGAACAAAATGAGCCTTCCACTGCAGTGGGGATTCAAACCGGTGTCGGCACGCGGGTCAGCAGCGTGCAAACCAATTTTCGTCAGGGCTCGATGGAAGAAACCAATCGTTCGCTCGATGTCGCGATTGAAGGCGAAGGCTTCATCCAAGTCGCCGGGCCCAACGGAGAATTGCAGTACACTCGCTCCGGCAACTTGAGTCTCAACCGAGATGGAACGTTGGTGTTGGGTTCTGCCAATATCGGACGCCGAATTGAACCAACAGTCACCCTGCCGCCCAACGTCACTTCGATTCAAATCACCAGCGATGGTGCGATCTCCGTTTTGCAAGAGGGACAAACCGAATTCCAAACGGTCCAAACCTTGCAGTTGGCTCGTTTTCCTAACCCAGAAGGTCTGTTGAAGCTGGGTGACAATATCTATGGCGTTTCCGACGCCAGCGGACAGCCAACGATCAATAATCCTGGTCAACCTGGTTTTGGCTTGATGCGGCAGGGGTATTTGGAAGCGTCGAACGTGGAACCCGTTCGCGAATTGATCGACTTGATTCAAGCACAACGCAACATCGAACTGAACTCCAAGATTGTCCAAGCCGGCGATGAAACTTTGTCGCTGATCTCTGGCCTGCGACGCTAATCGAGTTAGTGCTTGGACTTTTCCGCGTCGTCTCTGATCTGCTTCCCGAACCTAACATTCCGAGTTTCACCGATGTGCTTGATTCGAGTTTTCAGCCAACCAAACGTTGCTCACTTGCTGAACGTTTTGTTCGGTTGCGTGGCGATGGTGGTTGGCGTTGCATTAACCCAGCATGCAAGTTTCGGACAAGAGATCCAATTGCGTCGTTCGGCCAACATCACGGGGTCGATCGTGAGGTTGGGGGACATGGCGGACATCCAGGGTGGTCCGGCCGCCGATCGGCAGGCGTTGCGGCAGTTGGTCTTGGCCCCCTATTCCTCGGAACACTCGGTTTGGTCGGCTCGCGAGATTCGCGAAGAACTGGCGGCCGCCGGCTGGAATTTGTTGTATTGGGAAGTCACCGGATCCAACCAAGTGCAGTTGATTGGTCCCGAATCGGTTGCCGGACAACAAGCTCGACAACGAAAATTGTCGGCTGTTCGTGGCCACGTTCAACCTGGTTTCGAAATCAATCCACTGCCGCAGAGCGACTCCGGCTTTGCCACAACCCACCCGTCGGCGCAACGAACTGGCGTCGTGCAGGCACAATGGCAGGAAGAACTGTCGGGGGCCGTCGATCCGTTTGATGCCGCCTCCCTTGGAAAGGCCCAACGTCCACAAAACTCCAGCTCTGTTTGGACATTTCGCCATGATATGGGCCGTGGCCAAGTCGTGACCGCAGAAGATCTCGAACAAACGACGATCCCCCGTTCGTTGCCCAGCAATGCCGTTCGGGATGCAGCTCAGATTGTTGGCCAGGCCGTACGTTCCACAGTTCAAGCCGGTCGTCCGATATTGAGCCAGCATTTGGAACCCATCAAACATGTCCAGCGCGGTAAGGAAGTCACGTTGCTCTCTCGAGTGGGTCCCATCGAAGTATCGACCACCGCGCGATCTTTAGCCGATGCCACCATCGGCCAATCGGTCACGATCGAGTCTTTGGATCGCAAACGGCAATTCTTAGGGCAAGTGATCGGATTCAACACCGTTCAAGTTGCCGGGGGTCAACAGACACAAGATGGTGCCATCGTTGCCCAAGTGACTTCGGCGGATTCGCAGCGTTCCGGCAATGCTTTGCGAAGCGGGACCGCCGCGCGACCACGCAGCAATCAACTGAGGTAAGCGATGCGGTTCATTCGCTCCACCGACAAAAGTACTGCCATGACTTTCAACCGTATCCAAACAACTTTCAGCGAGAAACCGCGATGATTCTCCGCCCGATCCAAATCCTGACGTTCGCGGCCTTATTAATCAGCGTCGGTGTTTGGCCGGCCGCAGTGGGTGCTCAAAACAACAGCCTGTACCAAGCCCAAGATCTGTCTGGACGGCAAGTGCCATTGACGATGCAACAAAGTAGCTTGATTTATTCGGCGGCGCCCGAGGCTCGTGCGTTTCAGATGCAGGATATCGTGCAAGTCCGCGTCGATGAAATGGCTCGCACATCCAGTCAGGGACGCAATGATCAGCGCAAGAATGCTTCGTTCAATGCGATCCTCAACAATTGGATTCGCTTGAATGGGCTGAACAAAGCCGAGATCGATGAAATGGCGGACGGCAATCCTCAGGTTCGTGGCAGCGTGCAAGAGACGTACCGAGCCGAAAATCAAGTCGAGACCACCGAACGGTTGACACTGAACATCGCTTCTCGGATCGTTGATATCCGGCCGAATGGAAATTTGGTGATCGAAGGCCATAAAGAAGTTCGCATCAACGACCAAGTCTGGCGGGTCTCTCTGACCGGGCTTTGTCGGCAACAGGACATCGGCCGCGACAACACCATCACTAGCGATCGCGTGATTGATTTTCGCTTGGCCAAACATGAATCAGGAACGACTCGCGATGGCTATAAGCGAGGTTGGTTCAAAACAGCCTACGACCGCTGGGCACCGTTTTAAGTTCGCTTCCAACGCCTCAACGACCAATGCAAGATTCCCGCAAGCAAGAGTATCCTGAACATGAAAAACCAGATCATCATTCGAATCATCTTGTTGGCGCTGACCGTGTTGGGGCCCACAAAGCTCTTCGCGCAGAGTCGGATCGGTGATGTCGTCACCGTCAAAGGACAAGAGCGCAACCTGCTGCGTGGGGTCGGCATCGTCGTGGGCTTGCAGGGGACGGGAGATAAGAACCCGGCAATGACCGGAGCGGGACTGGCCGAAGCCCTCAGCAAAAGCGGCTGGGAAATCCCCCGCAATGCGTCCGGACAACCGCTGACGGAGGTTTTTCAAAACGACAAAAATGCCACGTTGGTGATGGTCACTGCGGAAGTGCCGGCGGCGGGTGCTCGGCAGGGATCGCTGGTCCGCTGTCGAGTGAGCGCTTGGAACGGCACCACCAGTCTCGACGGCGGAACGCTGCTGGACACTGCCTTGACGGGTGGCCCAGCCCTTCCGGCCTCTCGCGACGGTAGCCGTGCTGCCGGTCTTCCGGTGTTGGCCATCGCGGCCGGGCAAATCCGTTTGGAAGGCACACAGAGGACCAACGGCGTCATCGACGATGGCTGCCAGTTGACCGTCGACTTTCGCAACCAGTTTT
This sequence comes from Pirellulaceae bacterium, assembly GCA_030681235.1. GTDB lineage: Bacteria > Planctomycetota > Planctomycetia > Pirellulales > Pirellulaceae > M30B19. The sequence continues at coordinate 7,159 of JAUXWY010000126.1, read as the reverse complement.
TTGAGGACGAGGAAGAGATGGTTCGCGCCGAAGATCCATTTGGCGGAGAACCGGGAACTCGAAGAAAGGTCCGATACTTGAACCTGGTGCTGAAGCAACCGCACGCCGAATTTTCCGTTGCTGACCGGATTGCGCAACAGATCAACGATGAGTTAGTGCGTCAGACTTTGGGTGGAATTGGTGCCGAAGAAGTTGTCTTGGCGCGGGCGACCGACTCCGTCAACATTCGCGTCCGATTTCCAAGTCTCGCCTACTACGATGATCCAGTTAGCTTCGCGCGCTTCGTGTTGGAAGAAATTCCGGTCGTGCTCAATACCAAGCACACCAAGATCGTCATGAATCGCCGAACCGGCGTCATCACCGTAGGCGAGGACGTGTATTTTTCACCTGTCGCCATCACGAGCGGTGAATTCAAAGTGGACATCGCCCCCTTTCGTGAATTGTCGTTGGAAGATAATCAGGGTTTGGGTGGCATGATGAAGCTCAAACGATTGACGCAAGCCCTGAATGACTTGCAAGCTCCACCCGCGACGGTCATCGACATCATCAAACATTTAGAAACCGGCGGCCATCTTTACGGCCAAGTCATCGAACAATAGTCCGGCAGAAACGCAATGTACTCAAGGTCAACGTCATGAACACACAGTCCTGGATCCCAACTCGAGCTACAGCCTTGCCGGTGCAATATCTGGCCGAATTGAACCGACTTTCCACCGCCACGGCCGCAGCACCCACCGGAAATCAACTTGGGGATCCCCAATTCGTAAACCGGTTGCAGCTGCCGACGTCAGGTTTGGGGACAGCCGACAACAAGCCGGCGTTGACAGCCAACTCAAAGACTTCCGAAACCGCCAAGAGCCACTCGCAGGAACTCAACTTATTGGACAGCCTTCGTGGCTTGTCGCCCTCGGCGTTAAAGTTCGAACAGCGTCCCACTTCCTTTGAATACAACTCCCATGAGATCGCGTCCGAAAAACTCGAGTCAGTGCCCGAATCCGCCGAGCAAGCCATGCAGCAGTTTGTGGGTGAAACATTCTACGGAATGTTGATGAAACAAATGCGGAATACCGTGGTTCAGTCCGATCTATTTGGAAATAGCAGTGCGAAGCGAATGTTCGAAAGCCAATTGGATCAAACCTTGGTCCAAGAACTGTCGGCCAACCATAGCGAATTCCTGAGTCGGCCCATTCGCATTTGAGCGAACGTGCCCTTCCCCACGTCAAGATTCTCCGAGCCTTCCCGGTCAAGAAAGTATAGAGCATGATCCACGAGCCAAACGCCATGCAGCGACTGGCCCACGACGATTGGGAAACGGCTTTGACAGACCTCCTGGATGATCTGTTGCAGACTCAACAAGAGATGTTGCAAATCTTGGAACAAAAACGGATCGCCATGGTGAGCCGCAACCTGGCTTCCATTCGTGAACTTCAACCGCGTGAAGAGGAACTGTGCCGACAGTTGACCGCCTGCCAAAATCGCCGCAATGAGTTGCTAGCAATGGCGAGAACAGCCAATCTGCCGGACGGGAACCTGGAACAACTCAGTCGCTCGGTGCCCTTGCAACAAGAAGCAGGGGTGCGCGAAAGACTATCCAACGCCTCTCATCGCGCCATGTTGCTTAAACATCAAAGTTTGACTAATTGGATTATTGCGCAAAGGAACCTGTTACATATTTCCCAATTGTTAGAAAACATCACAACCGGCGGCCAAACCGCGCCGACCTACGGAAAGAACACGCGAGTGGCTGGTGGTTTCATTTTGGACCAAGAAGCGTAGGCTTCATCAGGTCCAGACAAGATCCATTCAAACAGCCAGGGTTGCGCTCTTCTGGTCGGGATGGGTTCGATGAGTCTTTTCGGTGCGATCAATAGTTCGATTTCTGGTCTGAATGTAGCCACGCTGGGCTTGCAGGTGGTTGCCAACAACGTTGCCAATGCCAACACTCCGGGCTTCTCGACGCAGACCTTGGATCAAACGGCCGCGATGGCCGTGAAACGCGGCAACTTTATTGTTGGGACCGGTGTCAAAGTCGCCGGGATCTCGCAGAGCGGCAGTCGGTTGTTGGAAAGCCAACTGCGCGAGTCGATCGGCGATGCGGACAGCACTCAAGTACAAAGCAGCCTCTACCAGCAACTGGAAGCCATTGTTGGAGAATTAGGCGACAACGACATATCGACGTACCTCAGTCGCTTTTTCAACTCATTGCAAGAAGTCGCACAGAAACCAGAATCCCCGGCGGTGCGGGGTTTTGCTGTCCAGCAGGGCAAGGCGCTGACCGAAAAGCTCAACTTCACCCACTCTCGAGCGGTCGACCTTCACAATCAGGTAAACTCCCAGATCGAAGGGAGCGTGGTCCGAGTCAACGAATTGCTGCAGGAGATCGCCTCACTCAATACCCGCGTGGTCGCAGCCAATGGCGGTAGTGGCGGCGTTGGGGTCGCCAACAATCTGATCGATTCCCGACGAACCGCGTTGCGGGAATTGGGTGGTTTGATCGATATTCGCACGATCGATACCGACGGCGGTGCGATCAACATTAGCACGGTCGGCGGAAGTTCACTGCTGCTCAATGGCAATCCCAACAAGCTGCAAGTGTCCTACTCCGAAAGTGAATCGGGGTATCGCCGCGCCGCGATAAACTTTGGCGATGGCGACTCGGTCGTGACCATCAATAGCGGGCGAATTGCCGGGCTACAAGTTGCTCGAGAATACATCGCGGGCGAGTTTCTATCTGAAATGGACAAGTTCGCCTCCAACTTGGTTTTCCAATTCAACAAATTACATGCCAGTGGCCAAGGGCTGTCCGCTTTGACACAGGCCAGTGCCGAACATCGCGCGACGGATTCAAGTGCTCCGTTGGACAAAGCCGGCCTGCCTTTCACGCCCGCCAATGGCAGTTTGAAAGTCCATGTCCGCGACAAGACCACTGGCCAAGTCAAGTCGCACGATGTGCTGATTAAATTGGGTGTCAGTCAGAACACAACCCTCGCCAGCCTTACGGCCCAGTTCGATGGCATCGCAGGCATTAAGGCTTCCATCGATCACCAAGGGCGCCTTCAATTAGCCGCCGAAGACCCAAATGCGGAATTCTATTTTTCGGATGACACCAGCGGCGCATTGGCCGCCTTGGGGATCAATAGTTTCTTCACAGGGACCAAGCTCGGCAATCTGGGGGTGTCGGCAACGATTCAGAAAAACCCCGAACAATTGTCGACCTCGACGGGCGGAATCGGCAAGGACACTCAGGCTGTCTTGGGATTGTCAAGACTCGACCTAAAATCCCTGCCAGAATTGCAAGGTCGCTCGCTTCGTAGCCACTACGAACTGTCCGTGGGTGACATCGCCCAGCGTTCGAGTACTTCGAAAAGCTTGGCGGATGCTTTTTCACAATACGCGGCTACGTTGGAATCGGAATCCATGAGTCAAACCGGGGTTAACTTGGATGAAGAAGCCGCCAAGATGTTGCAGTATCAACGCGCCTATCAAGCCTCGGCGCGTGTGATCCAAACGGCCAACGAGATCTTTGACGTGATGATGCGGTTGTAAACGTTATGTCGATTTTCTTTCCAATCTACAGTCGTGGTAGTGACTCGTTGAACCACGCGCGTTTGACGGCCTCGCTGCAAGCCAATCAGTCCCGACTGCAAGAACTGCAACAACAGATTTCCACTGGGCGACGGATCACGCGTCTCAGTCAAGATCCTTCGTCGGGAATTCGCGCGATGGGGTACCAAGCCTCCATCGAACAGACGACCCAATACGGTCGCAATTTGCAGGCGAATCAAGCGTATCTGGCTGCCACCGACACACAGTTGCGATCGGCCAACAGCCTGTTGACTAAGTTTCGCGGCGATGTGGTCACGTGGTCCAACGGAACTTTAACCGACGCGGATCGCCAAATCGCAGTCCAACAACTGCAGAGCTATAAAGATCAACTGTTGACCATCTCCAATACGCAGTTCCAAGGTCGGTATTTGTTTGCGGGTGCCGATACTCAACAACAGCCGTTTGTGCTGCGGGATGGCCAAATTCATTTCCACGGCAACAACGGCCAACTCAAAGTGCCGACCACTACAGACATCATGGTGCAAAGCAATGTCTCGGCCCAAACAGCCTTCGGCGGGCAGTCCCAAGCCGTCCAAGGGTTGCCAAACTTGCAAGCCCGATTAAGTCCCGACACGCGATTGAGCGATCTTCATCGCGGTCAAGGAGTGCAGTTAGGTAGCCTGCAAATCTCGGACGGATATCAAACGTCGATTGTGGATTTGACGCCAGCCGAAACCATCGGCGATGTGATTCGCTTGATCGAAACCAACCCGCCTGCCGGTCGACATCTCAAACTAGAGATCAAAGGCGATCGTTTGGAAATGCGGTTTTCGGATACCGGTGCGGATCAACTGATGGTCTCGGAAGCCAACGGCGGCAGCGTCGCCTCGGATCTCGGAATTCGCACGGGCTTGGCGAACACTCAACCAAAACAGATCGTCGGGATCTCGCTGGCACCACAAATCACCGCGACGACTCCGCTAAGCCGTCTTTCGGGAACCACATCAGTCGCCTATCTCGCCAGCCCTGGCAACAACAACGATATCGTCTTTCGTTCACGGGCCGTGGGTAAGAGCGAAAATGGTCTGCAGATTCAATATGTCGATAGCTCCCGGCTGCAAGCGGGCAACGGACTGATCCAGGGCAGCGAAGAAGTCTACGTCGAAACAAGTGCCCGAGCTGCCAGAGCCGGACTGTCGTTCTCGGGGACAGGCAACGATCTGTTGTTGACCGCCAGCCAGCCCGGCGCCCAACTGAACGATGTCGAGATTGAAATCTACTCCGCCGGAGCGATCGGCGATAATGCGGTTGTAAGCTTCAATCCGATCGATAAACGCTTGCGGATTGGGATCGACAGTAGCAATCTGACTTCGGCCCAAGCGATCATCACTGCCGTTAATGCCGATGGCACGTTTACGGCGTCGAGCGACGAATCCGATCCTGCCAACGGTTCATTCAACCCGGCCGCGACCATTCAAACCTCCGATGTAGGCGTCGCGACGGGTCGCACGGGTAACAGTGGCGGGGATGCCAACACGGTTTATGTTCACGTCAATCCTGAACGAACCAACGCTTACCACGTATTGGAAGCGCTGAAAAAGAACACCGTGTTGAGTGACCGCTTCGAAATGGAACTGGACCCGACGGACGGCCCTGTCCAAGGTTTCCCTGGCCGAGCGGTGATCGACCCCACGGCAAAGGCCATGACCGGCGGTGGTTCAGGTGTTGCCATTGATTTGGATTCTGGTTTTGAAATCACGGTCGGCAGCACGACCAAGCACGTCTCGCTATCGGGCGCGAAAACGGTTGAAGATCTGATCAACGCCGTCAACGCCACCAACCTGGGCGCGTACGCGCAGATCAACGACCAACGCAACGGCCTGGTGCTCGGTATTCGTCAAGCCGGCGTCACGTTTTCGATTGGCGAAAGTGGTGGCACGACGGCCACTCAGTTAGGCCTGCGGTCGATGAGCCGCGAAACGCGGCTCAGTGATTTGAATTTTGGTCGGGGCGTGTCCGCTCAGCCCGGCACGGACTTCACCATCACGCGCCGCGATGGAACTTCGTTTGCAGTGGATGTCTCTTCGACCAAGACGGTTGGCGATGTGTTGAATCGCATCAATAACCATCCCGACAATCAAAACTTGACCAATCAAATCGTGGCTCGTCTGGCAACGACCGGCAATGGAATTGAAATAACCCAAGACAATCCGACAGGATCAGGTCTGCTCTCGGTCCAGCGGCAAGCGGGTAGCCGCGCGGCCCAAGACCTCGGCTTGGTCCCCGCCGGACAGAACGTTGGTTACCCGTCTGGCTCCAACGCCAGCGCCGCTTCGTTGTCGGTTTTGTATCCCGACATTTCCGGTCAACATCGTTCTTTTGCCGTACGAGCCAACGTCCCGGGTGATCAATACAATCAAGTGGAAGTTGAAATCGTCAGCGGGGCCAGCGGAAATAACGCGGTGGCCACGTTCAATCCGGGCACGGGACGAATCACGGTCCAAGTCGATCCAGGAGCTACCCGCACATCAACCTTGATCACTGCGATCAACCAGACCGGGCTGTTCCGGGCCGAGCTACTGACCAACCCCGATGGCTCACACAACAACGGAAATGGGATCACCTCGCAGTCGGGCATCTTAGGTGTGCTCAGCGGAGGCAGTGCCCAGCCGTCGGCCGTTGCTTCGAGCGCGTTGGTGCGTCCCGCTGCTCCCAATCAATTGAACACGGCGCTAACGATTTCCGCCAACCAACCCGGGACGGGCATGGATGGCTACGAGATCATTTTCCAATCCGGCGCGATCGGCAACTCGGCGTCGGCGGTTGTGAATTCCGGACTCCGCCAATTGGTCGTTACGATCGATCCTTCCGCTTCCACAGCGACCACGATTCTCAATGCAATCAATACCGAAGGAACATTTTCGGCCCAGTTGAACACCGTTGTCGATCCGACCAACAACGGTTTGGGCGTTTTCGGACAAACCGGCACATTGGGCGTCACCACTGGGGGAGCTCCGGAGGTCCTGCGCGGAAGCGATGTCAATCGCCAAGAGAACCAGAACATCTTCAACACGATCGAGCGAATGATCGAGGCCCTGAGCAAACCGAATTCCGTCGGCTCCCCCGGCGTTCAGCATGCGGCCAAGTTATTGGAGATCGACATCGACCGCTTGACTCGCGCGATGGCTGAAACCGGTTCCCGGCATCAATACACGGAGTTTCTGGTCGAACAAAACGAATCGCTGTTGATTGAACTCAAGAGCAACCTGTCGCAAGAAATTGAAGTCGACATGATCGACGCGATCACGCAACTGACGGCTCAACAAGCAACCGTCGACGCGTCGCTCAAAATGATCGCCCAAACATTTCGCACAAGTTTGCTGGATTATATCTAGGCCTTGTCCCTGCCAAGTCCCTAAAGGGGTCAGACGCACCGGCGTAAGGAATCTGTCGCGAAGTTTGTTTGGTTCGTTGGGACAAGCTTCGGTTCACCGGCCAATAAGTTGGCGTTGCTTAGCTTGCTCAATGCCATCCTCAAATCCGAGGTCCCGATTGTCGATGTCGTGATCCTCAACCCGTTCAATCTTCAGGACTTGTAGCGAGAAACCGAAAC
>JAUXWY010000124.1 GCA_030681235.1 Pirellulaceae bacterium | reverse complement strand
GAGATGCAGCGAGTGGTTTTCGCCTTCCGGAGCCATGCCTCCACCCGTAGTTTCTCCAAGTCTAGAGTTGTTGGATGATGTAGATTTGTTTCAAAGCTTGGATCTGAGTGGAATCGATTCGGCACCCGACTCCGGGAATTTGTCGTTTGATGACCGCCCACCCGTTCGAGCGGGTCAGATGGCCTCGGTTCGATGTCGAGTTTGTGACACGTTGCAGTATGTTGAGTTGAAGCCAGGTAACGCGGTTAAATGTGAAGTTTGTTTTGCGCCGTTTCCCCTTCATCCGGATGGAACGGTGATTCAAACCAAAGGCAAAGGTAACTGGACAGCGCCGACAAGTCAAAAGACGGTCCGCGATGTTTCGGCCGAAGCGGTCGGCGGATTGGCTGGTAAATCGACCGGCTCCCAGGACGAAATTGACGACTTGATCAAAGATGTTCGCGCCGAAGTTCAAGCGGATTTTGAATCGCTGCCGCCTCCTCATAATGAACGCCAACGTCCCGACGCGTCTCGATCGGGAAATGATGATGACGAGCTGACGTTGCAGCCGTTGGAGGAGCCACGCGGAAATCCGCGCGATCACTTGTATCTAGGCGAAGAGGCCAAGTCCTTGCTGTTCGACCAGCGCGATGTGCCGGTCGACGTAGACGGCGATGAATTGGTGCCGTTGGAGGAATTGACGCCGTCACCAGAGCCACTGGACGCCATCCTGAGCGAGGACGATGCGTTTGACACCGATGCAAACGCGGACGCCTTGGACGATGACCTGTTCGTGTCGTTGAGCAATGCCGATTTAGAGTCGCCGCCTGCAACGGCGGACAAGGCAATCGATTGGGATTCGCTGGATCCGATGCCGTTGGAGACGCTACGACCTGCTCCAACGCCTCCGACTCCTGATCGTCCACGCGGCAATCCATCATCGCCAGGACCGCCAACGGGCAAATCACCGCCTCAGTTCACGCCACCGGTTGTTGCGGCGCCACCGGTTGTTGCGGGGACCGGCTCGCCTCCGACCGCGAATCGACCATCCGGTTCCCTAACGCAGGCATGGGAGCAAACTGAAACGCGTGCCGCCAGCTCGCCCGGAGTGAATGCGACGTCGTGGGGTGAATGGAAAGACATGGCCATGCCTTTCACCAGTCCCTGGCTGATCGGCTTTGGCCTCTTGCTGATACCGTTGATTTACTGGGCCCAATTGAGTTGGCGGTTGGCAGTCGACGACAACACCGTGTTTCAGAGGTTGGTGGGCTACCTGAGTGTCTTGTTTTCGTCGGCAATTGTGTTGCCGCTATGGTCCGCATTTTTGGGCGTCATTGCGAATCGCGCGACCTCCGTGGGACAATCCGGACGGCTCACAGGCCAAGCCATTTTTGCGCAGGGCTGCCAATTTGTGATTGTCTTGGCGTGTTGGATCCCCGGTGCGGCCGTGGGCACGATTTCTTTGCACTATTTGGTGATCGGTTGTCTGGGGGCGATCACCATGCTCCCGGGAGGTTTATATTTTGTGACCTCGGCGATCGTCGCGAACGAGATGTTCTCGTACAATCATCCCAAGGTTCTGCGATCGTTAAAAGTACAGGTTGCCGATTGGACGTTTGCGGCGATCGTGGTTGTCATGTTGCTGTTGATCGGTATCGTATTAGCGATTGCCACGTCGTACGTGGAGACCGTTGGCGGGATCTTGTTCGCGGTCTTTGTAATTCCGGCTTCGATGGTTTATGCCGGCACGATTGGCTGTTTGGCAAAACGAGTGCTGCAACTGGACGATGACGAACCGAAGGCTCGCCGATGGTAAAGACCTACCGACACAACCTCATACAGTTTTCTTATCCGGATAATTGGGCGATTCAGCCACCGGACCAAGAACAGTTGCCGCAAGAGATCTCGCTTGAATCTCCGGACGGTTGTCTGTGGGTCGCGACCATTTTTCCGGCCACCTACGATCCCAAAAAGCTACTCAAAGAGGCCCTCAAGTCGTTGGAGGAAAACTATCAGGATTTTGAATACGAAAAAATCACTTCTTCAATAGAACCAAAACCCGAACACGCCGTGATGGCAAATTTCTTCTGTTTGGACTTCCTGGTCACGGCCAAGATTCAAGTGTTTGTGCAACGTCCATTTGTGTATTTGGTCCTGCAGCAAGCAGAGAATCGTCTCTACGATCGCTCGCACGAGGTGTTTGAAGCGATCACGACGAGTCTCCTGGCCGCGCGATCGAATGCGACAAGCAGCGAAGATTAAATCCGGCGAGCCGACGGCGGTCTGTCAACGTTCGCCCCCCGATTCGTCTGTTAGGTTTTTTTCGCTCGAGTCCTAGGGGACGATCCAGGAGTTGAACGTTTCGCCTTGATGGACTTGGTTGGCGAAGGATTTGGGACCGCCTTCGCCTTGCCGGTCGCTGCCGTTGGCTTGGAATTCACTTTGGTCTTGGTTCGGGCGGGAGCCGGGACGCGCGACTTAGGGTTCGAGCGATTGGTTTCTTTCGGCTCGACCTTCGTCGTGTTCTTCGTAGGTTTTGAGCTGGCCGCCATTTTTCCCTTTGGCTTTGCGATTGCCTTCGCCTTGGTTTTGGGCTTCTGTTTGTGCTTTGCCTTGGTCGGTTTCTTGGACGCCGTCTTGGCCTTCAAGGTCGGCCGCTTCGAAACGCGGTTGGACTTGGGCTTCGCATGGGGTTTGGTTTTCGCAGTTGGTTTCCGGCCCGGTTTTGCGGCGGGTACCGGGGCGACGATCTTATTGACGGGCTTGGGCAAAGGTGCGACGCCCGAATCGTCATCCATGATGACTCCAAGAGTCGAGTCGTCCTGGGACCAATGTTCGTCAAATTCTTCGGCATCGATCGTCGCGTCAACATCGGTGTAGAACTCGTCGTTCCAGTGGTCCGGTGGTTCGACGCGTTTCACGAGTACTTCCAGAAGATCGCCTTCTTCCGCGCGAAGTTCCGCTAAGATGCTCTTGCTGACTTCGGCCGAGATTTGATGCACGTCCGGCACCTGCGAGTTTTTCGCCAGCACGACCACGGACAGATCGCCCGACACATGCTGAAAATCGCTATTGAAAAATCGTTCCTCAATCGCGGCCAAGATTGCATGTGGATGACCAGGATGTGTCAATAGAATGGCCCGAAGTAAGTCGGCATCATTCGCTGAAGGCGTCGATTCGCTAATGGCATGCCGCAAGCCGGGCGAAAACATGACGATCGTATCGGATTCTTTTAGAAATTGTTCCCATTGAACATAGGTACTCTCCAAGTCGATACCCAAGGGCGATTGGAACTGGTCGATGGATTGGACACCGCGTGGTCCGTTGAAGACGACGCCGCCGTCGCCGGCATTGACCATGTGAACGTGATTCGTTTCGGGGTCGGCCAAGAGATAGATCAGCGAAGCCGTCTCGTCACCCGGCGATTGACACCAAATTTGTTCGTTCAGCTTGGCAGCCATCGATTGACTCGTGTGGCGATACTCGCGATGAGCCGAAACTAACGAACGCAGATTGTTGAGGCTGATCGCGGCTGTCAACATCGGGCCAGTTGCCTGCCCGACCGCCACCGACAAATTACCGGTCGGCGTAATCGCCCAATCGTGAAACGTGCTGGCCAAATATCCGTGTCGATAAGTCCAGCCCGCAATTTTCCAACCGTCGATTTCTGGAGCGAAGCTGGGCAAACGCGCGTCGTTGCTTCGCGCAGCCATCAAGAGTTCTTGCTGCAGCAGGTCCGCGGCTGGATCGTTTTGTGGCTTTTCGCGCGAGTTGATTTCGCTGTACAGTTGATTGTTGAGACTCTCCAGAAACTCCAGTTCTTTGACCGTCGGGCTTCTTTCCTGTGAAAAGAAAATCCAAATCGTTCCCAAGGGCAAGTTCTTGGTGCCTAAGACCACACACCAACCGAATTGAAACGGACGGGGTATCTTCCACGTTTCGCCCATCTCGCGCGAGTGGATATTGACCTTGTTGCCAATCAACGATTCCAAGTCCGCCAGCGAGTTTTCTAACGAGCGGACCGACTCGACTTCGGAAGCAAACGGCACGGGAGCAATCATCGACCGCAATCGCAAGTGTGTCGTGGCTTCGTCCAACATATAAACGGCGGCGCCCATCGCCGAGAATTCCTGCTTGGCAAATCGCAAGAGATTCGCGACCTTGTCCGACAGATTCGTCGGTATCAATGGCGAGTCTTCATTCGCTTCGATCAGCGTGCCTTGCGACTGGTGCTGATTCAATTCCAATCGCTCGATCCGCGAAACCAGACGATTGATATTGGCGACAAGTTTTTCGCTTTCGGCTCGGCTGACGGTCGGTTTTCCGGCGGGCCACCTCGCCGACATGTCGCTAATTTCGAATCGACCGAACACGGGCGTCGGAGCCTGATCGGCCATGAAATCGCCCGGTGTTGATGCGCCCGAATAATTCAATAGCCAACCGGTCGTCGTTTCGAACTGCTCGGCCAGTGCGTTCGCTTCTGGCAGGCAGGCCAGCAACCGCTGCTTGAGGCGTTCCTCCCGCGCGAGATCTTCTTCGACATGTATGCGCAAGTTTGGGTTGCTGTCCATTCGCGTTTCTACTCGGCCTGACAAGTACGATGGGGAGATCCAGTCCGTAGAACTTATCGGCAGAGTATTTTTCGCAAACTCCCCAAACTCGCCATGATTCCGCGTTTACTTATCCGCGTGAGGTTTCGCGATCGACAAAGTTGATAGATTCGTTACCGCGGTGCTTGCCACGGCAGATCCAACTGGAATTCGGCGCCTGGCTTGGCGTCGCGAAAGGTCAAGCGACCGCCCAGGGCGATCGCCAACTGCCGGCTGATATTTAGCCCCAAGCCGATGGTTTTATTCGGAGTTTGGGCCGAGATTTGGCCATGATTGTAGGCTTGGAACAGGCGTCGCTTTTGTGCGGGGCTTATTCCAAGTCCAAAATCGCGCACTTTGAGCGAAAGAAAACGGTCGTCGCTAAAGACTTCGAGCTGAATCATGGCCTCCTCGGCCGATTTGCCATACTTGCAGGCGTTGTCGATCAAATTGAACAGGATCCGTTCGACGGCCGAAGGGTCGGTCAGGATCTCCTTTTGACGAATTTCCCGTTTGGCATCTGCATAGTCCAGCAGCATTTGATTGCGGAGGCAATGTTCGTCCAATCGGGGAACAATCGCGTCCAACAGCGTGCCGACCGCGACCACTCGGTGATGCGACGTGATTCCTCGACGTTCGAGGCGACTGTAGGTCAAGACGTTTTCGACGAGATGCGAAAGGCGTTCGGCTTCGGACTCCAGAGTTTTTGCGTACAGCCGAGTCTTGTCGGGGTCTGGATTTTTCGCCAAGAGGTCGGTGTACAAACGAAAGGCCGTCAAGGGGGTTCGCAATTCATGAGTCACCGCTGAAACAAAGGTCTCGCGCCGCAATGTTTCCCGCATGACGGTATGCAGTAGGATTCCGACCGCCAAACCGGCCACTACCATAAATACCCAGCCCAACAACAAATTGAGCCAACCGCCTTGCAGCGGTGGACCTTCGCTGGGCAAAGCCACCGGGGGAGTCACGACCTTTAGCGGAGCCCAGCCGACATATCCGCCGCTCAACGAGGCGGGTTCTTCGTCGACTCGGAGCAAGCGACTTTCCGGCGGCAGACCCGGTTGAATCGCTCGGATCAATTGTCGGGACAACCGTGGCCAATCCAACCAGCAACCTTGCAAATACTCCTGTATCTCCGTTCCGTTTTCCATCATGACGCGGCGAACAAACAACAGTTCTTCGCCGACCCAGACGACGTAGATCGGTCCGGCAAACATGGTTCCCGTATTTCCCGTCGGAATCTTCTGGGGTGCCGTGCGTGATCTTGGTTGAGGGTATTTTTCCGGGACCAAAGTCGTGAGATTCGCAGATGAGGGTTGAGGATCAAGTTGCTCAAATCCGCGACTGGATTTTGCCGTTTGTTCGGAAAATGGAAAGTCCGCATCGTTCCATCGCTGCGGCCGATTCACCAATCGGTTGACTCGATACATTTCATTGGGTTTGGTCAACCAACCGGCCTGTCGTCCTGTCAACGGACCAGGCAGGTCTTCTTGCCACCGAAGGGAGAGCAACGCGGCACGCCATGTTTTGGGATCGGCACCTTGAAGGGTTAGGCCACGAACCACATTGGCGGCATCGATTTGAAAATACGCTTTGGCGAACGTGTTGAATTGCGACGAGCCGATGGGGGCCTTCGCCTCAGAAGTCACGATTGGCAATTGTTGGTAAAAGGCCGGCGAACGGAGCGATTCCGACACGACCAGTCCAACCAACTCGCGATCCACGGTTCGAGCCGCGATCGCAATTTGCTGCTGGTTGGTGATCTCCAATCGGGCTTGCAACGCGTTGAGCAAAGAAGCTCGCTGGGCTCGCTCCATGACAAACGAACTGCGAGTGATCAAGGCCATCGCCACGAAAGCCAGTATCACGAGCAGGGCATAAATGGACCAAACTCGCCACTGCTTCATCAACTCACACTGTCAGGCGGCGGTGTACGGCATAACATGTAGCCCTTGCCGCGAACCGTAAGCAAAAACTGCGGGCTATCGCAGTTGTCCCCCAATTTCTCGCGCAAGCGCGCGACCAACATGTCGATGGCCCGCGTGTTGACTCCGGTTGGATCAATACCCCAAACCTTGGCCAACAACTCGCCGCGCGCGACCGCCCGATCTCGATGCCGATTCAAATAATAGAGCAGTTGGCTTTCTCGCTCCGATAGCGAGGCGGATGCGCCATCAGGATAAGTAATTTCACGCCGCGAAAAATCGATCACGCCACCGTTGATCGTCAATAATTCATTCTCGGGTGAACCCCCGCAGCGTCGCAGCACCGCCTTGATTCGCGCCAACAACTCCTTCACGCTGTAGGGCTTGACGACGTAGTCATCGGCCCCCGACTGCAGGCCGCGAATTCGTTCGCTTTCATCACCGCGAGCGGTGGCCAAAATGACCGGCACTTCCGGCTTCACGCCTCGGATGGCTTCCAAGATCTGCAGGCCATCGATGCCGGGCAGCATCAAATCCAACAGCGCCAAGTCGTAGGTCTCTTCCAGCGCGATTCGTTGCCCAGCATAACCGTCTTCGGCAACGATGACCCGGAACCCTTCCGACTTGAGCGTCTCCACGACACCCAGCCGAATCGCCGGATCATCTTCCACAACTAGGATCGTGATGTCATTCATCGTTTGCCAATTTCTTGTCTTGCGCCATTCGATTCGTCGCCCGCTCCAGTGTCAACTTTAGCAGGTTACCACGCACGATCAAGCCACACAGGCGGTTTGGCGACCCAACGAACCAACCCGCCACCCTTCGCCCGAGTCTCCAAGGGAGCCAGTGCAAGGGTCGCGGGCTGTCATTGGACCTTCAACTTGCTGCCACCGACAAGTCTTGATCGAGAACGCGAGATCGCTTAGTAGCTGAACTCCGCACCCATCGTCAAACCGTGCAGCAACAGGCCGCCGTCACGTTTGACCGAATTCAACTCGGCCAGACTTGTAAAGGCGTAGGGGATTTGGTCTTGAGCCAAGGCGACCCCGGTCAGGCCCAGGAACCGGTACCCGCAGCTCAAACGCCAGTTGCAGGAGATATGGTAGTACAACCTCGCATCAAGTTCACCAAAAATCGACAGGTCATTGGCGCTGTTCATGTAAGAGAAGTTGCCGCCGCCTGGGTGAGGCGCAACCGCACCGTTGCTGTTGACGATTTCTTGATCGGCGTCGATAAAGTTTGTGCCAACCCCAGCATTCGCGCCAAGGCCTAGTCGCAACTTATCGGTAACACAGTACTCGCCAGACCCGCCAGCTTGGGCACCGACAAAAGTATTTCGAGTGGCCAAGTTGTAGCTCAAGGTGTTGAACCCGAACCCAAAGCCTGACGACGAATTGGCCGAGTATTTTAGGGCGTCCCGGAATCGTAGCACGCGGATGCCAAAGATCCCGCGATAGAGCCAATTGTTGTTGGAGCATACATTGGCATGATTCAACAAATTCCACTCAAAACTGTGAAACTCGCTGGTCCGTTCCAAACGATGATAGTCCGCACCATTGTACAAGGCTCCAACATTGCCCCACGGCGGGATCGGCAAAGAACCAAGCCCGGTGAGCTGTGTGACCGGCATATTGCCCAGAGTGACGCAATTGGTTTGCGATTGCAGCCCCCAATATCGACCCTCCCAACCTTGTCCGCAATCATCCTGCCGCACGATGAAGGCCTCGACGCCATGTTGGTGCCCTAGGTTGGCATCGGAAACGAGCAACGTGTTGGACGGCATTGCGTTCTCGTAGCTGAGCGACTTGTAATCGGCTCCGTCGCGGCGCATGTAAAGCCAACGTGCGCCGACAACGGTGTAAACATCTCGTCCGCATTTATCGAAGAGGCGGCTGAAACGTGAACCACTTGAGTTCTGCCCGTTACCACGGTTGTTGTAGGAGCGTGCATCATCGTACCCGTCGCCGCAGTCACCGCGATCGCAATTGGATCTGTCGTAATAATAGTCGTTCGTCGGACCTTGGTTGGACATCCGCATCCCACGTCGCGCCCGAAACCGTCCGCCATGGCCGTTATCATAACCGTCGTCGTAACAATCTTGTCCGCCATACTGGTTGGGTCCGCAACCGTCGTCGTAGTGACCTGGGGATCCGGCGTACTGATTCATCATCGGTTCCGGAGCCACTGCCGGCGGAATATTGACTCCCACTGAGCCCGGAGCCACATCTTGCG
>JAUXWY010000055.1 GCA_030681235.1 Pirellulaceae bacterium | reverse complement strand
CCATCCGGTCCATTTTCAAACTGTGCGGGTCGAAACCAAACATCACGCGACGCGACCCACTCACGCTCCTCGTCGATTCGTGTCGCCACATGGGCGAGACCCTGCCGCTGGAGTCGTTTGCGATGGATCAGATTTCCTCCGACGTCACCGACCACGGCGAGATTGGATTCACCGGACGCATCGCGCCAAGAGTCGGGGTAGGCATCACCGCGATAAATATTGACGCCGGTGGCCCCAGTAAAATAACCCGCCGCTCGCCCGCCCCCTTCGATCGGTCCGCTGACAGCGCCGCTCACGCGCAGTCGCGTCCGCAGGATTCGCCAAGGCTCGACGGGGCTGATTCGAAACACTTCGGCTTGGGGGCCATCGGCAGCAATCGACAAACGACTGGGGGCGGCTAAGACATGCGGGTTTCTCGACAAGTAGCGACCTTCATACAGCACTTGTTGCAGATGATCACTGTTCGAGCACACGAACTTTCGTCCCCAATCGTCAAAGGCCATCCCATGTTGGGCGGCACCGCTGGTCAGTTCCCAACGGCCGCTGCGAGGGTCAAACGCCAAATCGCGACCTTGCAGATCCAACCAGGTTTCCGGGTCAGCGTTAGCTTGAGAGGCTCGTCCGCCATTTGAACTACACGCCAGATGAATCCGATTGTCCAAGCCCCACCGGAACGAGTTGGCCAGTCCCTGCACATTGTTGGTGCCCAAACCGGTCAACACCACTTCGCCGTGATCGGACCGACCATCGCCATCCTGATCGCGAAAGAACCAAACGTGAGGCGCATCGACGACATACAAGCCGCCGTTAGAAGGGAACAAAGCGGTCGGCCAATACAATTGGTCGATAAACACGACTCGCTCGTCGAAGATCCCGTCGTCGTTTAGATCACGCAACCGCACGATCCGCGAGAGGCGATCGTCTCGATGTTCGCTGTACCCGCGCATTTCGCAGACAAACAAATCGCCTTGCTCGTCCCACTGCATCGCAACGGGACTGGTGACCAACGGTTCGGCGGCGGTCAGTTGCATGACAAATCCGTCCGTCGTTTCAAACGAGCCGAGTGTCTGGTCGGGTTCGAGCGGCTTGATTCTGGGAAGCTGCGATTGGTAATTTGGCTCGGTTTGCTCATCCACCAAAAGCTTTTTCATGCCGTCCATCAAGACCGCTTCGACACCGGGCCCCACATTGGAGGAGCGTGGTTCGGTCTCGTAGCCACCTTGTTCATACGCGATGGCCGTACCGATGTACCCGGGCGCGTAATCGCCGTAAGCGGCCATCGCGACGGTGAGGTCTGGCCGCAAGTTTTTCGCCGCCAATTGATATTCCACGAACAACTCGCCCGGCATATGTAGGACCCGCACTGGCCCCACGCTCAGACATGACAGTTCGATGGGCTGACCCGACTGAGCCCGCAGCCAAAACGCCAAACGATCCGGATTGCCGAAGAAGTCGGTCGTTTTCCATTGAGCCAAGCTGCGTCGCATTTCCGCCGCGTCCAAATGGTCGGCGACCGGCAAGTGGACCGGCTCAACTTTCCATGCGACCATCTCTGGGGTCAGTGGAAGGCGGCGGTTCTTCTGCAAAGCTTGACGCATGCCATCGGCCACGCGCCCCGCCAATCGCAGTCGATTCTCGGGGCTGCCATCGTTGTACTTGCCGGCGCCCAAGTTGCCGCCGGCGCCATTGAAATGAACATGCAGCGCCGCAGGTACATCCTGTCCATGCATGAAGCGAGCGATTCCCGGAAAATCGGGACTGGGCACGCCCGTCCGATAATAACTTTGTGGATGACACGCGTAGTAGGTCAAGACTGCAACCGGTTCGGACCCGTTGTAGAAAGTCAAAGACGTCAGTTGCGGATCGATCACACCTTCCGGCTCGTCGCGTAACGCTGGATCGCGTGTCGCTGTATACCGAGTCGCGCGAACCTTTCCGTCTGGCCCAAGAATTCGCCGATTTGAAGCGACCTGTTGAACATCGGCGACACCGTAGCCAAACTCCGAGACCGGCACGGCCGTGGCCAAACTTCGTTGAACGGCCACCGACAAACGTTGGAGCACGTCGCGAGCCAAGGCGCTTTGAAAGGAGCCTAGATCGCTGACGCCCGCTTCGATCAACAATCGTTCGGCCGACGCATCAAATCGTGGCGCGTCATGTTGGTGCAAGGCATGCACGGCCACTCGATCCGGCGTGGTTCCCGCCGCATGGGCCAGGACTTCGCGGAACCGATCATGGCCTTCATTTCCGATCCCGATCCAATCGATGGCACACAGCACAATCGGTTGGTCGCAGCCTAACAACACAATGCCCCGACAACGCAAGCCCAATTCATCGACTCGACGAACGGGATCGTAGGCCATCATCATCCCGACCTCGGGGGTGGCATCGATATCAAACGTGGCCAGCCGTACGCCAGCCAGAACCGGAGTCACGCCGCTGGCGTTGTCCTGCTGCGAAGCGAGGGCCGGGCTCGGAGCAGTCAACGCGACGTTTGCGCTGAGGCAACCTAGCAGAACGGTCACAGCCAGTCGCACGGTTCTTTGATACATGAGTCCCTCGCTTAGGATTTGTCCCGAAATAAGTTCCTGATTTTGATGGTTCTGCCGGCACAAGGGAATTTAGCAAGCGCTGGTGTACCGGCTTCAGCCGGCGGGGGTGTGAAAAGCTCTTTTCAGCTCCCCGCCGGCTG
>JAUXWY010000054.1 GCA_030681235.1 Pirellulaceae bacterium | reverse complement strand
CAGCCGGCGGGTAGCTGAAAAGAGCGTTTTCGCAGCTCCCCGCCGGCTGAAGCCGGTACACCAGCGCTCGCTAAACCGACACCGCGCGGGTTCTCGGATTTCTTAATGCCGGACTCTCCCAAGTCGCGAATTAAAATCGGGACAGTCTCTTATCGAAGCCGAAGCCCCAGCTCAACAGGTCCTCCGGCTGATTCAATCAAAGCGACCCGACCAACTCGTCGGCTGCTACCAACCCATCGCCATGTTCGACTCAATTGCCTTGCGAGCTTGTTCCAAGTCCGTGCCGGTCTTCTGCATGTAAAGGCGGACGGCATGGACCTTGTCGCCAGAAGCCTGCGATAAACAATCGCGAGCCATCACACACGGGTCCGATTTGCTTTGCGTGATTCCCAACGTGGCTTTGGAGATCACCCAACTGTCGCGTGGCCGCTTCGTGATTCGCCGAACGGCTTCCTCGGGATAACACTGGCCGGCCATCGCGACCGCCCCTTTGTCGTCTTCAGCCCAGGTGATAATGATGTGCGCGTCCGTTTCAATTTCGAACAGTGGCATTGTGTCGCCCTTTCCTTTGGCAGGTGTGTAAGCAGGCGTTGCTGTTTTCCCCGTCGTTTATTGTTACACTTTTTCGGCGCACAATCCACCTACCTACACCCACGCGCCTGCCCAGGAGAACGACATGCTGATTTCGACCCCTGAACCAATGATCTCGACTTATCACACCAGTCTTTTGCAGCGTTTTCTACAATATGTACAGGTCGAAACCACGGCGAACGCGGATAGTTCGACCGTGCCAAGCACTCCGGGACAATTGGAATTGGGCCGGATTTTGGTTAGCCAACTTCAAGCGATGGGCATCGAAAATGCCATCCAAGACCCTGCGGGCGTCGTCCGAGCCAGCTTGCCCAGCAATCAATTCCCAGCAGCCGAGGCTGCCACGTTGGTCTTCAACGCCCACATCGATACCGCACCCGATGCTTCCGGCCGCAACGTTCAACCGCAGGTTTTGACTTACCAGGGTGGCGATATCGAATTGCCAAACGGGCTGCGAATCACCGAACAGAAGACGCCTGAATTGAATAAGTTGATCGGCCAGACCTTGGTGACGACCAACGGCGAGACCCTGTTGGGTGGTGATGACAAGGCCGGTGTGTCGATCATCATGGAGATCGCGCGACACTTGACGACCAACCCAGATTTCCCGCGGCCCAACGTCCTCTTCCTATTCACTTGCGATGAAGAAATCGGGCGCGGCGTGGCTTCCATCGATGTCCCCGGCCTCAACGGAACTGTCGCCTACACGTTCGACGGCGGCGGCCGCGGAATTGTCAATCAAGCGACTTTCTCAGCCAATGCTGCCACGATTGAATTTAAGGGCGTCAACATCCATCCCGCCATCGCCAAGGACCGCATGATCAATGCGATTCGCGCCGCAGCTCACTTCCTGTCGCAACTGCCTGCCGATTGGTCGCCCGAATGTACGGAAGGCGACGATGGCTTCTTACACCCTTATGACATTTCCGGCGGGGTCGCTGCGGTGCGGTTGAAGTTGATTCTGAGGGACTTTCAAACCGAAAAACTACTGGCTCAAGAAACGTGTTTGCGAAACGCCGCCTCGCGCACCGAGGAAGCGTTCAGCGGATTGAAAATCAACGTCGACGTTCAACCCCAATACCGAAACATGGAAGACGGACTCCGTCGTGAACCTCGCGCGATGCAATTTGCGTTGCGTGCCCACGAACTGTTGAACATCACGCCGAAGTTGGAAAAGATTCGCGGTGGCACCGATGGGTCGCAACTGACGGCTCATGGCCTTCCCACACCAAATTTATCTTCCGGCCAACATAACATTCATAGCCCGTTGGAGTTCGCTTGTTTGGAAGAAATGGCCGACGCCTACGAAATCGGCCTGCAGTTGGTTCGCCTCTGGAGCCAAGAGTCGCGCTAAGGCGGTCATTGACAACCACACGATTCCTGCAGTAGCATACCAGGGCGTAACCGGGCGATTGGCTCAGCTGGTTAGAGCGTCTCGTTCACATCGAGAAGGTCGGGGGTTCGAGTCCCTCATCGCCCACTCTGGAAAAGCCGGGAAATCCCGCATTTGCGGGCCTTTTTTCGTGTTTTCTCCTCTACCTCTCGAACCGCCCAAACGACTTGAATCGTCTTGAATTGTCTCTTGTGGGTAGCTTGTTGGGGACACCATGGGGGACACCAAACGAGCGTGAGCATCTATTGAATTCTGAGAATCACTTTCCGGTAAGTTCTTTAGGGTTAAGGGAAAGTGACTAACCAGACTACTCAGACTAACCAGATTTGAATCTTCGCAGGTTTTTAGTTCATTGGGTGGAAGTCCTGCAACAGCAGCCAACCGCCCGCCAGTTCCAGTTGCTAGGGATTGATCCGGTTCGGAAGGGGCAATCAGCGACGGCAGTGAGTTTAGTGCCCCATAAACGTCCAGCATCCTCGGATCAGTGTAGGTGTTCATTGTAAGATCAAGCGTAGAGTGCCTCATCGCCGCTTGCGCAATCCGGGGAGCCACGCCGGAAGTTGACAGCAATGTCCCGAATGAATGACGCAAGGCGTGAACATCCACCGAGTATCCGCGTCCATCAACCTTCTGAATTCCTGCCGCTGCCAAGTCACGGTTCAGGATTCGAACCAAGCCAACGGGAACGGTGAATAGCAGTTCAGATTGGGGCGAAGTCGTTTCGGTTTTTTCGAACAACAACACTCCGGAAGATTGAGCGGTCCGTCGATCGAGAATCCACTGCTTCAGTTCGGCCGCTAAATCGGCCCGAATCGGAATATTGTTGCCTTCTCGGTTTTTCTCGTTTCCGGCAGCAAGTTTGATGAACGGACGTTCGGAATCCAACACACAATCGCGAACTTGGATCGACGCGAGTTCACTTTTTCGCAGTCCGGTTAGGATTAGGGTTTTGTAGATCAACGCCCGTTCCCGTCCCAATTGCGTCAAATGAAAAACCGTTTCCGGTCGCAACTCAGCCAACAGATTGCCTTTGTTCGGCCCGCGTCGAACCGTTCGCGCGTCATTTAATGGACGTTGCGCCGCGACAACTAACAGCCGCGAAAGTTCTGATTCATTGAGTGCGCGACGAGGGCGGCGTTCCGCCGCGTCATCGTATTTCCCAAAACCCTCGAATGGATTCTTGCCCAGTCGTTTTTCGCCGTTCCAATTCGCTCGTTTGCCTTTGATTCGTTTACCAGCCAACCAGTTGCCGAAAGCCACCCAACAGATGATTCGCTCATTCATGGCCGCCGCACCGGTATCGATGGCTTCCAATTCATCAAGGTACCGACGGAGGCGGTCGGGACGGAGATCCTTCAAGAACCTCCAGCCACAAGCCGTCGCGCCTTCGCTCAAATAGGAACTCGTCGCCGCCGCGCGTTTTTTCGTCGCCCGCGTTCGAATATAAACGACATAATCAGCAATCGATTCGCTCAAGCTGGAATGAGACCAATCCGCCAATTCGAATTCATCTTTGGTCATCACGCCCGCCGCGATGCGTTCAGATTCCTTGACGAGCTCACTTAGCTTCACGTTTGCCGCCGCCCGTGTGGTGCATCCGGTCGAACGCTCCACGATGATGCCACTTGAGTCGCGATAACGCGCAACCCATGTTTTACGTTCGAGCCGAATCGCAAAGGAACCATCGGGCCTTTCGAACGCGGGCGACGATCGCTTCTTTCCACCTTTGCCGATCCACTCGGCAAACGTTTTGCCGCGCGCCTGTTTGATGGTCGCCCCAGCGGGCAAGGGTTTAATAAATGTTTTTTTGAATAGCGTTTGCATTTTGACATTCTCCGTAAATGTTATTCCGATAGTTTGAAAAACGCGGCAGCCGATTCGGAAAATCAGTTTTCGGGAGCTACCCTAGCCGCACCTAAACGATATCAGCAAATGGGAACAGCCGCCAGTTAAAACACGAATCAGCGTGGATTCGATTGAAAACGGTCCGAATCAGGAGAGATCGGCACACAACTGAACGGCTTATCACACCGTCCGCAGTGCCGATTCAGGTATCCGTCAGTCGTCGGCGATGCCGTCAACGGTTCGCCGCACTGGTCACAGTTTCCAACGTCCCCAAACTCGTCGAACGATGTCGATGCGCCGTCAACTTCAGTTGCCGTCATCAACACTTCCACGGCCCAGCGTTTGAGGTTCGAACGACCGGGTTTGTGAATCAATCTCCGCCCGCCACTGACACGGCCGATGTACTTTTTTAACTCGTTGCCGATTTTCCGTGTCGTCGGTTTCTCCGTGATTTCAGCGAACGCGGCCCGCAGTGAATCCCATCCTTGATTATCGCCCGGTGGACTATTTTCAATTCCTACAAAGATTTCCTGCGATGTCACACCATCAACTCCACCGACCATCTCGATGCCGTCCAGCAGCATCCGCACAATAGCACCTGAATTATCTTGATCGCGGACGATCGAAACAGTTTGCAGTGGATTTGGTAGTCCTGTCCACTCCACCGCCCCGCAAATCAAATCGGACCATGACTCAAATGAACCCAAACGCTTACCGTGGTAGGGACGCCCAGCCACGACGAACGCTCGCATAATGGTGAGGGCCGCCACAACCAAACGATGCCGATTATCTAGCGTATGGGCCTCAACGTCCTTGTGGCGAAAGTCGTCTCGATCTTCGGGGGTTTCCTCACGACAATCCAACTGGCAAAGAATCACTCGTCGTGCCGTGTCGGCTTTGAAACTTAGATTATTTCCGGTTGCGATCAGAACGGTTCGCCACGGCAGATCGCCGGTCATCTCACTCTTGCTCAAAATCCGATCGCTCCAGGTCTCCGAAGTTAGTATGGCATCAAGTGACTCGTTCCCAATCATTCCCGCCGCGTTGTCGAGCATCACCGCCGATTTTGCCTCAATTGCAATTGCCGTTATAACTTTTCGTGTTTCTTCATCATCGCGTGGCAGCGTCTTGCGCGCCAGTCTCCGCCCAAATGCAATCAATGCCGCCAAATCACACAACTTGCTTTTTCCGCTTCCGCGAATGTTTGCCGAAAATGAAAACAAGGGGACACACCCTGGGATCGCCGCACGGCACAGCAGCGTCAACACCAGCGCCAACCATACCGATTTGCTCGCCTCGTCAGCGAAAGGGAAATCTTGCACGAGGTCCAACAAATCAGCCACTGCCCGTCCCGCGTCGTCTATCGTTGGCTTGTTCGGAATCGCTGGATAAACTCCGTCCGGAATGTAAAGCAATCGGCTTTCGGGATCATATCCAGCCGTTTGTAGTATTGATCCGTCGGGGCGTATTGTGGGAGCAGTCACTATGCCATCGAGCCGCCGAAAATGATCGTAGCTGGCCCGCGCATCAATCGCGCGACACAACCAGCTTGGAGGACGAACGGGCCTTTCAGTTTTTAATCCCTCCTTATCGATATACGATTCAATCAAGTCCATGGCAGCCGTGATACGTTCGCGAATTCCAATTTCGTCAATTCGATAGATAAGCGGCCCCGTATCCGTATTAGCGACCGCTACCAACTTTCCGCCACGTTGATAGATACGGTTGTCGGCATCATTAGTTGCGAATCCACGCGCCGCCAGAATGCGAATTACTTTGTTTGCTACTTCAATTTCGACATCGTCGGCTAAGGTTACATAGACCGTTGCCCGTCCGCCCAGCAATGACACTTTGTCGAACACTTCAGCATGATCGATCGCCTTGTGGACAACCTCAATGCCATCCCGCGCGATGATATCCCGCACATCCTCACCTTTGGATGGCCTCACTTCACCGGGTAGTTTCGCGACCAACACGGATTCGGCGGTCGCTTCCAACTCACTACCGATTTTTGCAAACCCGCGAAGTGACGCGAAATCCAAATCGGGAACCAACACCACTATGCATCCGGAAAACATCAACGCGAATTCCGATTTCAGAGTACATCCGGTCAAGCCAGCGGCATTGTAACCGAGGCTATGCAACGCGGCTGCGTCTTTGACACCCTCGGAAATCAACCAAGTTTCGCCGGGCTGGGGCAATCGTCCGTTTGGCAAATGCAGACCTGCTGTGCCACCCTTGGGCAACAAGCCCTTGTTTAGCTTGCCCGTAGCGTACGGCGACATATCCGTATAGCTGGTGGGTTGTCCGGCAGCATCGTAAATTGGGAACCGGACTACTCGAATGAATCCTCGCTTGGCAATCGTCGCCCCATAAGCAATCGCCGATTCCAGCGGCATTTTTTTTTGCTTGCAAAGATCGCCAAGGATATCCCGCCTATCTTCTTGGGTAGAATCAGTCGGAGCGATGCCTAAATGTTCGGCGATAGCCCGTAGCGTTTCGGCAAACGTCCAGCCGGTCAACCATTGCACCGCCGCGATTCCGTCCCCTGACTTCGGATTCGTGCTCCCGTTGTGGCACTGATTGCAGAATAGGCCTCCGCGACTCGGGAAGTCACGAAACGCCTTAAATCGGTCTTTCCCTTCGCCACACTTAGGGCAGCCGTGATTTTTACCGTCAAGTAAATCGGCAGAGACACCGGTAAGCGAACGGATAATATCAGGCCAATGTCCTTGGGCAGCCCGCTTTATATCGTCGACGGTGAATCCGTCAGCGGCTTTTCGTTTAGTCATCGCAAAGAATCCCTTATCTGAGTTGCGTGGTTGAGGAAATCATTTGGAAAGCCGCCAATTGTTCCGGCTTGGTTTTCTTGTCAGACGCCCGCAAGGTGTTATTGGGCGGTCGCGAATGAGCGTTTCGGCGTGGCTTTTTTCCGCACCGGTTTCGATAGCTATCGCCTACGCCCTTTGGATAGGTCCGGGCAGCCATCGGCAATCCAAGCCTCAATGTCATCGAGCCGATATCTCACGGCCCGTCCCAGTCGAACAGGTTTGGGCATCGCCCCTCGGTCTGTCATCCGTCGCACGGTCTCGGGCGCAATTCCACAGATTTGGCCAACATCGGGAACGGTCAGTAATCGCTTGACCGCTTTTTTTGCCTCAAACGTCATCGTTTCGCACTCCAAAAAATATGGGACAGCCAGCAGCCATCAGTAGCTGCCAGTTGTCCCAAATAATGGGAGCTAATTCGATTGTCGCAAATCGCCTACACCGTTGATTCAACGGTTGAATCAACGCTTTTCGGAATGCTACTCGCGAGATAATAGACTGTAGACGTACGTGTTCCTTGCCTTCGCCATATACGCCCGGAGCCATCAACACCAAACATATTATTGGGTAATTTTCGTCCGCCTTTGCCAGCGGCACGGTATTCTCTGAGAGTTTTCAGGGGCAGGAAAAGTTTTTTTGAATTTTCTTTGCGGGCAGCAATCCATTCAACGCTTTTGATGTCCAGCGATGGCGTGTTGGTTTCCAGTTCTTCAAGTGAAATATTCGAATGGGTCCTGGTGGAGGCTAATTTCGGCGAATCATTCCCAGGATTGTTTCGGCTGTCGACAGATTGAATGCGCCGCTGCTTTTGCAAATTCACGTGAAATTCAAGATCGCGAACCAGCCTTTGAAATTCCGGATGGTCTACCGACGGCACGTTTTCCAACTGAAAATTTGCGGTACTCCAATCCTTGACGACATCCAGGCCATTCAGAAACCCAAAAGCCTCTAAGTCGAATTTCGCGCTGGCCACTGGGTCGAACTGCGGATCGCGTTTGTAAGTTTCGATAGGATGCCAGTCGGCTGAATCGTCTAACCAATGCCGATAAATAGGGCAATACGACTCAACTCGCTCCGGATCAGCCATAAGTCGCCGGTGCTGTTCATCGCAGTGTTTGAATGCGTTTTTGGAAAGTTCAATGTTGACGCGAGTTGCGATTATTTGCGCCTTGAGGCAATTCGCTTGATAGACGCGCCAGCGATCAATCCAAGTCTTCGCATCCAGCCATGTTTGCCATTCAAGCAAACATTCAAGCAAGTTGCCACTTCCTGCCGCCAGCTTCCGAAATGGTGTAAACCAGTGGAAAAAACGCCCGACTTCCAAATCTGGTTCGATTGATTTCAGAGTTTTCAACCGGGTCTTTACGTCCTGGTTCAATAACAAGGCGCAAAAAAACTCGGTATCGTCCCGCGATTGCAGAAACGGTAAAAACTCTGCAAACTCCGTTTCCTTGACGCAGGAAACAAATGCTTCGATTTGTTTGTTGAAAGCAACCAGTAAATCACCAGGCTCCAGAATGACGATTTGATTCGGACGATCTTCGGACCCGAATGAATGGATATTAGCGAAGGCGGATTGTAGTCGCGCACGAATCAATCGTCGCCGCATGAATTCGGCATTTTGCTTTTCTTCTTCCTCCGCCTCCCGCCGACGTTGTGCCAGGAACACGGCAAAATCGTTCTCAGATTTCATTTTTTAGTCTCAGTCACCAATGAACCGGGCATATCACACAAAGGAACAATTGCCAATCAATCGCGATTTATTCGCCATCGAAAGGCAACGGCCGCCGGAGAAAAACGATTGGAACCGGGAATACCACTTTTCAAACCATCGCCCTAACACGCGATTCTGCCGGTTAAAATCGCCACTGAATCATCTTGCCCGGTCTGATTTGGTTGACTCAATCGAACGTTACCAAGCACCCCGAGCAGCCTCCAGTATACCTCTCCAGTTGCCGTGAGGCAGTTCCAGATGGGCCTACCGAGATCAGGTGCAAGATGGACGTTGGGTTCGCGGGACTCGCAACAACCCAAAGACCTATGAATGGACCGTCGTGCGCGTTGAGCAAGGAATGTCAGAAAAATGGATTATTTTTTGCATTTTTACTGCAATCGCCGATCAAGCCCGAATGGGACGCAGTCTCTTGTTGTTTAGATGAACTGGTCGGGAGCGATTGAGCATGCGGTGCCGGAGCTTGCGTTCGGCCGAAATGAACTCGGCGATCAGCCAACTCGTTAGCCCCTCAGGGTATTTTGGGGCTGTCAGAGAAGATCGTTGCCACTATGGTTCGCGATACGCCAGCAACCGCAACGCGTTAAATACGACGACCACCGTACTTCCCTCATGCAAGGCGACGGCGGGTCCAATGTTGAGTCCTATGATCGTTGCGGGGACCAGGAACGCTACCATGCCAAGACTCATCCACAGGTTCTGGCGAATGATGCGTCGCGTTGCCCGGCTGATGCCAATCGCGAGCGGTAGGTGGTCAAGGTTATCTGCCATTAGGGCAATGTCGGCGGTTTCCAATGCGACGTCGCTACCCGCGGCTCCCATCGCAATGCCCACTGAAGCCGAAGCCATCGCGGGTGCGTCATTGACTCCGTCACCGACCATGGCTACGCCGCCTTCACTCTGCAGCTTCTTGATCTCTGCAACCTTGTCATCAGGCATCAGATCACCGCGGGCTTCATCGAGCCCAACTTCTTTGGCAACCGCATCAGCAACTTTCTGGTTGTCGCCAGAAATCATGATCATGCGCTTGATCCCGAGTTCTCGCAATCGTGAGATCGTTCGCTTGGACGCTTCGCGTGGCGTATCCATCATTCCAATCACACCCAGGTACCGTTCTCCGCGACGGACGATCATCGTCGTGCGACCGTTCTGTTCCAGTGAATCGACCGTCGCTCGGACCTCATCCGGCAGCGGTGGCCCTTCAACTTCTGAAAACAGGTCATCTTTGCCGACGTGAACGACGGTGCCCTCGACCAGCGCTTGGATTCCGCGACCCGTAATACTCTTCAAATCGGTGGCCTGTGGAATTTGGTTTCGGCGCTCATTCTCTCCTTCACCCAACCTTTTTTTTCCGTCACGCACAATGGCTCGTGCGAGTGGGTGCTTGCTTAGGGTTTCAACGGCAATAGCGAACCGCAGCATTTCAGCTTCATTGACACCCTCAGTGGTGCGAACATCCGTGATTTTGGGGTTTCCTTCGGTGAGCGTTCCCGTTTTATCAAACGCGATCGAATTGAGACTTCCGAGACTTTCCAAAGGTCCGCCACCTTTAATTAGAATTCCTCCACGCGCCGCCCGAGCAACACCGCTGAGAACGGCACTAGGCGTTGCAATCGCGAGAGCGCACGGACTGGCAGCGACCAAAACCGCCATCGCTCGATAAAACGAATCGCTAAACGCCTCGTCCATGACCAGTGGTGCGAACAGCAAGAGAGTCACACCGCCAATAACTGAAGGCACAAAGTATTGCTCGAACTTCTTCGTGAACTTCTGAGTCGGCGAGACTCGCGTCTCGGCTTCGCTGACCATTGTCACGATGCGAGCCAAGGTGTTTTGCGAGGTTAGTTTGGTCACTTGAATTTCCAGTGATCCAGACTGATTGATCGTGCCTGCGAAGACGCGATGCTCCGCTGGCAGCGTTTCTGGATCTGCCGCAGCAAGGCTCGCTTCGTCAACGGGACGCTTGTCGCTAGGAACGCTTTCGCCGGTAATGGGAGCCTGGTTGACGCTGGAGGAACCTGCGATAACGAAACCGTCGGCCGGCACCCGCTCATCTGGCTTGATCACGACAACGTCCCCCACGACCAACGTTTCGACCGAAACATCCGACTCAGCTCCATCACGGCGAACCCGAGCCGTACGTGGAGCAAGTTCACCGAGCGCTTCGATCGCCCGTTTGGCTCGACCCATCGCGTAACCCT
The DNA here is from genome assembly GCA_030681235.1 of Pirellulaceae bacterium. Lineage (GTDB taxonomy): Bacteria > Planctomycetota > Planctomycetia > Pirellulales > Pirellulaceae > M30B19. Next base: position 8,033 of record JAUXWY010000054.1, on the reverse strand, counting down.
CCAACGAATGGCCGATGCTGAACAAAAACAGCAACAGAGCCCCTTCGCCCCATGCCCCTAGCGTCGCTGCACCACCAGCGGCCACGATCATTAAAAAGTCGATCTCGAACTTGCCGGAGCGGATCTTCTCGATGGCTTCGGTGACGGTGAAGTACCCACCAAAAAAATATGCTACCAGAAAGCAGCTCCACGGTACCCATCCGTTGCTATCAACGAACGTTTCCAGTAACCACCCGACAAGCAAAAACAATCCGCATAGTCCGGCAAAGTACAGCTCCGATTGCGGGCCAAGGATACCGCCATGCGAATGTGATGACTTGGCGTGGTCATCGTCATGAGAATGGTCGCGCTCGGTATGGCGACCTCCATCCTCTGGCTTAACTGGCTCCAAAACTTCATTCGACCAAAGCAAAAGCGATTCAGTAATCGTAGGCTCGTTCGTAAGTCGTCGATCAAATTCAACCCGAATCTTTCCATCGGGAGAAACAACCACCTCAAGGACACCCTCGATTCTACTGAGACGAGCTTCAATCGCAGACGCACGGCGCATGTGCGTTGCCGGGATTGTCTTAAACACATGACCGTACGTCGTATCAAGTGTTGCTCCAGCTTTCAGCGCGGCGTCCCGTAGATCGGCCGTCGAAACAACCGATGGATCGTAGTGGATGCAAACAACATCTGCTTCCTCTGACGCGGAGACAACCACGTGTGCTGAATCGACACCGGCTTTTGATGTCAGCGTCGTGATCAAACGCTCGATGCACGCGTCCTCGAAAGTTACATCAGCAGAAAACAGCAATCGATACTCGATTTTTAGTTTCGCCATAACGTTCACATTTTCCCGTTGTAGCGGACGTGTGCATCGAACAATGACGTGGCCGCTCCGTGGCCGCCGGATTTTGCAGATCGCACGAATGCCTCGACCGATAAACAATCAATCCCTAGTGGGCATGATCGTGGTCATGGTCATGCGTGATAACGCCTCGATAGGATTTTCCATTGATGGTAATGCTCAGCTTGGGAGCAGCCGCGTCATCGTCGATGTGACTAGCCAGCTCAGGATCGTTCGCGACAAAACGCGACGATTTACCACTTGGATCACTCTCTTCAGGCACTGCGACAAGCTTAAATTGCTCAGGCTTGCCGTCGTGCAACAAGTTGATCACCAACTCGCTGGCATCGATTGGAACAGAGCTTTTTGCGGCTCCATCCAATATATAGATCGTGACTGATTTGTCGTCATGAACAAGTTCGGCATGAAACTCCTCGTTGCCCAATTCAATCAGTGATCCATGGTGGGGACCTTCGCTTGGATGTTCATGTAACTCCACCGTTGCCGGAGGGGGGGTATCCATTCTGATGGACGCCTCCGGTTTATTTGACGATTGCGCAGGAGCATCGCCTTTATTGCAGCCGATTGCCATTGCGCTCACTATCACGCCGAAGCAAAACAGTTTGTTGGTCATTGTACTGGTTTCCGATCTTGTTGTTGGTGGGGTATTTTACAGTGAATCAATGCTTATGAGGGGCAACTTCGAAACCGTTCGCCTTCAGCCAAGTGCCTAGTTCGTCGGCGGCCTTTTGGTCCGTTACGTGAACGCTGCGCCAAGTCGGAGCCCGAAATTTAATGTCTGAATGTCCTCCGTGTTCGGACTCGACAACTTCACATCCAAGCTTGCTCAGCAGGTCAACAAACTTCTTCTCCTCACCCGAGCCCTTGCCATGGATCGATTTCCAATTGACCAAGCGGAACTCGAGAGCCTCGTTTCCTTTTGCGTAAACCGGGTCTGGATGTGCATGTGAAACGTCGAAACCGGAACTTTTCAACCAGCCGCTCCAATGGCCCGCAAGTTGATGCGTTTCGACATCCATGGATTTCCACTGGACGCACCGATACGTCAGATCAATGTGGCCAGCGTGTTGGCCTTGTTTGACTTCGCACCCAAGCTTTTTCAACGTGTCTGCGTGCTTTGTGGCTTTTGCCGCGTCATCGAAATGCATCGTCTTCCAGCGAGGCAATTGAAACGCAATCGTCTCTGTGCCCTGGGCGTGATCTCGCAAACGGCCTTCATGATCGTGTTCATCATGACCTTGCCCTTCTGTTACGCCTTGAGCGCGTTGTGTTTGGGCTTGGACTGGGATCACAGTTGCCGACACTCCAAACGCAACCACTGCGATCAAACAAGCGGACGTGTTGTGTATGAAACTCTTCATCTCGGAAATCCTTTTGAGAAAACTGTACCGATCAGTTAAAACATTCAACTGGCCGCGAGGCTGGTATCTGCCTCTGATTCTTCATTCAATTCAATGTGCTGTTTTGAACCCTGTACAACTCGCTCGGCCGACCGAATTCCAAACAACCAAAACAATGCTGGATGAACAAAGAAGTCCAGCATCGTTGAACTCACAACTCCTCCCAAAATGACCGTCGCCACTGGGTAGAGAATTTCTTTTCCTGGCTCACCGGCCGCGAGGACGAGTGGTACGAGTGCAAAGCCAGCCGTTAACGCCGTCATAAGCACGGGGGCAAGACGCTCCAAACCGGCGCGTACGATCATCGCCTTCGTAAAGCTTTCGCCCTCGAATTCAACCAGGTGCAAGTAGTGTTGAAGCAACAATACGCCGTTGCGCGATGCAATGCCTGCTAGGGAGATGAACCCGACCATGGCCGCAATCGTGACGGTTTGGCCGGTCCATACCAACGCAGCAACCGAGCCGATAAACGCCATTGGAAGCGCCGCCATGACCTGCAGGGCCAGATTTACGGAGCGAAACAACGTGTACAGTAGCAGAAATACCCCCAGCAATGCGATCGTAAAGAGTATCGCGATCATCTGGCTTGCTGATTGTTGACTTTGAAACTGGCCTTCGTACGTCGGGTAATAGCCCGGTGGAAGCGAATCGACAATTGGCTGAATTGCTTTTTGAATGTCCCGCACCACATCGACAACACCCCGGTCTTGGACATTGCACTGAATCACGACGCGTCTGCGGACATTTTCTCGATTCACAGCGTTGGGTCCGCCCGATTCGTAGATTTTGGCAATACTACTCAGAGGAACCGTGCCCCCTTCAGGCAAATGGATAGCAAGTCTCTTCAGCGCACCGACGTCTTCGCGGATCTCGTCTTTCATGCGAACGACTAAGTCAAAGGTACGCATGCCATCGAGGACCTCGGAAACGATCGCACCGTTCATAGCTGTTTGAACATAATTGTTGACCTTTTCGGCACTGAGACCGTATTGGGTCAACGCCGCACGGTCCATCTCAATTCGAAGCTGTGGAATGATGACCTGTGGTTCAATCAACAAGTCTGTTACGCCTGCGACCGTTTGCATCTCAGCCTTCACAGCTTCTGCCTTTTGACGCAACAAGTCCAAGTCATCACCATAAATTTTGATGCCGACTTGAGCCTTAACACCGGACAGCATGTGTGAGATCAAGTGGGCAATCGGTTGTTCTACGGCCGTTACGATTCCTGGGATGTGCTCCATGGCTGACCGTATTTCGTTGAGTTGCTCTTCACGTGATCTTGGCGACGCAGGGTCAAGTTCAATGAGGAATTCACTCATGTTGACCCCTTCCGCATGTTCATCGAGTTCCGCGCGACCGGTTCGACGTACAAAGCGTTGGACGTCATCGATCTCCTTCAACGACTGCTCGACGGTGCGCGAGATATCATTGGATGCCGCCAATGAGGTTCCAGGTGGCAAGACGACATTGAGCTGAATGGTACCTTCGTTGAAAGGTGGCAAGAAATCTCGTTCCAGTCGCGACAAGAACAGGCCCGCTATCGCAACCAGCACCAAAGTCCCTCCTAGATTGAAGTATGGAAACGCGAGACTGAAGCGGATGATCCGCTCGCCAAGCCACTTGAATCCACGCAGCACAAATCCATCGGGTTCATGCTCTTTGCTTTTACCGAAGCCCAGCAGCCAATAAGACAAAACCGGTGTGACGGTTAGCGATACGATCAACGACGACAGGATCGAAACGATGTAGGCGACACCTAGTGGAGCGAACAGCTTACCTTCCATTCCCGTAAGGGCGAACAGTGGCAAGAACACCAAGATCACTATCATTGTACTGAAGACGATCGATCTTCGTACTTCGGCGCTAGCACGAAAGACCACCAGCAGTGGGTTTACCTTGTTGCCATTTAATCGATTCTCTTTCAATCTGCGAAAGATGTTTTCGACGTCGACGATGGCGTCGTCCACCAGTTCGCCCATCGCAACTGCGATTCCACCAAGCGTCATGGTGTTGATCGACAGTCCAAAAACAGCGAAGACAATCGCCGTCATAAAGAGCGACAAAGGTATGGCGGTGAGTGTGATGAATGTCGTTCGAATATTCATCAAGAACAAGAATAAGATGATCGCGACCAGGATCACACCGTCGCGTAGTGCCTCCTCGACGTTCTTGATGGCGCGTTCGATGAACGATTTTTGTGAATAGGTCGGCTCTATGCGAACCCCACTAGGCAGAGACGGTCGAATCTCTTCGATCGCTCGCAGCACGTCGTCTGTTACTCGGCGCGTATCAGCTCCAGGTTGTTTGTTCACTGTGAGTACCACGGCAGGACCACCGGAGAAATCCGAATTGGGCTTGCCGTTCGTCGAATCACGCCGGACAAATGCCGAGCTATCACCGCGTTTGATCTGGGCCCCTTCGTGAACTTGGGCGACTTGTGAAAGCAGGATGGGGCGTCCGTCGCGGATGGTAACCGGAAGAGTCTGGAGATCCGTAATTGAACTGATCCGACCCAATGATCGCACCAGCAATTCGCTCGGCCCTTGACGGTCAAGGTAGCCACCCGTTCCGTTGACGTTGCTTTCGCGAACCGCCTGTTCAACCTGCTCCAATGTTACCCCAAAGCGTGTCATCGCATCAGGATCGACCAGTACCTGGAATTGTTTACGCTCGCCTCCCATCGTGAAAACTTGTGAGACACCTGGGATCGTGAGGATTCGTTGCCGCACGACCCAGTCAGCCGCTGTGCGCAGTTCCATCGGATTCACGTTGCCGTCATCACTCCACATGCCAAGCATCAGAATCTGTCCCATAATGGACGAGATCGGGGCCAGTTGCGGCTGAATGCCTTTCGGCAGACGGTCTTGTACCATCTGCATTCGTTCAGCCACGATTTGACGGTCAGTGTAGATGTCCGTTCCATAGGCGAACTCGACATACACCACAGAGATTCCAACACCCGAGGAGCTGCGGACTGCCTCAACCCCGTTGGCACCATTCATGGTGGTTTCAATCGGAAAGGTAATCAGCGATTCCACTTCCTCCGGAGCCATCCCTAGCGCTTCGGTCATGATGACAACACGCGGCCGATTGAGGTCGGGAAATACATCAATCGGCATTCGCATGGTCTGCCATGCGCCAAACGCTACTAGAAAGATCGATACGGCGATGACGAGCAAGCGTTGCTGAAGCGCAAACCGAATGACGGCATTTAACATGTGTGCGAGTGCTCCGTGCTTAGTGGTTGTGGCCTGCATGCGGGTCTGCACCTGCACCGGATTTGTTCTTGATCGCCATCTGCATCTGGTGAGCCGACCGGAGCGCAACAACATCACCGGGGAATATGGCTCCATCGTTCTCAATCACAACGTATCGCTGATCGCGATGCTTCACATGCACAGCAACACGGTCAAAGTGATCGCCATTTTGTTGAAAGACAAACCAATCGGCTCCGTCTTTGACCGCCGCATCAACCGGTAAGACGATCTGATTCTCCCAAGCTTCGACAGGCACACGCAATTCAAGCCTTTGTCCAACGCGGTACTGCCAAGTAACAAATCGTTGCCCTTCCGCAGTCGTTTCATCGCGTAGGATCGCGTTGGGGAGGTTTATAAAGAACGACAACGTTCTTGACTGCGGGTCTACAGCGCTGGCGACGAATGCCACTTTTAATCCGGGCACTACTTCTTGGCCGACAACCGCTGGAATAATTGCTTCGATGGGCCAGCTGTTTGCCGCCACTGCGGCGATTGCCGGTGCGTCTTGCTCGAACGCTTTGCCTTCGATGTAGAGTGTCGAGTAGTCGGATAGCGTGCATAACATTTCGCCGGCTTGTACGCCTTGCCCCTTCGCCACGTTTAATTGGTCAACGATCATCGGAATGGCCGGGTCTGCAGATACGGCATTCGGTTGCGCCATTCCGTTAAAGGAGGCAGACCCGTTGAAAGACGCCGGCCTAAAACGCATGTCGCTCAATCGCAAATTCGTGTCATCATGCGAACCGGTATCGATCCCCGGAGCGGTGATCGTAAGATCGCGAAGCAAGCGTCGCTCGCGAACTATCGTTTCGACTTGATCGTCGCTGAGTCCATGAAGTTTGAGAGCAGCACGCTGAGCCGTGATGGAGCTTTCCAGTTTCTGCGCTGCGTACTGTCGCTCTAGCAACAGTTTGCTGGCCACAGCACCGGACCGTGTGACTTCTTCAAGTCGCGTGACTTCTCGCAGTTCGATTTCCAAATCCGCAAGATTCTTGAGAAGTTCTGTTTGCGTGTCGACTAGATCTTCGTACGTCAAACGAACTTCAAAGAGCACGTCGCCTTGGACCACTGCCTCGCCGCTGACCGCATGAACATGCTGGACAATACCGGCCATTGGTGAAGAAACATGAATGTCGGTTCTGCCGGGTTTTACAACGAGGATCGAAGGTATCGTCACTGTGCGATAAAAATCAGAGAGCTTGATCGGCTGCAGATACTCGGAAGTCAGTCCCAAGTTCTTAAGTGATTGTGCCGACAACTCGAGCGACGCCATCTCGTCGTGCCCAGCATGATCGTGTCCATCGTCTTCGTGGGCAAGCTCGTCCTTACCATGGGCATCTACAGCTTCACCTTCCGCGCCACGCGACGCTTCGCGTCTCGCAGCCACGGTGTTACCAATCCAGCCATCAAGTATCGGCCACCAAATTCGGGACGTAAATGCGGCGGTGGCCAGGAGCAGCAATCCAAAGGTCCATCGTGTCCAAGGACTGCTGAAGAAATCCCGTATTAATCGTTTCTTCATGATTAAATTGAACTCCTTAAATGTGTAAAGCTGTGCGGACAACCATTGAGACTGGCCGAAAACGGCGCTCTTATGTAAAATCTAGTGCCCCACCTAAGTGAACACATCATGCTGAAAATCTACAAGGTAAACGCGAGGTCCATTAATGTTTGTAGATTGATTCGATTACACCTACAAATAGGCTGACGTGAAGAAGTCAATCCCCCGCCTCGACTGGCGGACTTGCCACGACAGGCAGACTTGCCTCACGTGGTAGCGGGGAGACGCACGTGCAATTTAGATAAGCCAAACTTGGAGAATTGCTCGATTGCATAACGACGGTGGCAATGGATCACGATACGGACCTCGACTGCCATAGCATTGCCGAATCGGAGACTTAAATCCCGTTAGACTTCCGCACCAGAGTATCAAACAATCACTGACAGCACTCAGCGAGCCACCTGCATCGTGGCTAACCCAAAAGACGCAATGCGCATCATTGCAATGTCGCTTATGCTCAGGGTTAATTGGTTGCGAGTCCGAGCATTCCGACGACGAATTGAGGACATGGTGAACGTTAACACTACTTTCGAACTCGCCATGCTCGTGCTCAGCTTCACAATCTTCGTAGCTGGAACTGGCATTTTCGTGGCTGGAACTGCGGCAGCAAGCGTTCGCATGTGTTTCAGCTTGGTCGCGCGAGCAGCTTCCGTGCGTCAACCAACATCCAAACGCTGCATGTACAGTGAAAGTGATTATTGTCAGCAGTCGAATGGCTAAAAACATGACGGTCCGGCATTGCAATGTAAAATGAGCTGTCATCACCATCTGAGGGTCGAACTAATTATAGGAGTCTTTGTGCTATCCGTCAAGCGCGATGTTCGCACTCACGGTTGACGGTTGACAATGCGCGTCTACTGTTGATCAAGGCTCAACCCGCGCAGGGAGTCATCCCCGCTGTTATTGATGACGGCATTTAGCGCCCCACTCAACATGTAACCATCGATCTGCGCCTGAACGGT
>JAUXWY010000114.1 GCA_030681235.1 Pirellulaceae bacterium | reverse complement strand
GTCTGCGGACGTTACGGATGTCGTGTGATTGTATCGCGAACATCTCAACGGCCCGAGGTGTCCTACCGCTGGTTTTATCAAAACTTCACGGTTTGCTGAATCCGGTGCCATCCGTTCCGCCCCGTGTTGTTCGCTGGACGCAAGTTGATGGCCCGAGTCGCTGGGCTAAACGTGTTCGGACCTATTCGCGTTTTGATCGCCGGGAAGTATCCTGGCGAGTTCCCCGAAATTCTGTGTCCACCGAGTCGCCCATGAGCCACCTGTCGGAAAAACTGCAAACCATGTGGCAGCAGCCGCTCGGTATCCGCCATGTCTTGATGGTAGCGGCGCCCTTGATGGTTTCCACGGCATGTTACAGTGTCATGCAGTTCGTCGATCGGCTGTTCCTGTTGAGTTATTCGGTGATCGATACGGGCGCCATCGCGTTGGTCGGAACGTTGGTTTGGACTCTGTGCAGTTTTTCGCTCGGGATAGTGACGTACGTTACGGCGTTTGTTGCCCAATATCGGGGAGCTGATCAAGCGAGTCAGATCGGTCGAGCGGTGATGCACGCGTTTTACTTGGCGTTGGCAAGTACTCCGTTTCTGCTATTGCCCGGTTACTTCGTGGATGACTTTTTTCTCTGGTTTGGACATAGCCCCGCGTTAGCCGACGCCGAGGGAATTTGCTTTAGGATTTATATATGGTCCGGAATTGGCATGTTGATCAACGGCGTCCTAGAAGGGCTGTTGGTCGGCCTGGAAAAGACTCGGCCGGTGATGGTGGCGAATATCTATGCGACGATCTTGAACATCGTTCTGGATCCAATATTGATTTTTGGATTTGGGCCGGTGCCAGCCTGTGGTTTGGAGGGTGCGGCCTGGGCCACCGTCATCGCCATGTGGAGCAAGTCCTTTTACACGCTGGCCGTTGTCATGCGGATCCCAGAAATAGCCTCGTTTGGCTTTCGCGCCGGCGTGCCATTTGACGGAGGCTTCGTCCGCCGTTTCTTGTATTTCGGAGGTCCCAGCGGTTTGCAGTGGTTTATCGAAGGACTCGCCATTGTCTATTTTATTTCAGTCATGGGGCGATTGGGTGACGATTACCTGACCGCAACCAGTTTGGCGTTTAGTATCAATTTTTTGGCGTTTGTGCCGATTTACGGGTTGGGAATGGGCCTGACGTCGATCATTGGGAATCAATTGGGACAGGAAAATCCGGCCATGGCCAAACGAGCGATGCACAGCGCGTTGACAATTGCCGTGGCCTTCACCAGCTTTTTCGTCGTGTTGTACACGGTATTCCCTTCGACCATCTTGACCCTGCACCGAAGCCAATCACAGGACTTTGCACATATCGAACCGATCATCCTCCACTTCATGTTCTTCGTCGCGGTTTATTGCGTGTTCGATGCAATTCAGATCGTCAAGGTCAGCGTGCTAAAAGGAGCCGGCGACACGTGGTTTGTCACCATCACGTTTCTCTTGACCAGTGTCCTGTTCGTGCTCTTGGGGAGTAGCTTGGATCATCCGGACACACCCGCAGGAGAAATCGCCACGCGGTGGTGGTTGGCCCTGACCGGATGGATCGGCACCTTGGCTCTGGTTTTCTGGCTACGAGTCTGGCAGGGCAAGTGGCTGAAGATGAAAGTGATCGAATCCAAAGAGTCATAAGCTGCGAGGACATTGCGAAACTCGAGCGAATGTCCTTATGATTTCAAATAGACTTCGTTCGCAGCAGCCACCGCGGTGCCCGGGCGAAATCGATAGCCTTGACCTGCTAACGCTTGCTCCGCAGCCGCCAGAAACAACAGCACGTTTTTGGGGCGAGCCGTTTCGCCCATCAAACCGATCCGCCAAGTCACGCCCTTCATTGGCCCTAAGCCAGCTCCGATTTCGATCCCAAATTCCCGCAACAAACGACTGCGGAACGCCCCATCGTCCACTCCGGCCGGAATCTTCACTGCATTGAGCATTGGCAATCGATGTTCCGCTTGCACGACAAACTCGATTCCAATCGCCTCCAAACCGCTGCGCAGAGCACGATGGTTCAAGTCGTGTCGTTCGAAGCGTCGCTCCAATCCCTCAAGCAATACTATTCGCAATGCTTCGTGCAGCGCATAGTTCATGTTGATCGGAGCCGTGTGATGGTACGCCCGCGAAGATTCCGCCCAATAATTGCTCACCAACCCCATGTCCAAGTACCAGGACTGAACCGATGAACGACGTGATTGCAACACCTCCATCGCTCGCGCCCCGAACGTCACCGGCGCAAGACCCGGTGGGCAACTCAAACACTTTTGAGTTCCGCTATATGCCGCGTCAATTCCCCAAGCATCGATCGGAATTTCACAACCGCCCAGCGAAGTCACACAATCAACCACCAACAAGGCACCCGCGTCGTGAACCATTTGGGAAAATCCGTCCAGCGGCTGGCGCGCTCCCGTGGATGTTTCAGCGTGGACCAAGCCAACTAATTTGGGCGCGTGTTGTTTGATGGCTTGCTCGACTTCCTCCAACGTGAACACTTCGCCAAACGGTCGCTCGATTGCCAGGACGTCCGCGCCCGCGCGACGCGCGACTTCCTTCATTCGACCGCCAAACACTCCGTTGACCCCGACCACCACTCGATCGCCCGGCGAAATCAGATTGACCAAACAAGTTTCCATCCCGGCCGAGCCTGTTCCGCTCACAGCCAGCGTCAAACGGTTCGCCGTCTGAAAAACTTGCCGCAACATCTGCTGGACTTCGTTCATCAATTGCAGAAAAAACGGGTCCAAGTGCCCGACCGTCGGACGCGCCAAAGCCGCCAACACACTGGAGTGAGTTTCGCTAGGTCCCGGTCCCATCAACAACCGCGCTGGCGGTACCGCCGTCTCGGGAATCAAGTACTCGCTTGAATGTTGTCGCTGTGCCGCTACCAAGTCTTGTGGAGACATCGATCTTTACCCTAACAACAAGGTACCCAGAAAATGAAAGCGTCATTCAACGCCGTTCACGTCAATCATGACCGATTGTACAAGCACCACTTCCGAATCGACAGACGGTCGCGAGATGTCTCGACCCCAATTTCGGCTGGTCCCCGAAAGCCGTACAAATCCAGTTTAGTGAACGCTGGTGTACCGGCTTCAGCCGGCGGGTAGCTAGAAAGAGTTGTTTCACACGCCCCGCCGGCTGAAGCCGGTACACCAGCGCTCGCTAAACCGGTGTCGTTGCCAGGGCTCGCTAAACCG
>JAUXWY010000111.1 GCA_030681235.1 Pirellulaceae bacterium | reverse complement strand
GCACTGTGCCAAGCCATTCGAATAAATCGGGGGCCGTAATGACCGTAGTCCGCCGGCCACCAATCCTGCGAATCGGTCATCAATTCGCGTAGATCTTTCTTCAACGCCGCCAAGTCCAACTTTTTGAATTCGGTTGCGTAATCGAATTCCGCTCCCATTGGATTGCCAGACGCGGAATTCTGATGCAAGATTTGCAGGTTCAGTTGATTCGGCCACCAATCGCGAGTCGACATTCCTCCGGCCGCAGTCGTTCGCTGCGAAGTCGGTCGAATGGCTCCTCCAATCACGGGACATTGACTCGCATCCATCGTTGCATCTTCCTGAGAATTAGCGGTCGAGCGACCGGAGACCGCACCACCAACTTGTTGTGCAGCCGCGCGGTCTTGAACGATCAACGCCCCTCCTGCACAAACCAGCCCTACCATCAAAAACCATTCTGTTTTTCTCATCATGATCACTCCTATCTTGACTGAGAATCGCTGCCGTGCGGGGCACACCAGCGGACTTGAACATTGCCTCACGACAAACATTATGACATCTTGTCGACTATAATTCCAATGCAGTTCTCGTATACTAACGATAACCGCCGTGCATTGCTATCCCCTGCCTTTTCTTGAGTTTACCACATGGAACTGGATCAACTTCGCTATTTCCTCCGAATCGCTGAAACCAAAAGTTTCACTCGAGCCGCGGAACTCTTGTCCGTTTCGCAGCCAGCCCTCAGCCGTTCCGTGCAAAAATTGGAAGAAGAGCTGGGCGTCCCACTGTTCGTCCGAAAATCTCGAGTGGTGGAACTCAGCGACTCCGGCTCGAAATTTAAGATCCGAGCAGAACAAATCTTGACTCTGGTCGATGATACCAAAGCTCAATTGACCGACGATGGAAAAACCGGACGAATTCGAATCGGAGCCATACCGACCGTCGCGCCCTATTTCCTGCCAACATTCCTGAAAACGTTCGCTAAGAATTTCAATGAGGCAACCGCCGAAGTCTACGAAGACACCACCAAGAATTTGCTGCACCAATTGACGCAAGGCGAAATCGATTTTGCGGTCTTGGCCCTGCCAATCAACGAGAAACACATTGAGGTCGAAAGCCTGTTCGAAGAAGAATTATTGCTGGCGTTGCCGCGCCATCACGAACTGTGCGATAAGGCACAAATTCGACTGAAGGATCTGGAGCAAATCCCGTTTGTCATGCTGGATGAACCGCATTGCCTTTCGACGACGATTCTCTCGTTCTGTCGCAATCGTTCTTTACAACCAGTGATCGTGGGACGTACGAACCAATTGTCAACGGTTCAGGAACTGGTCTCGCTCAACCACGGGATTTCGATGGTCCCGCGCATGGCCGAACAATTGGATCACGCCAAGACTCGCGTTTATCGCTCCTTGTCCGGAACTCCGCTCAAACGCACAATCGGCGTGGCCTGGGACCCTTATCGATTCCAAAGCCGCCTCGTCAAAAGCGCCCTCAAGACACTTCGCGAACACTGCCAAGCAATTCAGAAGTAACCCGAGTCCCGTTGCGACGACTGTATAACGGCGATGTTAGTGTTTAACAGTCAGCCGCAGGCGTACTCGCATGCCAAAGAGTACGCCTACGGCTAACTGTTAAACGACCAATCAACAAATCGCTCGAACGGCACGTACGTGGCTAAACTCCCGAGAAATTCACATCGTCAAAGACCAAGGTCGGCACCTTCATGGCGCTGTACTTCCATGGGTCGTTGCCCAGTGCTCGCAGCGAACCAAACATCGCCAATAAATTCCCAGTGACATTCATCTCACTGACCGGGGCTCCGATCTGGCCCTTCTCAATCAAGTGTCCGCGAACACCAAGAGAAAAATCGCCAGTCGCGCTGTCCGAATTCCCACCTAACCAGCTTGTGATCAGAATCCCTTCGTCCAAGTCGCCAATCAAAGCATCGCGGTCCTTGTCGCCCAGTTTCAAGACACGATTGGATGGGCTACCGGTCGTCGGAGACATACCCAGCTTCTTGCCATAATACGTATCGATGTAGTAGTTGCGCAAAACTCCGGCTTCAAGGATCGGCATGCTCTTCGCCGCAATTCCTTCGCCATCGAAGGGGCGTGACGCCAGTCCACGAACCACTAACGGATCGTCTACAATCGTCAGCAACGGCGAAACAGCCCGTTGCCCAATCTTATCCGCCCAAAACGATCGGCGTTGTTGCAACGACCCACCATCCAAGGCTCCCAACAATCGACCCACGATCGAACCCGCAGCCCGTGGGTCCACGACCATCGTCGTCTTTTTGGTGGGTCCTTTCTTGGTACCCACGCGATTGTACGCCAACCTGAGCGCCTTGTCCGCAACTTCTTCCAAAGCAGGCAACTCATCTCGATGGTGCCCCCCGGCAAAAAAAGCCTCCTCCGGGCGTTTGCCGTCTTCGTCCAAGACGACATCGGCAAACACGAACATGCCCGTCGTTTCGTAACTGCCGCTGAATCCATTGCTGCTCATCGCAGCCGATTCGTTTTCCGAAGTCGAAACCGCAGCCGTGGTCGACAAGACTTTATCTTGGCCCATGATCCGGTGGTTCATCGTCGCCAGCATCTCGAGCCGTTGCTCGCGAGTCACCGACGAAATCGAACGATCCACCAAATCCAGATCCTTGTTCGATCGGCCTTCAAACAGGGCTGGATCGGGAATCACGCGGAACGGATCGGCTTGCAGTGCTCGTGTCACCGCAACGGCCTCTTTGATAAACGTTTCTAGCGACCCCGGTCTCAAGTCGTTTGTGCTGTGACCCGAATACCGACCGTCGACCCAAAGACGAATCGACAACCCACGACTGGTACTGTCTTCGACTTTCTCCAAGACGCCATTGCGCATTTCGAAGTTGACGCCATGACTACGCGAAACACTGGCCCATGCATCGCTAGCGCCCAACGATTTCGACAATTCGATGGCTTGCTCTGCGTTTTTCAACAGTGAACTATCCATTGACGCCTCCTACAGTCATCTTAGAGACCAATACGGTCGGCATCCCTTGGCTGACGGGAACCGATTGTCCGTCTTTACCGCAAGTCCAACCACCCGAGTCCAACTTGTAATCGTTTGCGACCATCGTGACGTTTCGCAGTGCCTCGGGTCCATTGCCGATGATGTTCACATCTTTAATCGGCGCGGTGACTTTTCCATTTTCGATCAGCCAGCCATTCTTGATATAGAACGTAAAGTCACCCGCGCCAATTTGAACCTGTCCGTTGGTAAACGTTTCGGCGATGATCCCCATCTTGACGCTGGAGATGATTTCTTCCGGCGTGTGTGGTCCGGACTCCATATACGTCGAACGCATTCGCGGCATCACTACATGTCGAAAACTTTCTCGTCGTCCCGAGCCCGTCGGTTCGACACCGTAGTGTTTCGCGCTGATCTTGTCGTGCAGGTAGCTGGTCAGGATCCCATCTTTGACCATGTACGTCTTTTCAGTCGTGTTGCCTTCGTCATCCACGTTCAGCGCACCGCGTTCGAATGGTTGTGTTCCATCGTCGGCAATGTTGACGAATTTTGGAGCGACCTCTTTGCCCAACATCGTCGAGTAGATACTGGTGCCTTTCCGATTGAAATCCGCTTCCATCCCGTGACCGATAGCTTCATGCAATAAAATACCGGAAGCACCCGCGGCCAAAACCACTGGCAACTCTCCAGCCGGAGGACGACGCGCATCGAACAACAACATCGTGCGGTCGACCGCTTCCTTCGAGACTTGTCGCAATCGATCCTCGGTATACCAACTCAATTCGCGACGACCGGCCAAGTTGCTGCTGTGAGCCTGCAGCTTGCCGTCTTTCTCCGCCGTCACCATCACTCCCAAGCGACTCATGGGACGGCGATCACGAACCACTCGGCCCGTGCTATCCGCGATCAGCACCAACTCTTCCGAATCCGACCAACTCACGCCGATTTTTTTTACTGCTGGATCCAAATCCCGCGTCAGCGATTCTGCTTGCAGCAACAACGGCAACTTGACGTCGATCCCAACTTTGTCCCAAGGCACATTGGCATGATAGAAGGAATGCGTACTTCCTAGAGTAAATCGCTGAGGCGCGATCGCCTTGTTGCTGCCTTTGGCAATCGCCGCCGCCGTTCGCGCGGCACCCAACATCGACTCGAGTGTCAAGTCTTCGGTAAAGGCGTAGCCCACTTGATCGCCGACAACCACCCGCAGGCCCACACCTTGGTCGATCCCAGTCGAAGCCGAACTAACCAACCCATCCTCCAGACGGACGCTGTTGGAACGCGAATGCTGGAAGTAGACGTCGGCAAAATCTGCACCACCCGCCATCATTTCGGCCATGACCTTGGCGATCATTGCTTCGTCGATTCCGAACCAAGCAAAAAACGGATCATCAGGTCCTACGTCCAATAAGGCCGCGTGGGCTAACGAAGGGGAATTAGCGAGAAAAGAAGGCAGGGTCAAAGCAGCAGCTCCTGAAAAACTAACGCCCAACATATCGCGACGATTGATTCGAGACATAAGCGGCTCCATAAAAATCCCCAACGATCAAAACCTCGGTTCGACTGATTTTCAGCCGACCGATCCCTCACTCTAACGGAACGGAAAACCACGGGCAACACTGGTTAGCACGTCAAAAACGACCCGAATTGCTATCATTCGGCCGGGATCCGACCGAACCGAAAATAACCAACCGGCGGGAGCAACTTATCGGGACTAAGTCGAACTATTGAACCATAACAGGTCATCAATCTTGATAAAGCGTGGCCCGCGACTGTCTTTTGATGACGTTAACGTCTAGAATGTGTTTGGTAAGTCGATTTACAGCAACCGTTCATGTGTGGAATGTACTGGTCGCACGGATTCCGGTCATCTCGATCCTAGAAGATAACAGGATCGTTCACATAGAAATAAATAATGAATAGCCAACTCGCTCAGCTTGATTTTGGCGTGGACATTACTATCGGAGCCGTTGTAATTGTCTTGGTGCTGTTCGCGATTGTGGCAGGGTTTGCACTCTTGCTGCATTTTTCGCTGCTCTGGATTCCTGCCTACATGGCCAGTGCTGATGTCAGCTTTGTGAGTCTGGTTGGAATGAGCCTGCGGCGCGTCCCTACCCATATGCTTGTGACCGCCAAGATCATGGCTACCCAAGCGGGGCTCAATATCAACCGAAAGACAGGGATCAGCACGGAACGGCTGGAGGCACATTTTTTGGCCGGTGGCGATGTCAAGAACGTGCTCCAGGCAATCATTGCCGCGCACCGCGCTGGGATTGATCTTGATTTTGATCGCGCGGCAGCAATCAATCTGGCGGGACGCGACGTCTTGGACGCCGTGCGCACGACGGTCTCACCGCGAGTGATCGATTGTCCAGAATTGGAGCAAACCGAGAAGAACGTGCTCAGTGCCGTCGCCAAGAACGGTATCGAACTACTGATTCGCGTCCGAGTGACCATTCGCACCAACTTGGAACAATTGATCGGTGGAGCAACTGAAAAGACCATCGTTGCCCGAGTCGGACACGGGATCATTTCGGCCGTCGGTTCTTCCTTGTCCCATTTGGACGTTTTGGCCACACCCGACAACATTTCGGCGGCGGTCCACAGCCGAGGCTTGGACGTCAACACCGCGTTCGAGATCGTTTCCATCAATATTGTCAGCCTCGAAGTTGGCGAAAACGTCGGCGCTCGCCTGCAATTGGCCCAAGCCGAAGCCGACACCCGGATGGCCTTAGCGGAAGCGGAAGCGCGGCGAGCGGCCGCACTGGCGTATCACCAAGAAATGATCGCCGAGTTGACACTTCAGAACGCGCATTTGATCCTGGCCGAGGCCAAGATCCCGGTGGCTTTGGCGGTCGCATTTCGCGCTGGTCAGTTGCACGTGAAGAGTGACGGCCCAACGTTGGTGAAATTCGACGATCATCGCGGCTTCAATTTCAGAATTGCGAAATAGAATAGCGACTAGAAAAGGTAAGAAATGTCCCCCAAAAGCACGATCCCCGCCAAGACTCCGAATTACGTACTACTGGACGGCAACGTCCGGATTGGTCCCAACATTGTTCCTCGCGAAAACGGACCGGAGTTGACTGTGGTCTATGGGTTTTCTGACAAGGACCCCTACGATCGATTCACGACCAACAGTGGACGAGCTCTTCGCCCTTACCCCTTGGTAACTGGTTATTTGAGCGAACCCGATAATCCGGTCGATCAACTAATGAGATTGGTCGTAATCGACGCCACCGGACCGGATGACAAGTGCTTAAGAGCCACCAGACTGGAGTTGGTCCAGGAAGCCCAAAAGACTCATCAAGTTCACGTCTCCGAAACAGAACGGCTACTATTCGACGAAACACTGCAAGCCTACAAGGTCGAATCCACTTCGTAATCGCCGCTGAACACGGTCAATGAGCAACCTGTGGTACTTAACTTTAGCGTTCGGCATCAAAAGCCGTAGTCGTCACACAAACCACCGACCATTTAG
>JAUXWY010000107.1 GCA_030681235.1 Pirellulaceae bacterium | reverse complement strand
GGGCGGACAACAAGTTATTTTGAAGTACTTGGCCAAAGATCGCGAAGAAGGCTATCCCGGCAACCTGCAAGTTCAAGTCACCTACACGTTGAATGACCAGAATCAACTGTTGGTAGATTATCATGCGACGACCGACAAGGCGACGCCCGTCAATCTCACGCAGCACACGTATTTCAACTTGAAGGGCGAAGGAAATGGGGATATCTTGGGGCACGAGTTGACCCTGCACGCATCGCATTACACCCCTGTAAACGAAACCTTGATTCCGACCGGCGAGTTGGCTCCCGTTGCTGGCACTCCATTTGATTTTCGCAAAGGCAAAGCCATCGGTCGCGATATCGAGCAGGACAACGAACAGTTGCGATTTGGCGGCGGCTTTGATCATAACTGGGTGTTGAACCAAGCTCCGCGAGTAGCCATGCGACCGGCTGCAGAAGTTTATGAACCCACCAGTGGTCGATTGATGACGATCACAACGACGGAACCAGGGATTCAATTCTATTGCGGCAATTTCTTGGACGGGCGGTTGAAAGGCAAATCCGGCCAGTCTTACGTCCATCGCGGTGGGTTCTGTTTGGAGACGCAGCATTTTCCCGACAGCCCGAACCAGCCGAAGTTTCCGACGACGATTCTAAAACCGGGCCAGACCTACAGAACTCAAACGGTGTTTGGTTTTTCCTCGCGGTAGTGCTGCGACATCAACCATCCACGCACCAACCATCCACGCTCTGGCAATCCAAGCTCTGGCGCGCGTAGCGACGTTCGCCAGAACCTGAACGTGTCCTAAAAAATAATTCGGGAGTTTCGAGTGGCCTTTACAATCGCGACCTTTCTGTTCTTTACGATTTTGGTGGCGGTCCTGACCTGGTGGACGGTTCGCGGATCGAAGCGTGAGACGGACACCGATTTTTTTCTGGCGGGGCGCAGCTTGACGGGTGCATTTATCGCGGGTTCGTTATTGTTGACCAACTTGTCGACCGAGCAATTGATCGGGTTGAATGCCGGCGCCTTCAAGGAAGGCATGTCGGTCATGGCTTGGGAGGTGATTGCAGGATGTTCGTTGGTCGTATTGGCGTTGGTGTTCCTGCCGCGGTACTTGAAGGCGGGGATTGCGACGATCCCGCAATTCTTCGAGGATCGCTATGGCGGAGCCGTGCGAACAGCGACGGCCATTCTGTTTATTGTCGCTTATATGTTGGTGTTGCTGCCCTTCACGCTGTACACCGGAGCAACGGGATTGATTGGCATGTTGGATCTCCAATCGTATTTTCCTGGCGGCACTTCCGACATCGCGGTGATTTGGACGGTGATTTCGTTTATTGCGGTGGTGGGTGGTGCTTACGCGATTTTTGGAGGCCTAAAAGCCGTCGCGGTTTCCGACACGTTTAATGGCGTCGGCTTGTTGGTTGGCGGACTATTGATCGCGGTCTTTTCGTGGCAGGCAATCATGGAGCCGGGCGATACCGTCTTTTCGGTGGTGGAGAAAATCAAACAACAGAATCCCGATGCCTTTCAATCGTTAGGCAAAGAAGGAGAAGACGTGCATTGGCCCACTCTGTTTACCGGTGTGTTGCTGTTGAATTTCTTTTATTGGTGCAGCAACCAACAAATCATCCAGCGCTCGTTTGCGGCCAAGAATCTGGCCGAAGGTCAAAAGGGCGTGTTGATCGCCGCTTTCTTTAAGATTCTGGCCCCATTTGCTTTGGTCTTGCCGGGAATCATCGCAGCTTATTTGGTGACACAGGATCCCGAGTTCGCGGCCAAGGTCGGTGGCGATGCCAACAAGTCATACGGGGCGCTGGTCAGCAAAGTCTTGCCGGCATGGTTGGTTGGATTTTTTGCGGCGGTGGTGGTCGGAGCGATTTTGTCCACGTTTAATTCGGTGCTGAATTCTTCGGCCACGCTGTTCTCGTTGGACGTTTACAAACGATTTTTACGTCCAACGGCCTCGATGAAAGAGGTCGTGTTTTCGGGGCAGGCCTGTAGCTTGTTGGTCGCATTGCTGGCGGTGGTGGCCGCGCCCCTGATCTTTCACGGGCAGGAGGGAGTGTTCGGATTCTTTCAGAAACTCAATGGTGTTTATTTCATTCCGCTGTTGGCCATCATGATGGTGGGATTGTTCCACAAATGGGCGAACGGAAACTCGGCCTTGGTCACTTTCTTCGTGGGGCTAGCCGCCATGAGCATCGGAACGTTCGCCACTTGGGAAGTGAAGGACGCCAACAACAACGTCATCGATCCGGGCTGGGTCGTGAATTGGTTTGGTTCGGCGTACCACTACATGGGCTTGGTGTTCTGGATATTGGTCGTGTTGCAATTGTGGTTGGGTAATTCGGTGATGCGTCGTTCCAGCCCCTACGAACAGCACGATGTCGGCGCGGTGGATCTCACGCCGTGGAAACCGGCCCCGTACGTCGGCGCCACATTGGTGTTGACGGTATTAGGGATCTATTTTTACTTGGCCATCCTCTAATTTGCCTTTGAATAGCCGCAGAATTGGGTTTTGCATCGGAATCCGGTTTTGCTATAGTCGCATGGCTGGGCGGCGAGTTGGCGGTGTGCTAGCTGGCCGAGCATCGGCCAATTTTTGAAATGTCACCCAAGAGTGATCCTTCGATTCGGGCTACGGAAAGGCTTGAAAATCATGTTGAAACTCGGGACGCCATTGGTTGCGACGTTGGCCGCGTTTATTGGCTGGAACTCTTTTGCTGGACCGTGCGTTCGGGCCCAAGACGCCGACAAACTCAAGCAAGCTCTGGCTTATCGCCCGACCCAAAAAGGGGTCGAGTTCGACTTGCCAACCGCCGAACAAGTGGAAACGGTTCGCTTGGAAAACGCCAGTACGATTGGGCAGACGGGTTTTGTCGTTCGCGACGCGGAAAATCGACTACTACGTCGGTTTGTAGACTCGTCCGGCAATCGCAAGATCGACACTTGGGCATACTATTCGAGCGGTTTCGAAGTCTATCGCGATGTCGACACCGACGCCGACGGGAAACCCGACCGTTTCCAATGGCTAGGCCCCAACGGGACTCGTGTTGGCCTCGACACCGATCAGGATTTGATCATCGACCGCTGGGAACGCATCTCTGCTCAAGAGGTCACGCAGGTGATCAGCGAAGCCATCAACGCCAATGCCCCGGCACGGCTCAAGCCGTTATTGGCTTCTGTCGAAGAACTCGACTCGTTGAACCTAGAACCAAGCTTGACTCGACGTATCAAGGACCGACTTCAACAAACGACCAAACGAATCGGCAACGAAACCGAGCCTGCAAATTGGCCGACGAACCTGAAGTGGTTGCATTTTAGTGCGGCCAGCCCTGGGGCGATCCTGGGTGGAGCCAGTAGCGGTGCCCCCGGAGTCGAACAAATTGTCGCCGTGCATGATCACGCCTCCGCGATCGTCGAGGTGGGGGACAAGTCGCAACAACTTTTGGTGGGTTCGATGTTTTGTGTCGGTGATGCCTGGCGAATGATCGACTTTCCCACGTTGGCAGGTGATACCAATTCAGCGACCGTGGGTGGAGTATTCTTCCAAAGCGAGGGCGGTGGTTCAGGTTTATTGGCGTCGGCCAATCTATCGTCCGAAGGGATAGCTCCCGATGTCTTGGCCGCTTATCAATCGGCCGAAGAGGCGTTGCGCGAGTCGATCGGCAAACGGACAGGGCCCGCGTTGGCGGTGCTGCATCAACGACGGGCTCAGGCTTTGTGGAAAGTTGTCCTAGCGGCTCAAGATGCTGAACGCGATCCATGGTTGCGTCAATACGTCGATGTGGTGACCTCCGCTTATCAGATGGACGAGTATCCTACCGGCCTGGACCAATTGGAAAAGCAGATTGCAGAGATGCAAAGCGGTGGTTTCGAGCCCGAGCTGTTGGCCTACGCTGAATTTCGCCATCTCAATGCTTGGTACAGCCACTCGGCCGGGGATTCAGAAAATGTCGAGGCCGTTCAAGATCAGTGGCAGAAGCGATTGAAGCAGTTCGTCACCAAATATCCCGAGAGCCTGTTGGCCGCTGAGGCCATGTTCCAATTGGCCAACATTGACGACTATCTGGGGGATGTGGAAGCGGCAACGGCGGTCTACCGCAAGATCGTGACGGATTACCCGAACGCGCCGCTGGCCTCGCGAGCCCAAGGTGCGGTGATTCGTTTGACCAGCGTCGGCAAGCCGATCAAGTTCCAAGGCTCGACACTAGCGGGTCAAGATTTTACTTTGGAGAAACTCAAAGGCAAAACGGTGTTGATTCACTTCTGGGCCACGTGGTGCGAACCTTGCAAAGCCGAATTTGCGGATTTACAAAGTTTGCATACGAAATATGGCAAAGATGGCTTTGAAATCGTTAGTGTGAGCGTCGATGAGGTAAAAGCGGACCTCGAACAGTATCTCAAACAGAACCGTTTGCCGTGGGTCCATTTGTACGAAGACGGCGGACTTGAGGGCAGTCCGTTGGCGGCCCAGTTGGGCGTGATCGCACTGCCCACCATGATCATGATCGATCGCGAAGGCAAAGTGGTCGAACGAGGACTGAGCTTGACTCAAGTCGAACGCGAGTTGAAGAAGCTCGCGCGTTGATCGACGGCTAAGAGCCTATCCCCAAAGGGGTCTGACCCAATACTGTTCGGCATGGAAATTGCCCCGCGCTGGACGTATGCTATCATGTTTCATATTTGTCAACAATTATGCAGCGAAGC
>JAUXWY010000101.1 GCA_030681235.1 Pirellulaceae bacterium | reverse complement strand
ATTTCTCCGTTGATACGTTTGAGCTCCGCTTGCACGAACGGGCCCTCGGGATCGTTGAGATTCAGGAGGGACCGGGCCGCCTGTTCCGCCTGGTGGCGACGTCCGCGTAGTTCTTCAAGACGCGATACCGTCGTCGCATCCGGGCCACTTTGCGAACTGGCGCAAACCTCGCGGAACGTGTGGGCAATCACGTCGGGGTGGCGAAGAAGCGATCGGGAGGAAATGGGGACACACAATCTTTTGAGTGTCGCTGGGGGAATTTGGGTCCTTCGCGCTAGTCACCAATACATTGTGTGTCGAATCGGAGATAAACTCCACACCATCGGGTTCGACGGGGTGTTGGCATCCATCTGTGATCATCCTCGACATTACTTCCACCGAATTTTCCGCTCGAGCCAGCAAATCGATATCGCGGGTCGCTCTCGACGGCGGCGTACCCCAAACGGTAAACATCAAGGTGACCGTTCACGAGTAGCGCAGGTAGTGTGGGTTAACCGCGTGGCCTGAGCGAATTTGGCGAATTTAAACTCGGCACTAAAAACCACTTCCAGCCGCCAAATTTGCGGCGCCCCCAGCGTTGGGGTGTGAACGGTTACGCAGATCCTTAGCTTAGCGGACCATGTGCCGGGCGATGCGTTCATGCACGCCGGGCCGAAAGAAGGTCGCGATTGTCAGCGGCAAGTACCAAGCCATGAATAGACCGCCGCCATAACCGTGCCAAAATTGCACCGCGACCAGCAGCGCCGCGTTGTAGGCCATCAATGTTCCAAACGTTTTGCGAATCGGCCACGCCACCATCGAAGTGCCAAGTGAAACAAACGCCACCAATAGCGGCAAGCGAAACCAAGGGTCCCAGCCAAATTCCCAGATCCCCTTCAGGGCGCTGACGCGCGGCAGCCAAACTCCAAACATCGCCTGCAGGTTCTGAACGAAGCTGCGTTCTTCAGTCGAAAACAGCAAGAGGCTGAGAATCATCAACAAGACCGTCGCGCCGACTCCGTACAGGAACATCCGCACGCCGCGATCCCAATAGAAACTGAGCCACAGCGCCAACAAGAAAATGGGGTAATAAACCAAACCCATGGTTAGCCCAAACAGAAGTCCCGACCAAAACGGATATCGATACAAAACGACGGCCCACAACAATAGCGCACCAGGCAGGACATGATCGACCGCGCCTGACATTTGCATCGTATACGGCAGCATCAAGTACAAAGTTGCCATGCCGGCCCCGTTTTGCCAACTGCCGAAATGATGTCCACCCATCCACACCAAGCCCGCGACAATGGCGAACTGACTCAAAATGGCCATCAGCTTCGCGACCCAAATCATAGAAGCATTTCGTTGGACTTGGAGGGCTGCCGCGTCCAAGCCCACTCGGGAGTTGGCATCGCGGAGCATCGTCGGAACGACGGGCAGCAGATGCAGCAATGGATAAGCGGGTCCCATTTCTTGATCGACCATCGGAGTCGACTTCTGCCCCATATCCAGCATCGCGGCTGCGGATTGAGCCCCGGAAACATCGGTTCGCGTGGGCGAACTCACCGTGATGTTGGCGACCAGGAAGCTGAGCAAGCTGACGACCAACAACCACAAACCGCCCAGACTCAAGTTGGTTTCCAAAGCGGGGCGCCGCACCAACAATTGATCCAGAAACAACCGGACCACAAACAGCAGTCCCACGATCAGCATGAACAGAAAGCCAGCGTAGAGAAACGAATGGCTGAGCACGCGTCGCGCCATCCAAATCTTCCGATCGCCGTTTTGGTCGAGAGCAGGAGGAGTGGTCGCATCCGAATTTGACTGAACCTGCGTTTCCGGTGTTGCGTCACTGTTCGTTGATGGAGCTGGAGCAAGATCGTTGGAATCCGTCGTGGGCACCGGATCGGTCGGAGGCGGGGTGGATTCATGTGGCGGCTTGGCCGGGGCGGGTTGATTCTCGAGCAGTCCGCCGGAGGTCAAAGACAGCGTGACGGGGTGCCCCAACTTTGCCAATTCCACGGCAGCCTGACGCTCGAGGCTAACGCCGCTGTTGTAGAGCAAGAGTCCGGGGGCCAACAACACCAACAACACCAAGTCGAGATTGCGGATGCTCCACAAACGGCTGAATTTGAAGAACAGGGCCAGCATCAACAAGGACGACACGTACGCCCACGTTGTTGGTTCGATCTGCTGAAAGGCCCAAGGAAACTCAGACATGAAGTGGCTCGAAGCTTTATTTCGCAGGTTACCGTCCTTCGAAGGATCGATAACGTGCGTTAAAATTGGGAAGTCTCGTGGCTACGAGAGGGGCGGGTCTGGGGGTGATCCTTGCGGCGTCCGCTCCTTATTGTGACCGATTTAACCGGAGAAGGTAGCGTCAAAATCCGAAGTTGGTGCGGTGTCCCCGGCCGGAACGTCTCCGAGCCCATCGCCATCCGTATAACCGTCAAATCTTAACGAACTCCGGCGATCATACCACGAATCGCCATGAACCATAGGTCCCAGATGCCTCAACGACAAATCCTCGTCACTAGCGCTTTACCGTACGCCAATGGCCCGATCCATCTGGGGCACTTGGTGGAATACATCCAAACGGACATTTGGGTTCGTTTTCAGAAAATGCGTGGCCATCGCACGGTTTACGTATGCGCGGACGACACTCACGGCACGGCCATCATGCTCAGCGCTCGTAAACATGGAATTAGCGAAGAGCAGTGGATTGGCCAAATGAGCCAACAGCATCAGCAAGACTTTGCCGACTTCCACATCCAGTTCGATCAGTATGGCAGCACGCACAGTAGTGAGAACCGAGAGCTTTGTCAGCAGATCTGGGCGCAGGCGTTGGCGAAGAAGTTGATCGATTCGCGCGACGTCCAGCAGTTGTACGATCCCGAACAAAGCACATTCCTGTCGGACCGGTTTGTCAAAGGCAAGTGCCCCAAGTGTGGGGCACCCGATCAAGCCGGCGACAATTGCGACAAGTGTGGCCATACGTATTCGGCGATCGAATTGATCGACCCAGTGAGCACGATCTCCGGTTCACAGCCCGAAATTCGTTCCGCCCCGCACTTTTTCTTTCAGTTGGAGAAATGTCGCGAAGTTGTGGAAGACTGGATCGCTCGGCCAGGAACCCTGCAGAGCGAGACTGCCAATTATTTGCGTGGTCACTTTCTCAGCGACAGGCTGCGCGATTGGGACTTGTCGCGAACGGCCCCGTATTTCGGATTTGAGATTCCGAATCAACCGGGCCATTATTGGTACGTGTGGTTTGATGCGCCCGTGGGCTACATCGCGACCACGTGGCAATGGTGCCAATCCCAGGGCGAGAACTTGAACGATTGGTGGCGGAACCCAGCGGCCGAGATCCATCACTTCATCGGCAAAGACATCGTGTATTTTCACACACTGTTCTGGCCGGCGATTCTCCACACGGCTGAATATGCATTGCCGACTCGCGTTCACGTCCATGGCTTCTTGACGGTCAATGGTCGCAAAATGTCCAAACGAGACGGCACGTTTATTCGCGGCCGGAAGTATCTCGAGCACGTGCAGCCAGCCTACCTGCGGTACTACTATGCGACCAAGTTGGGCGATAACCAAGATGATTTGGATTTGAACATCGCCGAGTTCGTCGAAAAAGTGAATTCGGACTTGGTCAACAAGGTCGTCAATTTGGTGTCCCGCTGTGCCAAGTTTGGCACGCAGACCGGTTTGTCCGCTCGGTATCCCGACGACGAAGGTCGATTCGCGTATGCCGCGGCCCAGAGCGAAGTCATTGCGGCGGCCTACGATGCAGGCGAACTCAGCAAAGCCATGCGATTGATCATGGAACTTGCGGATCGCGCGAATCAGTTTGTGGATCAGGCCCAGCCTTGGAAATTGGCCAAGGTGCCCGAACAAGTCGATCGCCTGCGCGACGTGGTTACGATCACACTCAATCTGTATCGGCAGATCGCGATCTATTTGGCTCCCGTATTGCCGACCCTTCAGCAGCAATCGGCCCAGTTGTTGGGCGAACCGCTCAACGATTGGCGACTGGCTCAGCAGCCGTTGCTGAACCAATCCATTGGAACGTACGCTCACTTCATGCAGCGCCTAGATATAAAGGATGTCGAGAAAATGATCGAAGAAACAAAGCAAGAGAATGCAGCAGCCGCTGCGGCAGATTCGGCAACCACGACTGGCGGCGGAGCGACGACAAACGTCGACTCGGACGCTGCCGTATTGGCCGAACCGTTAGCAGCCGAATGTACCATCGAGGACTTCGGCAAAGTGGATCTTCGCGTCGCCCGGATCCTTTCAGCCGAAGAAGTCCCAGAAGCTCGCAAGTTATTGAAGTTGGTTGTGAGTTTGGGCGGAGACCAGACGCGCCAAGTTTTTGCGGGAATCAAAGCGGCCTACAACCCGGCGGATCTGGTTGGGCGTTTGGTCGTGATCGTGGCCAACCTCAAACCGCGTCAGATGAAATTCGGTTTGAGCGAAGGCATGGTTTGTGCGGCGGGAAGCGGTGGCGCTGAAGTGTTTTTGCTTTCGCCGGATTCCGGTGCGGTTCCCGGACAGCGCGTTCACTAGGGATTTGTCCCGAAATAAGTTCCTGATTTTGATGGTTCTGCCGGCACAAGGCAATTTAGCAAGCGCTGGTGTACCGGCTTCAGCCGGCGGGGAGCTGAAAAGAGCGATTTCATAGCTACCCGCCGGCTGAAGCC
>JAUXWY010000052.1 GCA_030681235.1 Pirellulaceae bacterium | reverse complement strand
CCAGCGGCCATTCCGTCCCGCTCCGTCGGCCAAGTTCAACGCCCAATCTAACCGGCAGCGGGTCCACCCAAAGCCAGGGCTCAGAACAAACCCACCCGCTACCGGTTAGATTGCAATACGTTTCCCGCTCGAGACGACGTTGTTTACTTGTCCTCCGATTTGCGGTAAAATACCGGTATGAGCCGAGCATACACTGACATCGTGGACTTCATCGCATCTGGGACAACTCCGGAGACCGTTGCATCGTTTTGCCCCTCACCGGAATCAAGAGACCACGTGGCTAACTTGATCGCCCGTGAAAAGGTTTCCGAGCTTACCGGGGAGGAACGTTCTGAGCTTGATCACTATTTACAGATTGAGCACATTATGAGATTGGCGAAGGCCAAAGCTCGGAAACTCGTCTCCGAATGACATCTTACATTTCGACTGATCTTCGCCGATTGGTGATCGAACGCGCTGCGGGTAGATGCGAGTATTGCCGTATCAGTGAATCAGATACGTTCTACGGATGCCAAATCGATCATATCATCGCCGAAAAGCACCATGGCGATACGATTGAAAGCAATCTGGCACTTACTTGTGCCTACTGCAATCGGTACAAGGGAACAGATATTGGTTCGATTGCAAAATCCACCGGTGAATACGTCCGATTCTATAACCCGCGAACTGATAATTGGTTCGAACACTTTCGATTCGTGAGCTTTGAGATCCTACCTTTGACTCCAATTGGCGAAACAACTTCCACGATCCTAAGATTCAATGATCCCGATCGTATCCTTGAGCGCGAGGCAATCGGCGAAACGTAGATGCGGGATAACATCAGGTAGCCACCGTCATTGCTGACGGCGGCCCCCACACCACCTAGCATGCGGGTCCGCACTAGGTGATTCCACGAAGCGAAGCTCGCTGGTACCAGAGATGCTTTAATGACAACAAGCCCTGTTGCTCGAGCCACTCGTTAGGCATCGCATAACGTAAAGCCGGTGTCCGTGACATCCGCCAATACTTCTTGCGACTGACCGCGTGTTTGATCGCCAAGTCAAGGCTCACGCCCAGCGCCACCAGGTTCTTCACCTTGGTGCGAGGATGTCGCCACTGTTTCCAGTAATTAGTGAAGATTAGTTTTCCAATCGTCGCGACTGACCTTTGAGGCGTGGGAATGCAAAGAAGAGGAGCGGGAACGCTAATCGACACTAATATCCGCAAATCTAAAGCATTCGGGAAATCACGTTTAGGAATAGCTCGAAACTGGCTTCACTCCGAAACCAGCAGGCCAAGGTCCAGCTGGCGCGACGTGTTCGAAAGTTGAAGTTATCCCAAACACAAGATGGCCCTTCCGGTTCACGGCCATGGCCGAACCTACACTCCAGTCGATTGACCGACTAACCCGATGTCATTGACAACACCATGCGCCGAATCACTTCGGACCAACAACCCACAGTCCGACACGAAGTCCGACACAAAATGGCCGGGATCACTCCACGCCCACACCGCCACCGCTACGCGCCAACGTCAAAATTCCACAACAAATCCAACCCGAAGCCTGCAAAGTCGCCACGACAATTCACCAATCCGACTCGAAATCATTTCAAATCTTGTTGCAATAACCCGCCGCAACTTCTAAAATCAAATCCAACGCCTAAGGACGAAAGGCGGAATCCGCATACGGCCAACGACTTGGTCTCGAAACCAGTTCACAAGTTTCGGGGACACAAGTCTTGAGTCCACTCCACAACCTGCGGCCATTCCGTCACCGCTCCGTCGGCCAAGTTCAACGCCCAATCTAACCGGCAGCGGGTCGACCCCCAGCCAGGGCCCAGAACAAACCCATCCGCTGCCGGTTAGATTGCAATACGTTGTTCTGCTAAAATGCCAATTTCGGAGTAAACCGATTGAATCGAACAGAACTACAACAACTGTCTCAAAATCGCTTGCTTGACGCGGCGGCTCTTATCGCGGCCTCACGTTGGGCTGGGGCATATTATTTGGCGGGCTATGCAATTGAGTGTGCATTGAAGGCGGCAGTTCTTCGATACGTTGACCGAACCGGTATCATTTTTGAAGACAAGAAATTCGCCGAAAAATGTTGGACGCACGATCTTGAAGTTCTCGTGAGAATGGCAGATCTCGAAGTAACTCGCGGGAACGCTATCTCCGCGAATGCCCAACTCGGAACGAATTGGCTAATTGCGAAAGATTGGAATGAACTGTTCCGCTATAGAAATTCAACACAAAACCAAGCCCATTCACTGTACAATGCGGTTTCTGACCCTACAAACGGAGTCCTGCAATGGATAAAGCTATATTGGTAAACGAACAGATCGATGCGGGCCGCGAATTTGCAGAAGCGTTCAATAACTACCAGACGGTTGACGCTCTCTTTTGGCTAAACCCCGCTGAATCGTCGGAGTGGGAACTTTACCTTGCATCGCCAGCAATAAATGACAGCAATTTCGACGTGGCATACGGGGAGGTGCTCAGGTTGGTTGGTAGCGGTAAGCAGATGTGGCTCGATGCGTTTCAAATTAAGTTGCTCAGCTCCGATGATGCGTTAGCAATGAAAGTAAAAGAGATTCGCGATCGTCATCCTGCACCACTCGCTACGCGATATAATGGCTCGTCGATAGCCGGCATTCCCATTGGCGCGGCGTACATCTATCCACCTCTTGAGTCTACCGCCGCTGTGCGTTGAGCATGCGATGTAATGGCAGAACCAATATGGCTTTGACTTCGCGGAGCGACGATAGGAGCGGAGCCGAAGGTCAAGGCCTTTGTTCAAGAAGCCCGGGGACGTTTGCCTCGGGTCACGATCTCTAACCGTTTTGGCTATGGGTTATTAATTCTTGGCA
>JAUXWY010000090.1 GCA_030681235.1 Pirellulaceae bacterium | reverse complement strand
AGGTTTGAATTTGGGGGCGGCACAGCTTTTTGGGGACAGTCACCGAAGTGGGGACAGTCACCGAAGTGGGGACACTGCCCTGGGGACTGCCCTGGGGACACACATCCTTCCTGACGGTTTTCGACGTTCGAGTGTGCCTGCTACTTATTGAACGGCATTGCGGTTAACCGATACACCGACGAAAGCGAACTTGACAAAACCCCGATTTAATCGAGATCAGTCAAGTGACACGATGTCTCGTTCCGCGCGAGTTATCAACGCGTTTAGCGTCGCTTGATCAATGGACTCTGACAAAAAACGAACCGAACCATCAGCAAGCCCGACGTTGGCGCCGGATGTGTGGAAACTGAAGAGACCACTTGCATTCGTATCATTAATTCTCAGTTCGTGCCAAGATACAAGCCACCAAAAATGGGTGCTGATTGCCCAAGCCGCTTGATGATGATCCATGCCGTCGTTCCGATCATCAAATGGATACGGATCAACACTCTCGCCTCGCCTGTAAAGATCCGGCCGTCCCGCTCGTTCGGCCACCAGGATCGTGTTCGACTGTCCGTCCAAGATATCTGCCAGACGAGCCGTTCGATAATCAATTGGCTTCTGAATCGGAGTTATAGTGTACGATCTAGGTTCACCCCAAGCACTAAATTTTATGTTTTGCAGGTCGACCGTGCCCGACGAATGAAATGAAACACCGCCGATCACCTCGTAGTCACTCCTCGCCGCTGTGCCAACAATATTCATCGTCGGCAAGCCATTTTCATATGCGAAAATATCAGGAACGTCGGAAGTTGGGTTGCTCGCCGACGGGCACAAAAAAGTCGCCAACTTCGTATTGACGTTGGCTTGATTTCCCAAATCCGTCGCTGGCAGAGAAAAATCAATGCGGTCATAGAGTGGTCGCTGCTCAAGTTGAGGCAAAATCGCTGTCCGCCAAGAGTGGAAATGAAACTCATCCAACACACTTCGAGGCTGCACCAGAAAAGTGCCGTTGTAGAGTTTTGGCAAGGCCGCGTGAGCGGACTCGTGACTGAGAATCGCCAGCGACATTTGCCGCAAGTTGTTCTGACAACTTGTTTGCCGCACCGACTCTCGCACGTACAAGACTGCCGGGATTGAAATGGCAAGCAGGATCCCGATGATTGCAATGACGACAATGGTCTCAATAAGCGTGAGCCCGCTTCGTTGCATGTTCATTGGCACAGCCTTTGACGAGGAACGGCAAGGTTTGACGCAATTGCGAAGAGTGTTGCCCGATTTATAACAACGATCAACCCGTGAATCTGTCGCATGCGATTCCTTTCGCTTTAATTCTCCATCAAGCAAAACTCAAAACTCAAACCACCAATATACCCGATTCCGATCGACGGAACCATACTTTGACAGCCGGATCTCCGGGACCGACTTGAAGCACGGTAACCTGATTCCCACCCCATCTGTAATTGGTTACTTCGTAGATTCAGCCAGTTTAGATATTGCATCGCCGCTCTGACCGTCCAAAATAAGGAGTAAGGTTAAACCGACGAGAACGAAGTCTGCATCGGTCATCGGTGAGTGGCACTAAGTTATCGTTGAGCAGGCTGGCAACTGTCGGTAGCCAGTGTTTTAACTGAACGAACGTGGGAGGGGAGCCGATGCTGGAACCTTATTCGACCGAGACGGTCATTCAAGAAGAGTATCTACACATTCTTTCGCGACGAGCCAACGCTTTGGCCGATCTGAAGGTAGACGCGTCGCGCCAAGACAATCCGGATCGGGAAGCGCTCGAGCGACTGGCGGGGATGCGCACGGAGTCACATCAAAACGAGGACAGCCGACCGCACGAGCGAAATCTGATTGGTGTCGCTTTATCTGGAGGTGGAATTCGCAGCGCCACTTTTTGCCTAGGAGCCTTGCAAAGCTTAGCCGAACTCGGGTTGTTGAAGTTTTGCGATTACATTTCAGCAGTTTCGGGAGGAGGATACATTGCCAGTTGGCTAGCGGCCTGGATCAAACGCGAAGGCGAACTGGGAAATGTTGAAACTCAACTGCGCCGTTCCCGCCACTCGCAGGCGGAAGCGAAACGTGGCTTTATCGAATATGAATCAGAAGTCAAAGCCGGAACCGTTCGCGAGTCCGAACCGGAGCCATTAGCGCACATTCGAGAATTTAGTTTTTTCCTTTCGCCGCGTCTCGGGATTTTCTCAGCCGATTCGTGGTCGCTGGTCGCGGTTTACCTGCGAAACTTGCTCGCCAATCTAATGGCACTTGTTCCGGCAATGCTGGCAACGGTGTTGATTGTTCGCTCAGTCGGTCACTTGTATACGAAGGAGGATCCGTTTGGAAGTTATGATTGGGTGCCTCTCGCAGTATCGATTGTGAGTATGTTGGTGGCGCTCGAGTTCTTGGCACGCGGACTACGATTGTTGGGCGTGGTCGAGGAACGGGTCAAGGTCGGTCGCGAGCAAGGTCAGAAACTATTCTTTAGAACGTTGGCTCTTGCTTGTTTGAGTAGTGTTACCGCCGCGTGGTGTTGCAAAACCAATTGGAACGTGTTGGCTACGAAGCTAGGAGTCGAAATTGGGCCGTTGCCCTTGGTAATTATCGCAGCCGCATTCTTTGCCGCGATACAATTCGGCATCTCAGCGATTTACCGAACGCTCGCTCACGCATTGGCAGCATCCTTTTCAATCGGAATCACAGTAGTTTTCGCGATCGTTTTGCTTTTCGGCTTGCAGTACCAAAGTGTCTTGGCGGCTGCTGTTCCGGCGTTCGGCCCGCCATCGGTTCTATTGGCTCTTGCAGTTGGCAATATGGTCGGGATGGCTCTCTTGGGTTCAAATGCCAACGAGGAGGAGCGCGAATGGCGAAGCCGACTTAACGCGTGGCTGATGATAGTAGCGTTTAGCTGGAGCCTCGCTGCAGGACTCGCGTTTTATAGCGGATATCTGTTGAGTCTTGTCGGTAGTTGGTTGACATTGCTCGTCGCAAGTTGGGCGACTATCGGAGCGGCCGGAGTTCGATTCGCTTTCTCAGCGGTTTCGGCCGAGAAGGGAAAATCCGCCTGGATCAGGTTTGCAGTCGCCTCAATCGTGCCATACGTTCTCGTCGTTGGTTTGCTCTTGCTATTGTCTGGAATTGCCTCGCGGCTTGACTCGGTAAATTGGGATACCAATAAGGGAATCCCAGGCGAGCCGTCGTGGGTGGTTTTATTGAGTAGTCTCACGATTTGCGTTTGCATATCGTTTCTGTTTTCGCAGCGAGTCAGTGTCAATGACTTCTCGCTCAATGCGATGTATGCGAACCGATTGACCAGGTGCTTCTTGGGCGCATCAAGGCGAAAACGGCGGGACTTCCAATTGGGAACGGCAGCCCACTGTGCCGGCCCGGAATGGAACCCTGATCCTGTGACTGGATTCGATTTCTCGGACGACCTGCCGCTACCGTCGTTGCGAATTGGCAAGCCAGCGACTTCGACCGACACAGGATACTGGGGACCATTTCTCCTTTTCAACACGGCTCTCAATGTGCAGGCGACTGAGCGTCTAGCGTGGCACGAGCGCAAAGCGGAATCGTTTTTGTTGAGCCCGTTGTTTTGCGGTGCACATTCGTTGGGCTACCGCAAGACAGTGGAATACGCCGCCGGACAAGATACTTCGCAACCGATCAGCGTTGGCCGGGCGGTGGCGATATCGGGAGCGGCGGTAAACCCAGCGATGGGCTATTACGGTTCGCCCGCCATCTCCGCGCTCCTGGCGGTGTTCAACATTCGTCTCGCTTGGTGGCTGCCGAATCCACGCTCGTTTGGCGATCCAAAACGTGGTAGCCTCCCATGGCGCACCGATAGCCCCAAAGGCCTGTTGTGGTGGCTGACGAAAGAACTTTTTAGCAGAACGGACGACAAGTCTGCGTTCCTGAACGTTTCAGACGGCGGTCATTTCGACAATACCGGCGTCTACGAGTTGGTTCGACGGCGCTGCCGTTTGATCATTTCGATCGATGCCGGAGCGGATCCGGACAACACTTCGAATGAATTGGGTGAGCTGATTCGCCGCTGCCGAGCCGACTTTGGAATTGACATTGAAATTGACTCGCGTGCGTTTGAGAAGAATCGTGAGAGCGGATTCGCCGCCGCCCACTGCGTCGTCGGTACGATTCGCTACGATCGACTGGATCCCACTCAACCCATAGGAACGCTGCTCTACATCAAACCAAGTTTGACGGGAGACGAGTCACACGACATCAAGCAATACGCGCGGCAATTCCCGGATTTTCCGCATCAGTCGACCGTCGATCAGTTTTACACTCAAGCCCAGTTCGAAAGCTATCGAGCACTCGGCTACCACTGTGTCCAGTCCGTGTTGGAGGAAACCGTCAGTTGTATTTCGCATAACGGTTACATGAATCCAGACTTGCCGTCACCATCTGAGGCGACGTCTAAAATTCTGCAGCGAGTTGCCGATGCCCACTACAACGTGTTGGAGAATCTCGTTTATTCCATACGGTCGCAATGGCTGCCTGACAGTTCTGGAAGTCCGTCGAACGGCGCGGCATTAAACGATGTTCGCGGACACAAAACGGTAACGTCAGAGGTCCCATTGCCGTCCAACATTGCCGAACAGATGGATTCGGGGTTGTTGTGGGATGGCCGTGTTCTTGTGGAAAGAGATAGGTCTTTGCTACACGATTTGAAAGAAGTACGATCCACGTTGCGGGCGATGGAGCAGGCGTTCCATCAGCAACAACTCCAAGGAACGCAACTGCAACAGGACAACTCCGGGTGGATGAACCTGTTTCGTCGGCTGGCTGCGACGCCGGGCTTGTCACGCTGTTGGCCATTTGTCCATTTTGAATACAGCCGCGAATTTGTTCGTTTTTGTGAACGAGAGTTATCGCTTCGAGTCGAGTTTGACTTCCAAGAAGTGAGCCGTGAAGTCCACGTTGTGTGGCGGCAATTGGTAAAGGAGTTTTACCGTTGTTGGCCAAACGAAAGAAATACGATCCGTGGGCTCGGCCGTTTGTGGCGTGATGCCGTCCGCTATTTGCCGGACCGCAATCTGCCCGATCGCTACTCCAAGGCGCTCTGGCAACTTCGCGTGCGAATGCCGGAGAGCGGCGAGAGTGACGACGTTTCCGACGAAAGCTTTGTTGCCGGCGTCATTGGGCTTCGGAAGCTAACTTGGGCCCGCAAACTCACGGTTGCCGAATATCGCCGCTTCATTTCCGTTTGGAAGTCGGACAATCCCGATACGGCGCAACAAACAGGCGGCGAGCTCACGTCGATGGCAGACGCCGAACTAGATGATTACATTCGGCGCGGGGTTATCCCATCTCAGTCGGAACTGGATAGCCGGGTAGGCTATGAGCTGGTGGTCTGGGTGCGACCGGGATTTCGTCATCGGAAGGTCGGCGAAAAACTGTTGCAGGAGTTCTTTCACGAACTGGACCAACCGAATTCAACATTACGACACGCGCTGAGTCCAGGCGGCGGTTTTCGTTTGGTTGTCGTTTACCCACGTATCGGATGGCAATCGAGTGGCGAACGATTTCGGGCGATCAAGCGTCATTGGCTAACCTTTTTCTCGTTTTATGGGTTTCGACGTCCCGGATCGAGCTGGCCCTATGCGGACTGCGACGAGGTCTTGGTGTACCACGGCTCAAGAGACGCCACTTAAGTACACGTCGTTCATCCGTGCCGCAGAGCGTGGTCGATCGGGATTCCGACAAACCATGTGCCGCCAATCGCGTGGACCTGAGAAAATTCTCCTATCGGGAACGCCATTCAAACCAAATTTAGCTGCCCGGGATTTCGCGGGCGGATTCGGTGGTCGAACTTTGCAGTGACTTGAGAACTCGGGCGGCGGTCCCGATGATCCATAAAGGTATCCAGGCCCATAGCACGTAGCCGATGCCCAGGACCAGGACCGCGACCAACCGACCGACTTCGACCGTGTCACCAGCGTGATTGAATCGCAACTTGTCGGCTTCAATCAATTCTCGCTACATAAGCAGGCTTGGGGTTTGGAGGCCGTATGCCGGAACTTGCTTCAGACACGTCCGCAGGTAGTCCGATCAGGTTTGATCTTGGTTTCGCACCGCGAATGCTTGCGGGCGTGATCCGTTGCGGTCTCGAACAGAAGTGAACGAAGGTAACGAAGCGGACAAGCGACGACCGACATCATTTCAGCGCGAGTTGGATTTCACTTCGCTTAGCTTCCAGAACTCGACTCGCGAATCTCTCAGGCCGATGGCGATTTCGTGCCCGGTAGTCGACATGGCCATGCCGTAGGCGGGGGCATGCAATGTGGAATGTCGCCAGGTTTCTTGCCACGTGTCGCGGTCGAAGAAGCGCAGTTCGTTCTCGTCGCCGCTGGTCAACACGTACAAGCGATCGGTGCCGGGCTGGAAGCCGAATTCGACGATCCCGGGTCGGTCTAACACCAGGACCTCTTGGCCGTCGCTGACGCGGAAGATGCGGACTTGTTTGATGCTGGCGTTCCAAAAATAATGCCCCAAGGCGACGGCCACGAACTCGCCGCGTTGATCCAGTTTGATTTGGCGAATGTTTTGGGGTAGTTCCCAAGTCTGCATCGGTTTGCCAGTCTTGGCGTCCAGGACTTCCAACTCCTGTTGCTTGGTCAAGGCCGCGCGGCGCCCGTCGGGTGATATCGCGCCGCTGAGTTGACGTAGGTCCGACAGGCCACTGAGGAGCCGCGTCTCCGAGAAACGGCGGCCGGTGCCGGTTTGGGTCAGTCGCAAACGCACGATCTTTTGATTTTCGACGTACATATCCCGCACGATTTCGCCGGTGGGGTCAAATTCCAATAGCACGGACGTGAGCGGCTCTTGCCACTGGATGGGCAGCCCAAGTGTGGCGCGCAATGTGTGGAGCATTTGCAACGGTGCGATTTTATACAGTTTGCGCGGATTATCGCCCTGGGGGCTGTCCAGTCCCACTTCGTGTTCCTGTCTAGCGTACCCGAGCGTCAGTTGTAGGGGCTTGGTCGGCGAAAAATGCCTGCGATGCGACATGCCGGCTTTCAACGTGGCGGCGGCGTCAGTCGATAATTGGCAGTGCCCTTCCATCAGGAACAACTGACGATCCCGATCAAAATACGCCAAGCCACCGGCGCTGGGCAACCGCATCGTGGCTTGAATCGCCGCTGGGAGAAAGTCTTGGTCCAATGCCACTTCCGTCAGGCCGCCGTCGTTTCGACTGTGGACCAGAAGCGAGTCGTGCCCCGGTCGAAAACCCAAACTCAGCGAGGTTTCGCTAGTGAGATCCATGCGGACCTCGTCCTTTACCGTGTCGTGGACCTGGATGACCATGTGCCCCAGTTCCCGTTTCTCCGGGACCGATTTGGTCAACAAGTACAGGCGCCCGTCGGTGGTAAACTGCCCGTCGCCGGTGGGATGTTCTTCCGCTAGGACTCGGCGGCGACCCGTTTGTTGGTCGCGCCACACGGTTTCGCGGGTGGCCGGGTCGAAGTACACCAAGCTGCGGAAATTGGGGGCGACCGCGCAGAGTGCAATCTCCTCGGGTAACTGCAGCGACTCGGCGGAGCGGATCACGTTTTGTTGGATATCCCAGATTTTTAGCGGATAGTCGAACGCGTATTCGTGGGGTGAGCACAAATGCCCATCAGAAACTTTTGCTTGCTCCGCTACGACTCGGCCCGATTCCAAATCAATCACTTTGGCGAGCGAACCGTTGATAGCCAGCAGCGTCCGCTGGTCGGGCAACAAGTCAAACTTCCCAAAAAAGTTGGGCGACCGCCGGCCCATGAACTGCATGTGATTCTCGTCGACCTGAGTGACTAACTCCAGATCATGCTGCAGTGCCCACTGTTGATCGAAAATCAATAATCGTGTGCCTCTAAACTTGTGGGGCGGGTATTCTTTGTAAGATTGCATGACATCTTCGTCATCCAAATCTGTGCCATCGTCGGCGGCGTAAGGCCGGCCCTGCCAATGGACCGTAACCACCAGGTGTCGTCGATCCTCGGTATAAAAGATCCGATGAATTCCGCTGGTGCTGGCTCTGGTCGGCAGGTCCATCTGCCGCACGACTTGTTGGGTGTCCCATTCAATTTCGACCAGTCGTCGACCGCGGACCCCGACCACGTAGCGACCATCGGGCGAAAAAGTATACAGGTGCAGATTGAAGTGTTGGGCGCTCAGGTTGGGCCGACCCACGAGGCGAACTCCGGGGGCGACGTGCTGGACCCAGTCCGAGGGTGACCGTGGAGCGTCCTGGGCCAGCGATGGGGTGGGCGGGACTGGCAGCGCAACGGCTACGGTGAGGATGGCGGCTAACAGGAGCCGTTTCTCAACAGGTTTTCGCGGGTGGACTTGGGGCGAACGGTAGTGCCATGGAAACATGACTGACTCCAGAGATAAGAACAGGACTGAGCGCCAATTCCTGAGGCAAAAACTCTATTGTAGGGACGAGCTGAATCGCGTGAGCCGAGTTGCCCTCGGCAAAAACGGGGGGATTGCTGCTGACCGCGGCAGGAGTGGCGCGCGCCAACGGTCTTGAACCAAGCCACCCGAGAGTTGGCTAATATAGCGATAAATTCACTTCGCTGTTTACGCGGCAGTGGTTTTGGTCGAAATTAGAAAACGACTTGGGGAAAGTCAGCGGGGACAGGCAATTGGCAGTCCCCGACGGCACCGAAGTGGGGACAGGGGACGGTCAGCGGGGGACGGTCAGCGGGGACACACAACGTCTTGGGAATTTCTTGGGGACAGACACCGACGTGGGGGAACTCAGCGGGGACAGACAACATCTTGCGGGCGGGGCAGGACAACATCCCGCGGATTCCGTCTTCGGATTTTTTCGGCTTCTCGCTACATAAGCAGGCTTGGGGTTTGAAGGCCGTAGCGCCGAGCTTGCTTCAGACACGTCCGCAAATAGGCCGATCGGGCTTGATCTTGGTTTCGCACCGCGAACGCTTGCGGGCGTGATCCGTTGCGGTCTTGGTGGGGTTTGTTTGCTCAACAAGTTTGTGCCTCGACCGCTTCCCCGCGCGGGGTGTCTGTCTAACCTCAAAGCTCCCGCTCCGACCGGATAAACCGGTACGGGGGCGGTTCCGGAGCGAGGTTTGAATTTGGGTGCGGCACAACATTTTGGGGACAGACACCGAAGTGGGGACAGGCAACTGTCAGGCATAGTGGTTACGCACCGCGAACGCTTGCGGGCGTGATCCGTTGCGGTCTCGGCGGG
>JAUXWY010000086.1 GCA_030681235.1 Pirellulaceae bacterium | reverse complement strand
GAAAAAGCTCTTTTCACATCCCGCCGGCTAAAGCCGGTACACCAGCGCTTGCTAAACTGCCTTCGTTTTGGCGGAAAAATCTGAAGCCCTTCCAACTTTTTGGCTCAAGATTTGCTGCCTTAGTTCCGGGCGGGGACGGAGCGATCGTCGGTGAGGTTGTTGGGCATGTGAAGTTTGGTCGGATTTGGTTTGTAGTTCGGCGTAGGATTCGGAGTATCAGAGCATGTTTGAAACAGTCAACAAGGTTCGGCAGTTGAACTCGGTTCGTCGTGGTGGGTTCACGCTCACCGAACTATTGGTAGTGATCGCGATCATCGCTGTTTTAGCCGGGATTTCGATTCCGGCTGTGATGATGGCGGTGAATACGGCTTACGAATTCCGCATTTCGACGAAGATGGCCCAGTTGGACACGTCGGTAGAAACGTTCCGGAACGAGAAGGGACTATATCCGCCTGATCAGTATTACGATCGCGACAACTCGTACATCCAATGGATTGATCCGACTCTTAATGATGCGGCCTTGGTTCCGCTCTTGTCGGTGCGTTACGGTCCGTTGCTACAAAAAATTGCTCCGAATCACCGCGAGTTCCAGCCGGTGACCGGCGCGTTCAGCGGTACAGATTTTCCGATTGTGGCTTGGTACCGTCAGCGGGGGCAATTCCTGAACCCGACCAACGCTTTGGGCTTCTGGCTGGGTGGAGGATTGAGCAATAGTTCCATGTATCCACTTTCAGAGACCTGTCGCCGAGCGAATGAACTACCCGTGACCAACGCCGCTGCGAACACCGCCTACCATAATCGTGTCGTGGCACTAAAGCCCTTGGTTTTCTACGAGTTCACCAGCGCGGCCGTTGATCCTTTGGCTTATTGGCAAGGAGCGAATGCTCCGCGATGGGATTCCGGTGCACAGCGAGGTGACCAATACTATCCTCAAGGTGTCGTTCCGATGATTCTCCGCTCGCCGACTCAAGAATCGACCGACCGACCGTTGTTGTATTTCGCGGATACCAAAGGAGCCACCACCACAAACACACTGTACGCTCCTTACTTGATTCCTAACTCGCTCGGGATCAAGTACGTCCCGGTAGCCACCGAAACGAACCCCATGACGCCGATTGGTTGGGGGATGACGAACGATCAAATGTTTGCGATCGATAAGTTCCAGATCATTGCGCCGGGCCGCGACAACTTTTACGGCGGTGGCGGTTTGCCGCGTTACTTGCGGGACAACATTTGCAATTTTGCGAATTCCAAACGATTGGATTCGATGGACGCGGTCGCCGAAAACATGGGATTGTAATCTGGTATCGAACGACGAATCGGGGTCTTGAGGTCACAGATCATGCAAGATGGAAAATACCAAGCGATGCAGGTTCGAAAACGGTCGGCGTTCACTTTGACCGAGTTGTTGGTGGTCATCAGCATCATTGCGGTGATCACCAGCGCTTTGGGCTATGTGGTGGCCGGCGCACAGGAGCGAGCCAGGGAACTGCGAACTCGGAGCCAGTTGCAGCGGATCGAGGCGATCCTGCAACGCGAGATCCTGGAATTGTTGGAAGCGAGAATTCCTGTTCGCACGCCGCCCGTGGGCGAGTTTCCGGGCGGGCTTGGCTCACATAAACGAGTTGCCGAAGGCAGCCTCCCCCGGATCCAGCGGTTTTGGACGGAAGCCCGCCGCGTCGATATCATGTACCGATTTCCCTACCGTCGCGAATTGGTCGTGCCCAATCTTCCCCAAACGGTCGTGCGACCGACGACAAACGGACCAGGCATGCCGACGGTCTACTTCCAACGAAACAATGGGTCGGAGGACTTTCAACCATTTTATGGGGTTCCGAACGATCTGCAGGCCATTCGCAACTTAGCGCTTGGCGGGATGGGCAATTCGAATGCCAAAACAGATTCGGCGGAGTTGTTGTACGCGATTCTCCAACGGATCTGGGTCGATGGCGAACCAGCTCTGTCTTTGCTGCGTCAAACGGAAATTGCCGATACGGATCGAGATGGCTTCCCAGAGATTGTGGACGTTTGGGGAAGTCCGATTTATTTTCGCTTGGAATTGCGGGTACCGGTGGAACGAATTTCCCCAGCGACTCCGGGTGAAGGGCTTTTCAACATTCCCTTGGATCAATACTCCGCCTGGATGACTCAGTTCCAAATGACCGATGGCCAAACGTTTCGGCCAACGGCTTTTACGCCGGAAGTTTTTTCGCCCGAACGTATTCGCGTTGTCTTGTACAGCAGCAACGTTTCGCCGTCGTTCGATCCGGACAATGCCAGTGATCCGCGTTCGTTTGATTTTACTGTGGCGACGTTTTGAAAAGAGTGGACGTCATGCCGAGAATAGGATTTGAAACGATGCTCACAAACACATGTCCAAACCAACGCGGGTGCGTTGGATCGACGGGACCCCATGGGCGTTTGATCGTCCGCACCGGTGTCACGTTGGTTGAGCTGTTGATTGTGATTGGGATCATGGTGGCCGTGATGGCCGTGGCGATCCCGGTGGTGCGTTTGACAACGAACGACAACCGAGTCTCCATGGCGACACAAACCGTGCGGTCGTTTTTGATGGAAGCTGCGGCAGCGGCCGAACGCAACGGCAAGGCGTATGTGTATCTGGAACGCAATATCAACGCGCCGAATTTTTGTTATCGCTTGTATCGCGGCCGACCGCGGCCCCAGTATCGTGGCGAATCGGAAACCGCGTATGCGATCAAAGCGCCGAACGAAACGGTCATTCTACCAGGTGTTCCGGGTGGCTCGCCGCCGGTGATGCCAGGAGCGATGGCTTTTGACGTCTTTTACCTGTTCAACGCGGATGCCTCGCGCGTTCGCCCGTACGAGTACATGACCTTTCGAGATCGTCCGGAAAAGTATTTGGTTTATCAATCGTTCCAAATGCCGGCCGGGGTTTCGATGCAAGGTCCGGTTGCCAAAGTCTATTGTCGTTTGGACCCCCAAACACCGATGAGTTCGGCCTCAGCGCAGCGTTCGGGAATGGTCCCAATGGGTGCTGGAGCTGAATTTGAAACGATTGGCGCGGCACACAACGGTTGGCCGGCGGCGGCAACGACGGTGCCGCAACGGGCCGGCGGAGGCGGCCCGGCTCAATTCTGGCCAGCGGATCGGGTTTTTTATCCGGCCACAGGTCCAGCGAACCCGGCCGACATCCCCAATTTTGCAGGTGGAAGCCCGGGCCAGTTCGTTTCTCGGTTGTTGGCCTTCGAGGTATCTCAATCACCGATGTTGGACGAACTCAACTATTTGGACTTGCCCCAAGGCATGGCAATTTATCTCGGCGGTTCTGGTTTTGGGGAAGAGGACACGTTTTTCTTCGACGGGGTGCCTTTTCAGAATTCGCTTCCTCACATTCAATTTGCCTTCAACGAGAATTTAGGCGCGCTGAGCGATGCGACGATTTCGGCGGCCGTCACCAATGAGTTGCAAGACCCAACGTTTTCGTTCGTGAAGAATGAAAACAGCCCAATTCGAGCCGAGTATTATCCGCGGATCGAATTTGAAGCCGGTGGGAGAATCACACGGGCCTTTGTGATGAGTCCTCGCTACACAGCAGCAGGATCGGTAATGGTGGCCAATTCCAATAAGATCGCGCGGTTGGGACCGATCTACCCGCTGTCGCCGTTGTTCTTGCTGATTGGCGAAGATAACGTGCAACAACGAATGGCTCTTCCAGTAACCGCCCCAGTGATGGCGAATGATTTTTGGATCATGTTGGGGGCTCAGACTTCAACGCCCAAAGTCGTCAAAGCGCAAGTCGGAGTGAACTTGGATGTGGCCCACATCGCGGTGGCCGGAAGTATTTCGGAGCGCTAACGTATGAGAACTTTTTGGACTATGAGAAACATGCTGCTGCGAAAAACTCGTCGGGTCGGACTCACTCTGGTCGAGGTTCTGGCCTCGATTGCAGTGGCGGCGATCGGAGTGTTCGGGGTCATGGTCTTGGTACCGT
Organism: Pirellulaceae bacterium; assembly: GCA_030681235.1. Taxonomy (GTDB): domain Bacteria; phylum Planctomycetota; class Planctomycetia; order Pirellulales; family Pirellulaceae; genus M30B19. The sequence goes on along the minus strand of JAUXWY010000086.1, from coordinate 12,892 downwards.
TGGCGTCGCGAATGAGTCAGATCGGCATCTCGAACGATGCCACTCGGCAAAATGCGACCAATGTTGTCGAACGGGCCAAGAGTTTTGGAGCATTGAACTCCAATCGTTGGGTGCGATGGGACGTCGGTCTGATGGCTTATGTTCCGGTAACGGCCAATCCGCAGGGAACGTACTGTTTGGATCCCATGTTGATTTCCGCTCCCAACATCAACCCGGCCCTGCCGACGACCAATACTTCGGTGATCAACGTATTTCCGTTCACCAGTGGCGCTGTCACCGTGTTGCCAACCGATCGAGTTTCGCTGCGGCGGACGCCCAATGCAACGCTTCCGGTTGGCTCGGCGATGGCCGAATCGATGATGGGGCAGCGAACCATGTTGAAGACAGACGCGGCTGCCAGCGATCTGGTTCCACCGTCCCAAGCGTTTGTGCGCGACTTGGCCTCCAATCTGGCGGTTCGCCGAGAAACAGATGGTTCGAAGTCGGCGTTATGCTTGATTCTGCCGACCAGCCAGCCGGGTAATTCGGTTCACCGCATGATGAGCATTGTGATCGCCAATCGGCGTTTCGAAACAACCAACTTCGACCGCGTTTTCAATGTGCTTGATCCAAGTTCCGTGACTCCGACGATTATTCGCAAACCAGGTGGTGTTATGGACTTGGTTCTCGAGGAAGTTGACTTCAATCCAGATCCAGCTTCTGGTCGACCAGTGGGTAACTTGAAGAGCCGAGGGTGGCTGGTTTTGGTGCCGTGGTACACAAATGGTGCGGGAGTGAACGTCTACGATTGGGAACACGCGCGGCCTTATCAGATCCGCAGTTCGGATCCGGACCCCGCCAACCCCACCACTCGATATTCGGTTGGCATGATGGGTGCACCGTTCGCGGCTCCGTCGTTGACCAGCGTTCCACAGCCCCATCCGATCATGCCGACTTGGGCAATTTACGTGCAGGATGCGGTGGATATTCGCGAAGTCGAAGTTCGGTTGGGAACCACCGAATATTGATTTCCCCCGCAGCTACCGTCGCCAGACGGTGGACACTCGTAGCTACCGTCGCCCGACGGTGGAAAACTAGAATCACTTTGGAGAGTCGAGCGATGAATCGCAGATCACAACCAAGCCGTCAAAATTCTCGTCGCGGTATTGCGTTACTGTTCGTGATCAGCCTGATCGTGGTGTTCTTCCTATTTGCCACAACCTTTGTGGCGATGTCCACATCGTACATGCGGACCAGTGATCGCAAACTACGGATCGAACGCACGGAACAGCTGAAAGTCACCAACGTTGCCGACGACGTGTTTTACATGTTGCTGCGCGACGTCGCTGCGGGACACATCCTTCGTGGGCATTCGCTATTGGGCGATCAATATGGCCTGGAGCAGTACGCGATCAACGATGGTTCGGGTGCGTTTACCGGTACCTGCGATTTCGTGGCGGTTGATGCTGGATATTCCAATCAAGTCCTGCGAGTGCAAATCACCGCCGGTAATCAACCGGGAGCTGACGCGGCATCGATCGGAGCGCTGGTTCGTGCTTCTCGCGATGACTTCATGGGCCGTTATTTGACTTTTGCCGAGGGCCCGTTGGCCGGCGTCACCATGCCCATCCTCGAGTACAAATTTCGCTTGTTGGGCGCGAACCCGATCGTTCAACCCGATAACGTCGAATGCCACTTCTTTGTCTTGGTCCAACAGCAAGAGCGTAGTTGGTCGTTTGGCGCCGATCAAATTGCTCAGATGAATGGGGCTCGGTTTGTAATCAACGGTCGACCGTTTGATGGAACAGTGACTGAATCGAACGAGCCTTATGATGTCGTCAGCGACGACAACGGGACGTTGTTGCAAAATCGCAATTTCTTTTTGGCGCGAGATGCTCGTGGGTCTGCCTTCCCGCCACAGTATCAGCAAGTTCCGTCATTCCATCGCTACAGCGGTTTTGCGACGCAAGTCATCGATCCAGCGGTGACGACTTGGCAATTGCTGCGTGACACGGCCAAGATTGCCCTGCGACCTAGCCCGCTCGAGAACCCAAACTTTACGGGATCGAATCCGAACAGTCGGTACTTTGTACCCGGCAGCTACGCGAATCCCGCACGTGTGCCAAACTCCACGTTTCAAACGCCCACCTACTTTGCCGAGAACGGGTTCAATAGTGCATCGATTGAACACTGGCAGCATTTGATTCATGGTCTGTTGGGCAACGACCCGACCACTCTCAACACCTTGAACTTGGCTTTGAACTCCGGGCTGGATGTCGACACCGACGGGGATGGACAAAATGATTCGATTTGGATCGATATCGGTTTGCCGCCAATTGCCATGCCCAACGGGACTCGGGTCAAACCGTTGGTTGCGATCAAGATCGAAGACTTGGACGGTCGTCTGAATTTGAATGCCCAAGGAACCATTGCTGAACTCCTTCGCGGTGGTAGCCCATTGTCGGCCAATGGGGTGCCTTTCGGACAAGGCTATGGCCCGGCCGATATTCCGCTTTCTCCCGTGTTGGGCACCACGAATCTGCAATACGTTTTGCAAACGCGTTATGGCTTGCCGGTCGGCGGCGGGCCTGGAATTGGAGCTCCCGACCAATTGGGCTTTACGAACCCGCTGCATGCTGCTCGTTGGTTTGGGTTCGTGGACAACGTGTTGCCAAATTTGACTGGCGGCATCTACAGCAGCCCCAGCGATTATCAAAATCAATTAGTGTTTCAGCATACTGGCGCTTCTGTGCAGCCTGGTTACGTCGTGCCGCCGGGCAGTCCAGGAATGAGTTTGCCGTTTGCTCAATCAGGCGCCGGGCTGTTGACGCAGATCGTCGATACGCATTACGAGTTCAATTTGTTTAACGAAGGTTCGCCCTATCGGTTCTACAACTACGCGACGATGACTCCGGTTCAGGCTCCGCCAGGGAACCCTGACATCGACCAACCATTCAATATATCTGACCTTGAAGCCCTGTTACGTTCACACGACGCTGATTTTTTGCAAGTATTGGCGGGAGCGATGAATTTGCGATCAGATGTACCGGCAACGCCGTTCACGCGGCGCCAGATTCTTGGGAATTTGGTGAATTCTATTGCGGGTAATGACATTGTCCGACGGCAGGTGACAACGCACCAATTTGAAGTTCCTGCCTTGCCAGCCAATTTGGCCGGCGTGTTGCGGCGTCATTTGTTGGTCCGCGATTTGACCGGAAACACGACTCAAGTGGCTGCGGGTGTCAGCCACTTTCAACCGACCGGTGCCTTGATTACCCCGGCGGCAACTGACGTGGTTCGGGCCGTTGAACAACAGGTTTTGGCCATGTTGGGGCAGGAGATTGTCTCGGGATTGCCGTTCAACTTGCAGCGACGGTTTGGCAATGGTGTCGATGAAAACGGGACCCTGATGTTGGATGACTACGGCGATCCGTTTTTGGGCGGCGGAGTCGAGAGCGGAATGGGGCAATCAGCCCTGACGCTGGATGTGTTGGCAGGGACCCCGATCGATTTGGACTTCGATAACGATGGCTTTGTTCCGTCCGTGGGAGCCGGGGATGCGGACCAATTTTTGGCGCGCTCGGCTTTTGCCCGCCAATTGTATGTCTTGATGTTGATGATGGTGGAACCGGATTATGCGGTCCCGACCAGCCAACTGACTCCGGAAATGATCCGCCGTCGTGTCGCCATTGCTCAGTGGGCCATCAACGCGACCGACTTTATGGATGCGGATTCGATTTGTACGCCGTTTGAATTCGATATCAATCCATTCAACGGGTGGCATGTCGATGGCAGCCTTAGGACTCGGCCCAATGGCACCGGGGGCACCGAGTTGGGAATCGAAAATCCAGTCATTGATCCATTTGACGCCGCCGCCGGTGCGCAGAATGAACGATACGTGGTGTGGGGCCTGGAACGGCCCGACTTGTTATTGACCGAGGCGATTGGTTTCCACGAGCATCGGACGCATGTTGTCGGTGTGAACTCGCGACAGGGTCATGTTCCCAACCCATCGGCCTTTGTCGAAATCTACAACCCGAATTTGGTTCCGGTCACCGACTACCAATCGCAAGGGGACACGCACGCCAGTCTTTCTCCTTTGATAAAAGGTGTGAACCTGCGAAAAATGACACCGGCGGGTGAACCCGTGTTCCGCATGTTGGTCGTCAAGGAACAGGATCGCGGTTTAAATCCAGATTGGTTGATATCTAGCTTTGACGAGATGTGCCGGGACCACATGGTCAATGGAAGGCAAATACGCTTTGCGGAAACGGACACCGTTCCGCCAATGCCTCGCGAACCAGACATCGAACGGACGGTTTACTTCGTCAATCCAGCGAATCTGATCACCAATATCAATCAGTACATCGCTGACAATGGGGTCAACATGACGACCGATCCCGCGCGAGTCCAATTGGCCGTTGGAGCGATCCAACACTTCCCAAGCAGTTTGCCAAATGCAGTTTCGTTTGTCCTGCAACCTGGGCATCATGCCGTGGTCGGGTCGGCCGGTCCACACGATCAGTTTGCCGCGACGCGGAACACGACGATCTTTGGCCGAATTGCCGGAGCACCCGTCGACGACACCTATGATCCAGCGATCCACTCGGTAGATCGCCCGGCCATTCGCTTGAATCCTGGCTTGCCGATCGAAGCAGGTTTGTTTGATACGAATGACGCCAGCAAGATGCGGTTGGTGCCGAATACGATTGGCATTCCGTTGGACCGAGTTAATCCAGCAACTCCGGAGTATCGCAGCTTTTCGGTATCGGACCCAACGGCCGGTTACGCGGATGTGGACACGGCAGGTAATCCGCCCGTGGCCGAAGCCGATGGATGGCGCTACGAAACCGTCTATACCACACCGTTTTACGATAACGTCGACCAAGACGTGGCAAAGTACGGTGAAATCAGGGATGTTGATGATCCAACCGGCCCACGAAGTTTCCGACATGTCGTATTGCAACGTTTGGCCAATCCCGAGCAACGCTTCCACCCGATCTTAAACCCGTATCTGACGATGGATGATGTCGCTGTTAACTTGAACGGCACAGGTGGTTTGGGGGTCGATTCGGATTTGCAAAGCAATACTGGCGTGCCGGGTGAGCTTGAAATGGTCTGTTCATCCCAGCGCGGCAAGTTGGACGCCAATCCAACGACGTTCGCGCACGGCACACATGCTTCCTTAATCAATACTGTTCAACGCAAGAACGTGTGGTTGCGCACAGCCAGTGGCGAATGGGAAGTGACAACCATTGGAGGTGCCAACGGAATCGTCCCCGCCGACTTGACGATCTTTGATCCGGTCGCTGGCTACACCAACCCAACTCGGTTTTCCATCGGCGCCGTCAATGAAGCCTATCGAAGCCAACAGAACGTGGCGGTTCCATGGCTGAGAATTGCCAATCGGCCGTTTATCAGCCAATTCGAATTGGCTTCGGTACCACTCCAATCAAACGGTCTGTTGTTGGAACATGTGATCTGGACGGATCCTCGTCTGCACAACCATTACAACGACGACCCTCTATTGAGCACCGCTTCGAATGCCGGCTTGCGGAACACAACGTTATTCCCTGATTTGCTGGATCGTATCTCCGGGTATCAGTTGAACTTCTACGGCCAGACGGCGGCCATGCGAGCGCCGGCTCGGTTGTTCGAATTCACTTCGGTACCGTCGCCGTTTGTCGGCACCGAAACCTTCCTCAGTCCGATCGCGCGAACAGCGGGTGGGTTCGGAGCGGATGCTTTTGGAGTTGGCGGAACAACTCCCGGGCTGATGGCCGATGGGCCTCGTTATGGTGCCCCGTTCGGCTTCTTGAGCAACCGTCGAATTCCTGGCAAGGTGAATGTCAACACGATCAACTACGAACCGACTTGGAACTCCGTGATGGGGAGCCCGATCTACTTTGACGTCAATAGCAACTCGCGATTTGGAGATGTGGCAACTATCAACAGTTTTGTAGGAGCGACCCACGGGCAAGCGAGTCCCATTCGGCATAGCCCGTGGTTGCAAGGTACCGAACGGTTCGACGCTGGAAATCCTGCGCGGACTCGGTTGCCGCAATCCATGGTCGGATTGCCAGCGGAACGGTTCTACGATACTTGGTCGACATTGTGGACGCCCGTCCCGGCTGCCGGACCGCTTCGTATCCCGATGTTTGATTATCGTCCAAATGCTGTAAACGCAAACTATGATCCGGATCGCAACGAATACTTCCGTTTGCAAAAGCGGCAACGGATGGCGAACTTGACCACGCAACGGTCCAGTGTGTTTGCCGTTTGGATCACGGTCGGTTACTTCGAACTGGAAGAAGTAGCGATTCCGATTCCAAACGATCCGAATGTTCCATTACAAAATGTGAGTTTCAGCAATGGTTTGGTTGAATGGCGAACGGCAATTGGTCGCGAGCACGGTTTGGATCGCGGCAAGGTGAGACGTGACCGAGCGTTTTACGTCGTCGATCGTTCGATCCCGGTCGGGTTCTTCCCTGGGGAAAACCTCAACGTCGATCAAGCCGTCCTAATTCGCAAGTACTTGCCGTAGGATCGTGTAGCGAAACGCGCCAAGAACCCGTAACGGTATCGGTTTAGCAAGCGCTGGTGTACCGGCTTCAGCCGGCGGGTAGCTGAAAAAAGCGTTTTCACGATTCCCCGCCGGCTGAAGCCGGTACACCAGCGATCGCTAAATTGCCTTTTTCCGCCAGAACCATCGAAATCAGGAATTTATCTCGGCACAAATCTTAAGCGTAAGTGTCGATGGAATCGCCGTTGACCTGCGACGCCATTTTGACGGCCGCTTCGAGGAGTTGCACGGCAATGTTGCCTTGATGTCGCTGTGAATCCAATTGTTTCGCAGCGACCCCATAGGCGACTTGCGTTTTTTGTTGGGCCGACTGCAGGGCAGTGGCCGAAGAAATCATTTGATTGATCATGGGTAATACTCCCTGCCCAACACACGAAGAAGTACCACAGTAACGGGCTACTGATGGATCCCCATTCTGTTGGATCGACCGAACCTGATGTACTTTTGACCTTTTTCATTAGGGACTCTAGGAAATCGGCGGGAAATAGGATGAATGTAGCGATTGTTCCGTATTTGCCGGTCAATTCCGAAGATCCCGTGCCGTCGTTCACATATCGGAGCGCTACACTTGACCGGTTGGGCGGCTCGATTCAAATAGAGATATGAAGCTGAACTGCGTCTACTGTGGCAAGTTGTTTTCGATCTCGGCCGAGCAATTGGGAGGCCAGGGAAAGTGCCCTCATTGCCATGAGATCGTCTTTTTGCCGAAAGCCGATCAACCCGCGCCCGCTTCGGAGCTGGCCCCGCTGACGAAATCCATTTCAGGTCATTACTTCGTGGCGGTGCTGTTTGCGGTCGTGTTGCACGTGTTATTTCTGGTGGGACTGGGTTTGATGGTCTGGGGTGGCAACGACGCGTTCTACTCCAACGAAGGCGTGAGGATCAACATTGGGCGCCCGGTGGAAACGCGAGTTGCTGAATCGGTCAGCGAGACAACGGCGTTCGCGGTGGCTGACGCTGTCGATGTTTCGCCTCAACAGCTCCAAGAGGCACTGACGCAATGGCAATTGGCGGCATTGCAGCCAAGTTCGCCCGTCGCGGCCGCAACTTCCCAATTGGTCGAATCGCAGCCATTATCCGAATGGTTGACACCCAACGATTCGTTGGCGGCAAATCTGAACGAAGATTTCGGGGCGCTTTTGGAACGCCTCAAACGTGACGGCTTGGACCTGGTGATCACCTTTGACAGCACTGGCAGCATGACGGGCGAGATCAATCAAGTCAAACGACAGATTCACCGGATCGGTCGGACACTGATGGAGATGATCCCGCAAACTCGGATCAGCATTTGCACCTACCGCGATAAGGGCGACGAATACGTGGTCAAAGGCTTACCGCTGACGCGAAACCTGGATCAAGTCCAACTCTATTTGAATGAAATCACGGCGGGTGGCGGAGGCGACGAGCCCGAAGCGGTCGAACAGGGGCTCCGGTGGTCCATCGAACAAAACCAGTTTTTGCCCAACTCGAGGAAGGTGATCTTGTTGTTTGGCGATGCCCCGCCCCACGCGGCTTCGATGGACGAGATCATCAAGCTGTCGGCGGGATTTCGACAGCGGCAAGGCGGCGTGATCTCGACCGTGACTTGTCGCAGCCCCAATCGACTTCAGGCCTTCGAACTAATCTCCCAACACGGCGGGGGCGAAGCGTTTTTGACACAAAACGAACGCGAAATCGTCTCGCAATTGATGGTCCTCGTTTTCGGCAGCCAACATCAAGAAAAAGTGTTAGAAGCCTTCAAACTGCTGCAGCCGTAACGCATCGACTTTTTCCTCGCCGTTAACTCCAATCAGTTGCCGTAAAAATCACTGTGGAGAAACAGCAGTTGGTCGGCGACATTGAACATATGCACCAACAACGCGGCGCGAGCCCACATCCCGTTCCGTGCTTGCCGAAAGTACATCGCCCGTGGGTCCGCGTCGATCACGGTAGGTATTTCTTGGACAACACTGTCCCGCGGAAACGGATGAAGAATCGGGGCGTACTCGCGGAGCTTTTCCAAACGAGCGGGGGATAGATGAAAGGGGGACAGATCCATTTCGTTCAACGCGGCCGTATCGGCCGAAGTGTTATGTTCGATTTGAATCCGGGTCATGTACAGACAATCCGACAGGGACAAAATGTGCTGACCTTGCAGCGTGGCATCCAACGAATCAAATTCATGGAATTCCACACCGGCCACTTCCAATCGTTTGCGGAGAGCGGAATCCAACCGCAGCTTTTCATGGTTGGGGGAAACAAAGAACATCCGCACGTTGCGGTAATTGGTCAATGTTGTGGCCAACGATCGAACGGTCCGCCCACGCCCCAAGTCTCCGCAGAACAGGTACGTCTTGTTATTCAAACCTGCCGTCAACCGAGGAAACTTCTTGTTCAGTTCCGTCAATCGGCTGTCCGACGTGCCCTTGGTACTGTCAAACTGGAAGGTACGCTGGATCGTGTAGATATCCAACAGGGCTTGCGTCGGATGTTCTTCCGAGCCGGACCCCGCGTTGATAATCGGTACGGATCGTTTCTCTTGGCTCTCCAAGTCGTTCATCAAATAGGCACAACATTCCGAAAACCCGGCCTCCGGACTGCGCATGATGATGACGTCAAAGTAGCTGCTAAACATGCGAATTGAATCCAGCGGGGATTCGCGTTTCATTTCGCTACTAGTCGCAGGGTCTCGGACCTCGTTGCACGTCAAACCCAGGATTTGGCAGGCCGCCATGAACGAGAGAAACGTTCGAGTCGAGGGCTGCGTAAAATACAACATGGCCCGTTTGTGACTGAGCAGGCTTCGCAAGGCATCGCTGCCTTTTTTGGTTTTCGATAGCTGCCGAATGATATCCGCCAATTGTTGGATGCGGTTCAGATGCTCCAGTTCCAATTGCGAGGCAAAAATCAGATGCTTCAGACGGCCCTCGCGTTGGAGCTCGTCCATTTTCACTCGCAAGGGTCGTGACTGACGGGTCACAAAATCTGACAGATCCAGAAGCATGGGGAATCCTTCGAAGCAATGGTCCGACCTCAGTTGACGCCCGCGATTATCTCACAGGACCATTTGTTTTCAAGGAATTGTCCCGAAATAACTTCCCGATGGGGAAAGCGTTCCGCTTAGGAAGATCCGAGAATTCGCAAAGGACTCGGTTTAGCGAGCGCTGGTGTACCGGCTTTAGCCGGAGGATTGCTGAAAAGAACTTTTTTCACGCCCCGGCCGGCTAAAGCCGGTACACCAGCGTTCGCTAAACCGAGTGTGTATTGGTAAATACGCCAACTTGCTACGCCGGACACTCTCTCTAGCCGGCTAAAGCCGGTACACCAGCGCTCGCTAAACTGCGATTCCAAAGCTGCGGACAATTACTAAAATGGCGACCGGTGCACTATAATGTGACGCTGGGCAACAAGGCTTAGATGATTCGCAAAAGTGGAATTGGCAACCGGACGACCTGGGAAATGCAACAACGAAAATGTCTTGGTTGGTTAGTCGTGGCGACGTGCTTGACCATTAGTGGCTTTGCCGAACTGAATTCATTAGCCGCGCAAGTCGCGCCGGATTCAGACGAGGCAACTCAAGAAACTCGCCACACAGGGTCGGACGATCCATTGGGAATTTTGACCGGCCAAATCGACAACCGCGTCATCTACGATGCGTTTGTGGCTGCTGGTAAGAAGATCATCGATACACCGGTTGGCCTGGATGTAGAATCGATTCAGCAGTCTTTGCGTCGGCCCGAACGGTCGTCCGTTGATTGTCCGAAAGGCGCGGCCGGTGAAAGGCTGTTTCCGTACGAACAGGTCGCCAAGAGCAGCTTGATGTTCGGAACATTGTACGATTGCGGAAAGTGCGACGACTTGCACGGCAATATTGCTGGCGGGGTCGTTATTTCGGACGATGGTCTTTGTTTGACAAATCATCACGTGTTAGAACGTCGAGATCAGGACACTCGAGTCATTTTCGCGATGGACTATGCGGGGCGCGAATATGCCGTCTCGGAGGTATTGGCGTCCAACCGAGTTGCCGACGTGGCGCTTGTGCGATTGAAAGGAGCGGGGCCCTTCTTTCCGACAACGATCGCTTCGCAGTTGCCGCGGCCAAATTCGCCAGCCTACGTATTGAGTCATCCAAGTTCCGAATTTTATGTTCTGACGCACGGCATTGTCAGCCGTCATGTCACGTTGACCCAAAGACGCAGCCAGAGCCATTGGTTGGAAGTGACGGCTCCTTTTGGGGCGGGAAGCAGCGGATCGGGTGTATTCGATGATCACGGTCAGTTGATCGGTCTGGTTTCGCGGATTTATCCCATCTTTCGTGGAGCCGAGCAAATTGGACCGGCCGAAGATCGAAACGAGCGACAGAGATCCACTCCCTATGCGGAACTCATTTTGCGTCGCTGCGTGACCGTCGCCGGGATCCGCGATTGTTTTGCCGAATAGAATCTCCTACTCGTTGGGAAAGTAGCTGTCCTCCTCAAACTTAGACGTCATCGGAGCCGAACTTGATCATGGAACGTCGGTCGCTGAAGCTGCCGATCACGCTCGGCGTTGTACTGATTATCCTCGTCTTGTTGTTGACAACAGGATGGGTCTTGTTGAACGTGTTCACGGCGATTCAAGACCCAGCTCCTCATTTGTACTGGTTCCTGTTGACGGTTGGCGCGATTTGCTTTCTCATGGTGCTGATCGGCATTATCATCTACTTGGTTCTTTCCATCAAAGTAATCAACTCCACCGCTCGGCAAGCCAACTTTCTCGATGCGGTGACGCACGAGTTAAAAACTCCGATCGCCTCGTTGAAACTGGCGCTACAAACTCTCAATCGTCAGGATATTACCGAATCAGAGCGTGAGGAATTTTATAGGTTGATGTTGGCGGATGCCCATCGCCTCGACACGATGATCAATCAATTGTTGGCCGCCGCCCGATTGGATCAACCCATCGATCCGGAGCGGATCGACTCGGTCTGTCTCGATTCCTTATTGAACTTCATTGTTTCCGATTATCAAGCCAGCTACCCAGGCGCGAAACTGGAATTGGATTGCGAGACGTGTATCGTGCGAGCCCCAGAAAGCGAGCTAAAAATATTGGTCAGTAACTTGGTCAGCAATGCGATCAAGTACGGCGGCTCTCCTCCACATGTCCAAGTCATTTCTCGTTTTCGCGCCACAAAAAACGAAGTTCAAATTTTGATCAAGGACAACGGCACGGGCATACCGCTACGTGACCGAACGCGGATTTTCCGACGCTTCGTGCGGTTGGAAAACGAGCTCGAGCGTCGGAAGAAGGGCACTGGCCTGGGACTATTTCTTGTCAAGACGATCGCCCGCCGATTGCGTGGGTCGGTGCGAGTCCTCAAGAGCGATTCGCGAAATGGCACGACGTTTGAAGTTTGCTTGCCGGCTACTTCAAGTGCATCATCAGCACCGCAATGTCCGCCGGCGTAATCCCGCTAATCCGACTCGCTTGATCCAAGTTCGTCGGACGGATTCGAGCCAGCTTCTCGCGGGCCTCGGCCCGCAAATGCGACAGCGTCCGATAGTCCCAGTCGGTGGGAATTCGTTTGTCGCTCAACCGGCGTTGCCTTTCGATCGCGACGGTTTGTCGCCCGACATACCCGGCGTATTTCACATCGTAGGTAACGGCCTCGGCGACCTCCGGTGGAAACTCGTTCAGCGCCGGGAGAATCTCGCACAATTGGCTCCAGGTCGTCTCAGGGCGGCGCAGGAATTTCTCGACCGTTTGTTCCTGATAACGGTTTCCCGCAACGATTTTCAGGGCCGCACCGATCGCCAGCTCCTTTTGCTCAAGAGTTTGAAACCGTGATTCATCGACCAATCCCAATTCGAAGGCTCGGCGAGTCAACCGCCGGTCCGCGTTGTCTTGTCGCAACAGCAATCGATACTCCGCACGACTTGTAAACATCCGGTATGGTTCGTCGACACTGCGAGTCACCAAGTCGTCGATCAGCACCCCCATGTACGCCGCGTCGCGTTCCAACACCAGAGCCGGTTTCCCCGCGAGCTTCAAGGCAGCGTTCGCTCCGGCCAACAAGCCTTGAGCGGCCGCCTCTTCATAGCCGGTTGTGCCGTTGATTTGCCCAGCGAGATACAAGCCCGCGACCGGCTTGCTTTCCAATGTCGGCCATAATTGGTCAGGCGGACAATAATCGTATTCGACCGCGTAGCCGTAACGCATGATTTGGGCGTTCTGCAGTCCGGGGATCAAACGGATCATTCGATCTTGAACGTCACGAGGCAAACTGGTCGAAATCCCGTTGACATAAATTTCGGTCGTCTCCCATCCCTCCGGCTCCAGATACAGTTGATGCGAAGTCTTGTCGGCAAACCG
>JAUXWY010000076.1 GCA_030681235.1 Pirellulaceae bacterium | reverse complement strand
CAATCGCCAGCAGTGGAAGCGGTCGAATGATCGACTCGTTTAGCAAACAAAAGCGACTGAGACGCTGATCCAATACTTACTTCTTACCGGTCGGTTTTGCTGGCGCTGTTTTGGTTTCCTTCTTTGGTTTCTTGCTCTTTTTGTCGTTTTTTTGGCTGTTGTTTCCCTTACCCATGACTATTAAATCCTTGTTTTGTGGTGATAGAAACGCCGTTCGATTTTCCTAAAACGAAAAAATCGAAACACGGATACCCCCACTCTAACATAAATACTTCCGACCTGTAAGAGAGCCGGCGCTTGCCTGTCTGGTTTTGGCAGAGCAGTAACCCAAAAGAGGTCTGACCCTTTGGACCAGGATCAATTTGTTGTAGCGGTCGAGAGAACCGGCGCCCGCGTTTTTCAACAAAGTGATGGGCATCTTCGAACGCGTATCCATCGCAAGCCACGGCGGCTAAGCTGGAAAGGGACGTTGTAAATTGATTCGAGATGGTTAGCGTTTTGGAACGACGACGGGAGTTGACGGGATCGTGTGGTCGTGGCTGAGTACGCCTTCGGTCCCGACAAAGTAATTCGAATCGCGCTCGACAACCAAATTGAACAGAGGCTCTATCGAACCGTTCGAAATGTCTTCAACCATGACAACGCCGTGTTGTCCGGTAAGTGCTATTCCGCGTTTTAGATCGCGGGCACGCACCCAACCTTGGCCGTCGACATGAAACGGGTGACCGCCACTGACTTGCAACGTCTCGTTCGGCAATCGGACCAGCAGCGTTGGCGTTCGCTCGCGAGTGGTCGAGTTGATCACATTGCGATAGACCAGTTGGTTTGATTTCAGGTCGCGTGCTAAAACTCGGTCGCCTGTTCGCAGGGTCTCGATCGGTAGCAAACCACGTTCCGTCCACACCACCGTCCCCGCAACGAAGCACTCGCATGATTGGGCCGGCACACCGGTGGTCACAGTCGCTCCCACATATTCGGCCTTGTACGACGTGGGCCGTTGATAGTAACTGACGTCGTTCTGATCGTACCACCACTTCCACCAATCCTCGGCTGAACTGCCCGCGTCTTCGCCTGCGACCTGACGTAGCACGTCGATCACTCGGGCGTTTCTTTGTGTCACCAACGAATTTTGAGCCGCTTTCGCTCGCTCAACCTGCTGCGTTTGCCATTGACTGGTTTGTACGTTGTCGACTAACGCTCGGTTGATGCTGTCCACGGAAGGTTCTATTCGAGGATCCGTGGGAAGATTGGCGAGATACAATTGATCGTATTGCCGTACAACATCCTGATCGAACCGCTGTTGTACAAATACATGGCGATGCAATAGTTGCCCGAACCCAACTCGGGTCACAATAAATCGGCTGGTAACAGGCGATTCCAGCATTCCAACTAAATCAGGAATGAACTCGTCGGCCTCGCGTTCGGCCAGCAATTGAGCGGCAGCTTGCCTAGCCGACGGATCTCGGTGGAACACCGACACGCGCAGCAAAGCGCCTGTTGCATCTTCGCCTTCAAAGCTATGGATTTTCTGAATGCCCACGTTCGCATTGGGCATCGGTTGCGAACACAAGAACTGCTCGACGGCATACGTCGCACCCGGATCGCTAATCGCTGCCAACATTTCATGGCCACGTTGTTGATTGGACTTTCGCGGCGACGTCATTTGCTTGACGGCTTTGCCTACAGGTTCGGCCCATTGACGATACAACTGCGTTCGCCGATTTTTCTCAGCGGTCATTTCGTCAAACTCTTCTTTGGTCAACCAACGACCGTCGACGTTGACGTGTCCTAGCTCGCGCCTCACCTGCTGATTCTCGGGGTCGAAGTCCAGCAAACGCAGCAAGTGGGCTCGCGACTGTTCGGGCAAGCCAAGCTCACGGGCCCAGCGGGACATGGCCTGATGTCCATCTCGGTCATCGACCATCTGATGACGCATCGCTAAATACTTGGGGAGCGTACCAACTTGGGCGTCGCCTGTTCGAATCCCCAGAACCAACACGCCTGCCATCAAACTTATTGTGATGGCTAGCCTAAAAAGGACATGAACGCATTTCATCTCAACGTCTCCTGCGCTAGGACAGGCTAACGGGCCTGTCGGATTGAAAAGATAAGCAAACCGTCGTCGGCGATGTGGCTACTGCGGCAGCGTTAGAATCCATTCTTCGCAGTATGTCAAGATTCGCCGGGGGAACGTCTCTAAGTTTCGGGTTATTGTCGTCGAAAAGCAATAGGCAAAATTCGAGTCCCGGGGAAGCGGGGAAACGCCCGAGTACGCCTGCGGCTGACTGTTAAACACTGTTAAACGGCGGCATTCGGCAAATAATCTTACAATTTCCCGGGTTGGGGTGTAAGAAAGGGAAACTTTCGGACTGTCACTGTGGAGGAGCTGATGGATGTGGCCATTTACCATCCCGATCTACGGTATTCCGAACTTGAAGATTGACTCTTCGGGCGGAACGATTTCGACCGTCGCGTTTGGCGCGAATCGTCGAAATCTTTCCGTCCATTCTTCTTCAGCATCCCTTTTGCGGTTGATTAGCTCTGTCTTGGCATTCTCCTTCGCGAGCAGGATCTCTTCTGGTGTTAGATCTGTCTCGTCGACTTCGAAAGCCCTAAACACGGCCCCATCGACCACGATGACTTGGCGCACGGAATTTAGAACTGGTATTTTCGACACATGATTATGGCTTTGACGGAATACCGAAAAATCTCGAAGCACCAATCGTTCGACTTTTCCATGCTCTTGCAATAGCCTCCAAACATTGGGGTGATAATTCGTCGCTGCATCAATTTCGATTTCAATTACTTTGGGGTCCGAGAACAATTCCCGTAGAAAGCCGTCAAGTCGCGGGTCCCACGGTTCTTGGTCGATAAATCGATTGTTGTTGAACACTCCCGTATGAAGCGAGACCGAGGATAAGTTGGGAAACGCATTCGATTGAAAAGTGATTTCTTCCTTTTTCAGAGCAACATTGCCATTGGGCCGCGAATCGAAGTCCGATATCGACAGGTCCACCACGAGGTGTTCGACGTCGGGCATGGTGACCCACGGAACGTTCTTGGGGCAATCACGGGTCGGCTTGACGCCAAGCCGAGTCAACCGGCCCATGGAATCCATGACAAAGTGACTGGGAACACTCCATGGACGTCGCGTCACGTCGGCCAACACCTCCGCTTCCGTCAGCATGAAACGCGTCGAAACTTGCCACTTGGAATAATGTTCCGAATAATAGACCGGGGCGAAGATCCGGGGAAATCCCGCAACCACGGGACTTTGCATCGGAGGCCGATCCGAAAAGACTCGCCCAGCGTAGATGAACCTAAAAAAAGCGTGGCCATCCAGAGGCCCACTGAACTGCGTTTCATTAAGTTCGAACCTCGATGGCGAAATCTTTCTACCCAAGTCCAAGAAGATCTCAGGGGAAATACTGCAAGAAATCAATTTTGGCTCCAATTGCACGAACATTTCAGGGATTGGAGCTAAAACCTGACATTGTACGAACTTTGGCAGTCGAGGGTGAGACGCTGCGAGACGATTCCATTCCTCCGAGTCGATGACCGCGTTGAACAAACCCGTTATCTTCAGGCAAGTACGATTGAACAAAGTAGTTGGGAGTTTCGTACCTTTGGCGTCAATCGAACAAGTAACTTCAATTCCCTGGTCCAACAATTCTTGCAAGAATTTGAGATCAGTGACGGGATCCTCAACGTGAATTCGACAAATATCACCCTCTTTGACGCGATGTTTCATCATTTGACCGTATTCTTTCCATTCATCTGCCAGCCTGGGTAGCCGCAACGAAAAGAGAGTCTTTTTTCCAACTCGGCGGAGATCAAAAACTTGTCGATTTCCTTGCGAGTTCCGTAAGACTTTCGCCGCCAACCAGCCATCGCGAATTGCGATTCCATTTGCATCAATCATCGCGACGGCATCGATGCGAGTTGGCACCCAATAGGCCAGGCCACAAACCGATACGAACATCGTCAGCCCAACCATCCAAAATCGGGCGACGGAGAACGACTGACGTTCGCTGGACCCATAATAATCGGCCGGGGTCCAACCACTGACGCGTTTGCGACAACGTCGCGGCATTTGTTGCGTGCGAGCTAACAAAATCAGACTGGTCGAGACCAACAACGCCGAGACAATCGCCGCTGTACCACAAATGCCCAACTCCGAGGCGCGAGACCTTGGGCCAAACGCCGTAACGAATTCAATAAACTGAGCCAAAACCGACACAGCACTCGCGCCGAACGCCAAGAACAACAACGTCCACCAAGGCCTATAAAAATGACTCGCAATCCAGATCCACAAGTAAGTGGTCATCGCAGCGGCTAAACCCGTAAGAAACAGCGAATGAAACTTTAGCAAACTTCCCGTCGCCACGTACCAAACACAACCAATGAGCAAGACGACGCCAATGAATGACCACACGATTCGTTCATTTCTCAAGTGGCTCGATTCAAAATCAGTGTCCTCGAAAGGCGTTGGCCCCCAGAAAGCATAATACAGGTCGGATCGACTGGGCTTTGCCCCCGATTTTGTCGCCACGGGAATTCGTTGGAACACGATTCGAGTCATCCAGCGGTTGAAAGCCATCAGAATGGCCAGCGTGCACGACGCCGCGATGATAAAATCGTGCCACGTCAGGTTCAAGAAATACACGAAGTAAACACGGTTTGTGTAATGCCGGACAGGCGGCCAGAGGGTGGTGAGTTCTAGTCCAGGTTGCTGGAACGACAAATACGCGATGGGGACGCTGGAGCAGACCAGAAACCCCAGAACGCGCGCTCGGTGCACCCAGCTCGCGGGGGTAAAGACCAGCCAGCCCAAAAGCACGAGGAACCCAGGCGCTACCATGGCCTCCAAGACCGAATCACCAGCAGCTAAGACTCGATTGCGAACCACTACATGTGCAAGCCAACCTTCGACAATCAGGCCGATCCATATCGAACAGGCGATTGGCAGGACCCACATCAAGGATGGCGAAAACGGCAATCGAGAACTTTGGCTTTCCATCTAGGACCTCAATTGAAATTGCGAATCATGGCTCTAACGGTCTTCGTGGTCGAAGCAGAGTATTTGTCCCGAATAAAATTCCTGTATTCGATATTATTGCCAGTACAAAGGCCGTTTAGCGTGCGCTGGTGTACCGGCTTTAGCCGGCCGGAGCTGCGAAAACGCTCTTTTCAGCTACCCGCCGGCTGAAGCCGGTACACCAGCGTTTGCTAAATCGACATTGTTAGGAGTTCTCGGATTTTCCAACGCCGGACTCACCCAAATCGGGAATTGGATTCAGGGCAATTCCTTAGCGGAACTGCAACGAGTAAACATCTGACTCCTGCATTTGGAAACGGAGGCGGATCGGTTGTGGTACTTGGCTGAGATCGGATCCGGATGTCCAGCGTACCGCTTGCTCGATCGAATCACCGACCAACGGTTCCTGATCGTCGACTGAGAAGCCCGGGATGATTTCACCCGTTGCCGATTGAAGCTCGATTTTTATGCTTCCACCGGCACTGGTCGAGTAATTCAAAACCAATTCCTTTCCGGTGAATTCGATCGGCAGCGTTTTCATTTCGCCGACATCTGCTCGGGCATGCAGCGAGGCAAAGCCGTCCGTTCGCAAAGTCATCCGCCGAAATGGCGTCAAATAGATGGACATTTCGGTGGGACTGGTGGGTACCACGTTCAGCGCGGCATAGTTCGCACGATTGCCCCACCGGTCGGGGTCCAACCCTGGCCGAATAAACGCCTCACGAAACGTGCGGTCGTACGGCCCGGCCCCTCGCGCGGTCACGAACATGACGTCGGTACTTTCGCCACGCGCGGGATGGAACCGAGTCGGCAGGGCGACGTAAAGATGCGGGGCCCGAAAGTAGGGATGCGTTTGATTTGTGTACAAATGCTCGCCTGGAAAGTTGGGCCGCAGCGGTTCCGGTTCTGTCCAATTCACAAAATCGGTCGAAGTGGTCCGGCAAATCGATCGCCATTGATTGTCCATGAAATGTCGGAAATATCCGACATAACAGCCCTCGGTTGCGGACCAAAACGAGACATTCTGCGAATCAAACGCGTACTCTTTGCTGTAGTTGATCACGGGCTCGGTGCCAAGTTTCGACCATCGAATGCCATCGCGGGAAACAAACGCATGCAATCCCGACTTCACGGTACCGGCCAGGGCTTTGAACCGCTGATCCGCTGGCACGCCGGGCCGCGAATCCAAGAACGGGCAAAAGTTGTGACAGAATGGAGCTTCATGCAAAATGATGTTGTTGTCACGCGATCCGTCCATTTCGACGAGCCCCAGATTCGGTTTGGTCCAATGGATTCCGTCGATGCTTTCGCAATACCGAGTCACTTCGGTCACATCGCCATCAAACTTCGCCCCTCGACCTTCTCGAGTGTACAGACGATAGACATCGCCATCTTTGATCACCGTGGCGTACTCCATCGGATCGGCCGGGTGCTCGGATGATGGTGCCAAACTTGGCGAATGCAGTTTCAAGTCCATGTTCTTGAGGTGAGCAATCAAATATCGATCCACAAACAGTTCGCGGCGCGAGTCCAATTTGCGAACCGGAGTTGGCAACGGCCACTTGGCCAAGTAGATACTGGTCTTCCCTTCATGGGACGAGTAGTAAGTGATCCAGACTTCACGCTCGTGAATCACCAAGCCAGGATAACTCGAGTCACCACCGGACGGAAGCGATAAAAACTCGGTCAAACTCCCAGCGACCGGATCGATCCAACACAGCGAAGTTCTGACCTGTTGATCGTAAAGCCGCACGGCAGCCAATAAACGTCCGTCTGGCAGCTGGATCATGTGCGGGCCGCCAATCTGCACTCCCAAGTCCTTCCATTCCCATTGGGTGAATGGAGCTTGAGAAATGCCCAAAAGCCCAGTGCCGGAAACGCCTTGGTACGGATCGCGACGCAACAAGCAATAAGCGGTGTCGCCTTGAAACACGATCGACGTCTCGTTGGGATAGCCTTGATCGAAAAGACGTTCGACCAAAGGCTCGAATGTGTGGCCATCGAGGCTCTTGTACAATCGAACCGAACGTCCTTTGCCGCAGTCGTAGCCAATCCCGTACGCGACGCCTCGATGCCAGGTCACTCGCCAGAGCCAGAAGTCTGGATCACCGATGACATGTTTTTTACTCCATTGCTTGCCGTCCTTAGAAAACCAAGCCAAGGATCGATGCGACATTTGCGAGCGATCGTGCAAAGCCTCGGCACCACACAACATCAGTTCGCCGTGCGGCGTCACCGTGATCTTGGCATCGCGGAGATCGGAATCGGGCGACGTGATCAGAGCCGCTGATTCCCACTCAACACCATCATTCGAAACGATAACTCGCAGGGCACCATCCGGTGAGACATGGTCTTGCCCTTCGCGAAAGACGCAGAACCAACGACCTTGAAAACGCACCAAATCGGTAAACGCATTGTGCGGAGCCTGATCCCAAATTCGCCGCGATTCCGCCCGTGGAACATCGGACGCCCCAGCATCGATCTGCCGAGCCCATAAACTGCTCGGGGCAATCGTCGTGAGAACGAGTAGGAGAAATCTGTACCACATGGAAAACGCTCCGCTTGGAAGAACATAACATTGGCAAACACCGGCCCAGGCAACGCAATGAAGGATACGGCGAGTCCCACGAGATAACTGGTTAGTAGCTCCTGGTTGGGCGCGAATCCGACCAAGCTCGCGCCACGAAGCGTTCTCGGGTCATCAGCAAACTCCACCTCAACCCCCTCATCCCCGGCCCTTCTCCCCCACGGATGGGAGAAGGGGGACCATGAGGCACAGGCTTAACACGCCGCGAGAACAATGCTTCGCCAGTTCTCCGATCCGTCACTCGAACATCGTCCCGTAACTGAGCCTTTTGGGCCTTAACGCCGCACGCAAATGGCCAAAAAGCATTCGGCTAATGAGTGGTTGACGTCGGTGGTTGGCACGATTCCGCGGGGTTGTTGACGGTTGAATTCGAAACTGGTGCCCGAGTTCTGATTCCAAAGTTCGAGGACTTCAAAATGACATTGCAACACGGATACAAATTGTTGCCGGTCGTACTCGCGAACGTGGTGCGGGGCGATGGCCAAGGGCCATAGGTTGGGTGTCGAGCAAACCAAGCGACCGCCCGGTGCCAAGATCCGAGCGAACTCGGCGAGCAACGCTCGGTCGTCGGGCACGTGTTCGATGGTTTCGAAGGACACCACAACGTCGCAACTGGCGTCTTCAAGTCCGGTTGCTTCGCCTGGAGCGGTGCGAAAATCCAGTCCTTCGCCGCCATGTTGGGTCACGGCATACTGAATCGCTTCGGGGCAGATGTCTACGCCAACGACGCGACTTGCACCGCCGACTTTTTTGAGGTGCTCGCTGCCGTAGCCCGTTCCACACGCGATATCCGCGACTCGGAGGGTCCGACAGTAAGTTGCTGCGAAGACGTAGCGATCCAGATGAAAATCCGCTCGGCCAGGGTCAAAAATTGGAACCGTCGGATCCATTCGCTCCGACTTATTTTCCATCAGCCATTGAATTTCCGGTCGATATCTTAGAAACGGCAGCAGTTGTTCCAAGCGTCCAATTCGATCGCGGAGATCTTGCAGTTGCTGGCGTTGGTTTTGGATGTATTTGAGCTGTTGCTGTACCTGTTGCTGCAGGTTCGCCATGGCGGTCGAGTTATTCGCGATGGTCATCGAATCGGACGGTGTGGCATCGGCCATGACAAATCGTTGACTCCATCAAACAACAACCCACGAGGAACGCGACACCAAGCGCGGACCTGAGGATTATAGCCGAGAATCGTCGGTGTGGGATCAGCGTTCGAACGTTGCAGGGGCGGTGACAGACGCGGGCGAATCCGTGGCCTGCAATGGTAACGCGGGACTTGAAGTCAGGCGGTGGTAGCCCAGGGCCGAAAGGACCTGGAGAATTTCATCGTAGGTCACATAGCGGCGGCGGTTCGCCACCTTGTAAGAATCGATAGATAGGCCCAATTCCGCGCCCGCCGGTGAAAGCTCGGAATAATTGCTCGAAAACTGCCGACGTTCCAAGCCTTCTTGGCTGGAGCGGGATCGATAACGTCGGTTCGGGAAATGCTCGGCGGCTTCGGCCTCTTCCAGTTCGAGTTCGGATAGTTCGGCCCAAGGGTCTTGATCGTTCAACATAGGAATTGCTCAGCCGTTGCGAAGTTTGAAGGGCTCGGTCGCGACACTTCCAAGCGTCCGTCAAACTATATCTTCTGATTCCGGGCCTGAATTCAAAACCGGCCAGATCGAAATTGATTCGGTTCGGCTTGGGCCAAAGATGCGGCTTGTGACGAAGATGCGGTCGCGAAATGACTGGGACTTCACTTGTATCCCCAAAGGGGTCTGATCCTCTCCGGCGAGTCTCGTAAATAGGTTAGAAAAGCGACTCGCCTCCAAAGGGTCAGACCCCTTTTGGGATAGGCTCCTGAGAATCGAGGCGTTTATAACGGAGTCGGCAGAATTAGTGTCGCCACTTTGACATAGATCACGATCCCCATCACGTCCATGATACCTGCGACCAACGGATTGCTCATGATCGCGGGGTCCCATCCCAATCGACTGAAGATGAACGGCAGGACCGAACCGGTCAGCGTCCCAGCGATCACGATGATGTTCAGCGTTAGCGGCACCACCAACATCGCCATCCAGCCTAACCCGGCCACTTGCGGGAACAGCCACATGGTCACCAACCCGATCAAAAACAGTCCGCCGCCCAAGATCAGGCCCATGCGGATCTCACGGGCAACGACGGCTGCCCAATCTCGGAGCGTCAGTTCACCTCGGGCGATGGCGGTGATGATCAGTGTGGCCGCTTGTCCACCGGAATTTCCACCGGCACTAATTACCAGCGGTACGAATGCCACCATCCATGGCAAGAGTTCCGCTTCCAAGTGTTGCAGCGTAAAGGCAGTCGACAGCGAGCAGAAGAACAAAATGACCAGCCAGATTCCTCGTTTGCGAGCCAGCTCCAACAGCCCGGTCCGCATGTAGGGAGCTTCCAACGGCTGCACGGCCGCCATCTGCTGCGCATCGGCGGTGGCTTCTTCCAATACCACGTCGATCACGTCGTCGTGGGTGACGATCCCTAAGAATCGTCCGCTTTGATCGACAATCGGTACGGCCAACAAGTCCAACTTGGCCACCAATTCGGCGACTTCCTCTTGATCGTCGGTGACTCGTGCGGCGATGACATCCGTGTTCATGATCTCGCTAAGCGGTCGATTGGGCAGACGCATGGCCGACAAGATTTCCCGCGCGGAGACGACTCCGCGCAAGTATCCGTCTTGATCCAAGATGTACAGATAGTAGACCATCTCCAAGTCGTTTGCGGAATTCGACAATTCGTTGAGTGCGTCCCGAATGGAGGTCGTTTCCGTCAACCGCACCACGTCCGTGGTCATCATGGCGCCGGCGGTTCCCTCAGGGTACTGACGCAGGCGGAGAATATCCCGTCGTTCGTTTGGTGGCAGCAGCAAGAGCAATTGATCGACCACGCCCGCCGGGACTTCGTCCAAAAGATCGACCCGGTCGTCAGCGGGCAAGTGAGCCACCACTTCGGCGACTTCGGACGGCGTTTGGGTCGTCAAAATCTCGACTTGGCGGTTCCAGTCCAAATAAGAAAAAACGTCGGTCCGATGGTCCAGATCGGTTTCGCGCAGCACATGCCACTGCTCTTCGGCCGTCAATCCTTCCATAAAGGAAGCGGTTTGAGACGGATGAAGTGTCTCGCAGAATACTCTCAGGCCCTCCCGATCCTGGGCCGTCAACATCTCGCGCAATTCCGGCAAATAAAGTGTATTGATCATGAAATCGGTCTTTCATGGATGCCGGGCTATCGGGGAATTCCGCTTCTGTCTCTTCGCGATCTGCGTATTTTAGATCGGTCCGGCATTTTCACTAGGGCTTGGACAATACTAATTTTAAGGGTCGTCGTCCGAGTAGCTATGCTCGCCAGAACTTGGTTTGACCAAATTGACGCCCACATTCTGGCGATTGCAGCTACGTGTGCTCGCCGGGGGAGCGAACTTCGTCGAGTGGCGTGTGAAAACAAAAAAAGCCACCCCTGCTACAAAGAGGGGTGGCTTCTATATTTTTGGTTCCGTTCAGAGCCAGATTCGACTGCTGGACGAAATGCAAGCTAAGCAAGCTTAGTTGGCAGCGCCGCAGCAAGGAGCAGCTGCTGCTGCACCACAACCGCTGTCGCAACCGCTCCCGCATCCGTCACCGCAACCGTTACCGTTACCGCATCCACTGAACAGGCCGCGTAGTCGAGAACCCAGACCTGCTACGAATGCTCGGCCCATGGCGGGACGGCAGCAAACGTTTACAGGGACTTGCTCGCACACGACGCGTGGAACGCGGACGCAGCGGGTGTAAGGAACTTGCTCACATACTCGCTTCGGTACGCAAACTTCTTTTTGTTCGCATACGGTCTTGCAAGAAACGTGAGGTACGCATCGAGTACGAGTTTCGCAAACCCAGTTGATTGTGCAAACTGGAACTTGCTTGCTCATTTGCTCGCAAACCATGCGGACTTTCTTAACTTCGCGTTGGCGAGTTTCGCAAACCCAGCTGCAGGTCTTGTAGCAAACCGTCTTGGTCTGAGGTTCGCATACCCACTTGGTGGTGCAATAGTTCACAGTCTTAGGAACTTGTTCGCAAACCCAACGAGTCACGCATGTTGGAACTTCTTCACAAACCACTCGGCGGCAGCACTTGGTGCCCGAGATGGTCTTGGTTTCGCAAGTTGGAACCCAAACTCGCTTGCAGACAACTCGGTCAGGAGTCGTGCAGCAAACGGTGGTCGGGCAACCGCGAACCCAACGGCAGCAGCCGGTGCAAGGATCGAACTCGAAGCCGCCTTGGCCACGAACTCGCTTGCTGTAGCTACGACCTGGGATCGTGTGTTGTTGCGATTCCCAGTGACCGCCACGAACGGTGACTTCGCGAGTGTAAGGAACTTGTTCCGTTACAACTTTGCGAACCGATCGCATGACAGTTTCTTGAACTGGCTTGCGAACGCTGACCATCACGGTCTTGCAGTGGTTTTCAGTAACTCGTCGACGAACGTTGACGGTCACTTCCTTTTGGTGCGTTTCCCATACCGGGCGACGAACCGTGTAATTTACAATTTCGGTCTCACAGACCGGACGACGAACCGTGTAATTCACTGTCTTGTATGTGGTCTCACGAACCGGACGGCGAACGGTGTACTCTTGTTGAGTATACGAAACTTCGCGAACGACTCGGCTTACGTTAACCATTTGTTTTTCGTAAACCGTTCGCATCACGTTTCGTACGCCTTCGACTTGTTGGGTTTCCCAAACAATTCGTCGTCGAGTGCGCATGACCGTTTGACCTCCGCCGCAATCGCAACCTGCATCGGAAGCGATCGGGCCGCAGCTGTTGTAATTCACAGCTCCGCAGCAGTCAGCCCAAGCAGCGTTGGCGGACAGAGTAGCAATAGCCACCACCGTCAGCAAACAACGTACCATCTTCATTGTGTGTCTCCTACTGACAAACTAAACCGTGGATGCGGTAATCTGGCTTGACGAACCGTTCGTCACACCGATTCCTTAATTCACAACATTTGCCGTCAAGGTTGTCTTTGCGGGATACCTTTCCAACAGCTGCCAGCTCGCGAGAAGCTATCCTGACTTCTCACGACTGCGTGTCGTGTCCTTGCATCTTAAATTCGGCAACTTGAGCAGCTTTACTTAATTAAGCAGTCCAGGAAGACAGCAAAGCCTGCGTCGAACGTGCGTTTTGTTTCGCCCGTAGCGATCGTAGCGATTAAAAAGGATAGGTAGCTTGCCTCGCCTGATCTCTCAGTTGCCGAGTAGTCTACAACACTAAATGGGTACATCAGGAAGAAAGTTCTAAGAAGGTTGAGTTCTCGGATACTTCGCATAAGAGGATATGGAGCGATTGCAAGTTCAGGACAGTGCGTTGAACGACGGTCAATGATCGTGTTTCTCGTTGAGTGGCGACCAAATGGAAAACCAGACCAAAAACGGGACACGCGGGACACTCGACTTCCCGACTAAAGGAGAAACAACTCCGCCGAACTCACGCGAATTAACCTTCCGGATCGGCTAACAGCTCCTTGAGCCGTGCGGCAAGGATTGGAGGGTAACGCGCGGGCCAGGTGTCGTCGATGAGATTGATCGAGATCATGTCTCGAATGTGGACTCGGTCCTTGTCCCGAAACGCCGTCAGTTTCATCTGGACCAAGCGTTCTAGCGGCAATGTTCTCGATTGGTTGAGCCAGGCATGTGGTTCGATTTCGGGTACGGGTGCGACATCGGTTTCCCGGACCTTTTGACCCGCAAACAGCACATGAACCGCGTCTCGAGCCTTGGCGTCCGGCCCGTCCAAGAACATGGTGATGCCCGAAGACCGAGCATACACGAAGCCCATTCCCTCCAAGACCTGCCTTACCTGTGGGAGGTCGGCTTCATTGATGATGATGTCCACGTCCTGGGTGTTTCGTACGACGGATTCATCCACTTGGGCGACCCAATACTGGACCGCGTTGCCGCCAACTACCGCATATGGGATCTGGGCCGCGTTCAACGCACCACAGACTCGACGCAGCCGGATTTTGACGTTCTCCACGGCCCGCTCGATTCTCGCCCACAAGGCGTCTCCGTTGTATTTCACCTCAACCATTGGCAATGTCCTCGCGGTCGCATTATAACCAGATTCCCGAGTACAGGGCGACCAATTCCTGGATCGTCCACGTTCTGGCGAACGTAGTTTCGCTCGCTTGTCAGGCCTATGCGATTTTCGCCAAGACTCCGCGTTCCTGGCACACTTGCTCGAAGATCCGTTGGAATTCGGCGTCGTTCTTGAAGTGAATAATCATGCGCCCAGCGCCACGGCCGTTGGCTTTGATCTGCACGGCCGTGCCCAAAGCGCGCTTGGCTTGAGTCTCCAGCGATTCGATCTGCGGGTTGCCGACTTTGCGTTTTGGCTTGACGGTGGGGCCGTCTTGTTGGTTGATGAACTCTGAAACGCGGCGTTCGGCTTCGCGCACGCTCCAACCTTCAGCGATGATTCGGCGACAGAAGTCCAGCTGCTCGCGTTCTTCTCCTAATGGCAAAATGGCTCGAGCGTGACCGGCACTGATGCGGTTGTGGCTAACGTGCTCTTGGATCACTTCCGGTAGCTCCAAGATCCGCATCAAATTGGCGATGGTCGAGCGGTCAATTTTCAAGCGATTGGCCAACTCTTCTTGAGTCGCTTGATGCTCGTTCAGATACCGTCGGAACGACAGCGCTTTTTCAATCGCGTTGAGATCCTTGCGTTGTAAGTTCTCAACGATGGCCAACTCGGCGACCAACCGATCGTCGGCCTCACGGACCCGAGCCGGGATCGTCTTCCAACCCGCTTGGATGGCGGCTCGCCACCGGCGTTCGCCGCTGATGAGCTGGTACTTGCCGTTGACGATTCGCACAAGAACCGGCTGGAGCATGTCGTGCTCCTTGAGACTCTCCGATAACGAAGCGATCTCCGATTCGCTGAAGACTCGTCGCGGCTGGAACGGATTCTCTTGGATGTCCAACACCGGCAGCTGTAGCAGCATGTTTTCGTTCGTGACCCCATCGGTTTCAGCGTGCGGCGTCGAGATTGTGCTAGCATGCAGGGAAACGTGGGCGACATGATGCCCTGCGGAATTGTAGGGGCTGGTCCCAAAGGGTTGTGGGGCCGAGTAGTTTTGTGTGGGTGCGTCGTCCGGTTCGGCGTACGGTCGCAATGTTTGCGAATAGGGGTCAGAGTGTGGAGGGATTGGGTTGGAATGGGGCGGTATGTCGTGCCCCGAAGCCATCAGGTCGGACAAGCTCCCGGTTGGGCGATCAGGGGCGACCGATGATTCACTGGTGGATCCCAACAGAGCTTCCAGTCCTCGGCCCAAGCGACGCTTCTTCAAATTATTCATGGTTCATGACCTCCAGGCAAAGTTCAATCATCGCGCGAGTGGCTCGGGAACGGGGCGCGTAGTCCAGGACGCTTTGTCCATGGCTGACGGCTTCCGGCACCGAAACATCGCGAGGGATCACGGTTTCGAAAACGATGTCGCCGAAGAATTCACGGACGTCTTCGTCGACCTCACGGGTTAGTTCTAAGGTCGGATCGTACATGGTTAGCACGATCCCACCGAATTGCAGGTTGCGACCGGGTTGCCGCATCACGTCGCGGATGACCTCGATCATTTGTGTCAGACCTTCCATGGCGAAGTACTCGCATTGGATCGGCATGATCACTTCGTGGCTGGCAGCTAGGGCCGCTCGTGTTAGATGCCCCAGCGATGGGGGACAGTCAAGGATGACGTAGTCGTTGGCCTTCCCGCAGTTTGTCAAATGCGACACGAGCTGCTGCGAGGCGGTGGTCCCGGCGGTCGCCAATTGGTCGATGTCGTAGAAAGAGCGGCTGCCAGGGAGCAAGCGTAGGCCGGGGGTCGAACAATCGAGCAGGCCTTCAGCGAGCGGTTGATCGGAGACTAGCGGGTGTCGGGGCAACGGGCGATGGCCCAGTCCGCCGGTGGCGTTGCATTGCGGGTCCAGGTCCACGAGCAGTACTTCTTGACCCGCCTTGGCAATGGCGTCGGCCAAGTTCAGAGCGACCGTGGTCTTACCCACGCCGCCTTTCTGGTTCGCGATGCAAAAGACGCGACCCACCGCTCGACCTCCATGTCTTGGTGTGAAAACGAACTTGTCTTGGTGTGAAAACGAACTTGTCTGTCCCCCAAGCCGTTCCATGAAAACGAACTTGTCTGTCCCCAAGCCGTTCCATGGCCAGGGACTTCGGCCGAATTCTAATCAAGCTGCCCAAAATCCGTAATACTAATCGCAGTCAGTTTGATTTGATCTCGCTGGCAGTCGTGTCAATTTAGGTCAGGCACGCAATCTGGGTTCCACGTGAAACCAGCACTCGGCAAAGGGGACAGACACATTGCGGGGGGCTCGGCACAAAGGGAGGCACAAAGGGACAGACACTTTGCGACCGGGTGCGAGCACCGGGGACAGGTACGCACGTCGACTTCGGGGTTGCAATGGGTGGCAGCCTTCGGATCCGCCCCCGATGGCTAGCTGGCAAATACTAGCAGTGTCACGGGAAACGATAGCAGAATTCTCTTTAACCCAATGGGTTGAAGACCAGACCCGACAGCAATTTCGGATAGAAGTAGGTGCTCTTGGCTGGCATCCGTTCCCCGAACTGACTCACTCCCTCGATGTCTGTCACCGAGGCTGGCATGACCAGCGCGGCCAATTGGAACGGCTGCCCATCGCCGCTTTGACCGGTGGCATCTCGGCCAACTTCGTCCCCTCGCTTCAGACCTTCGACCATTTCTTCGATCGAATGCACATACTTCGGGGTCGGCAGTTCCTTCAGCTGTAGGCAATCGTCCATCAGCAGCCGATGTAGAATCGATACCCCTAGGCCACGCCAATGGTCGCAGTGCTCGGGAGCAATTTCCGCCAACCGAGTCATACCCTCGGCGGTTAATTCCAAGCGGCTCCAGCAATCGTCTTGGGCCGTGTAAATCCCCAACACTTCCTGCGAACCGCCGACCTCAATATCCTCCCACAGCCCAGCCGCAGCTTCCGGCCCATGACCGAATGCCGTGACCGAAAAGCGGTCTCCTACTCGCCGAATCAGGTCCGCTTGACTCAAAGGTGCCACCCCTCGGAACAGGCGATGCGTCGGCAACACAATCAAGCCGGGATCGTCCATGCCGACCAACATCATCAAGACATAGTCGCAGTCCGGGTGATGGTCGCCAGCCTTCAAGCGAGCGTCGCGGTAGTTGCAGGCGGTCTCGTAGCGATGATGCCCGTCCGCGATATAAACCGCTCTGTCGGCAATCATTTGGGCGATCTTGGCCTGAACCTGAGCTCCCGGCAGCGGATACAATCGATGGATCACTCCCAGATCATCCGTCGCTTCCAATGGCGGAGTTGCCGCTACTTCTATGTCCAAGGTGATCTGAATCGCTTTGTCTGGGTCCGGGTACATTCCAAAGATTGGTGATAGGTTGGTCCGAGTCGCTGTGGTCAGCAAGAAGCGGTCCTGTTTGGCCTTCGCGTGGGTCTCTTCGTGAGGGTAGATCTTCCCAGTCCCAAACGGTTCCAAACGGACCCGGGAAAGAAATCCCCGCCGCGTGAACGTCTGGCCACCCCAAGCAAACACTTGGTGGTAGACGTAAAGCATCGGCTGGTTTTCGATTGCTAGCGTCCCGTCGGAAAGCCAAGACCGCAGAAAATGCCCCGCGCGTTCGTATTTGGCACCAGGAGCGTCGCCTGGCTCGTCTCGGTTTAGAATCAATCGCACGACGTTCTTGGGGTGGCGGCAGTAAAGGGTCTCTTGCTGGGTCGCATTGATCACGTCGTAGGGAGGGGCTACGACATCGGCCAAAGCTCCGACCACACCCAGATCGTAACGCAACCCACGAAAAGCTTGAATATTTGGCACGGTCCTAATCCACTTCAAATCAGCTGTTTGATCATACGTTGTCGAGCCCCCATCAGTTGCGCCTCAGTGTAAACCGCGACGACCCGTACAACGAGGGGCAGGGCTTTATGAGCAGGCCTTGGATTCGTGGTCTTCCTCTACTCTGGACGCGTCCGTATAGCGATGGGTGGCAGGCGGTTCTCAACGATCCGAACTCTATAGTTGGCCAAATCCAGTTCTTTAATTCTAGATATGGCCACTTATGATCTTACTTAAATGGCCATAAGTGGTGCTGTTTTTGTGCTTATGGCCACTTATAATGGCGAAAACGGGGAGCACAAAGATGCCGTTGGGCGGAATGCGTCGTTTCCGGCTTGTGTTCGGCTGTTCAGCCAGAGACACCGACCGATTGGTATGCAGCCTTTCAACAATTGATTCGATTTTTAGAATCACTCAAGTACTCGCGGTCTGTTGATTTAGTCGTTTAACAGTCAGCCGCAGGCGTACTCGCCACCGTACGAG